>WHSL01000025.1 GCA_009380095.1 Streptosporangiales bacterium | reverse complement strand
CGCTCACCGCGCTCACCGCGGTCCCGGGTGTCCTGGCGCGTAGTGCCGCGGTCTCGGGGGTCCTGGCGCGGGGTGCGGCGATCCTGGGTTTCGGACGGGCGTTCCAGGGTGTCGGTGCGCGGTGGCGATGGGTACGGGGAGCGACGCCGCGCGTCGCGCCCGAACTCGCCGAGCAGCTGCCGCAGCGAGCGGGGCTCGGAACGCCGGGCACGCTCGTCGCGCTCGCCCGGATCGGGCTGCTCGGGCCGACGGTGCCGGCCGGTGGACTCCGGGCCCCGATCGCCGGGAGCCGCGGATCCGGTGGGGTCGTCGCGGGCCGGCCGGGAACGCCGGGGAAGGTCGAACAGCCGCATGCAACAGCCTCCCCTGAACGCGGGTCGCCGTCAGGGTAAGCCGAGAGAACGCTGAACGTCACCCCTCGTGATCATCGGTCACCATTCGTGAGGATATCGGTCTGACCCCAATGACCGGCGGTGCATGCTCGGGCGATTTACAGTCCAGGAAGGCCTGTCCTCCAGCAACGCGATCGTCCCCAAAGAGGCCGGAAAGTAAGGTCGGGACTATGCACGGCCCAAGTGCGGTTAGTCTCGAAGTATGGCGATGCTCGGTGGACTCATCGGTCTGATCGCCCTGGTGGTCTGGGTCTACGCACTGTTCGACGCGCTCACCGCCCCCGCGCGAGAGTGTCGATACCTCCCCAAACCGCTCTGGGTTCTACTCATTCTCGCCCTCCTGCACATCGGGGCGGTGATGTGGCTGGTGCTCGGCCGGCCACGGACGCCGCGCGCCGAGACCCCGGCCGAAGCCCCGCAGGCGCCCCCGGCGCCGAGCGGCGAGCCCGGCCTCGTCGACCCCTCCTTCGGCGGTGTCGATGACTTGGGCGGCTTCGGTGGCTCCGCGTCCCCCACGGCCGCGCCCAAGGGCCCCGACGACGACCCCGACTTCCTGCGCGGTCTCGACCGCCGCATCAACCCCGACCGTACCGACGACGACTGAGCCCGGCGGCGCCCAGGCCGCCCGGGCCCGGCCCCAGGCCGGACCTCGGGGGAACTACACGCCTCGGCGGGGCTAAACGCCCCCGTACGAGTGCAGCCCGCTGAACAGGATGTTCACGGCGAAGAAGTTGAACAGCAGGCAGGCGAAACCGATCAGCGAGACGATCGCCGCCTTGCGCCCGCGCCACCCGGCGGTCGCCCGGGAGTGCAGGTAGCCCGCGTACACCACCCAGGTGATGAACGACCAGACCTCCTTGGGGTCCCAGCCCCAGTAGCGGCCCCAGGCCTCGTCCGCCCAGATCGCGCCGGCGATGACCGCGAACGTCCACAGCGGGAAGCCGAAGACCACGGTCCGGTGGGCCAGCCGGTCCAGCAGCGCCGCGCCGGGCAGCCGCCCGAGCACGCCCTTCACGGCCTCCCCCGCCGCCCGCTTGCGCTCGGCGCGGTCCGCCATCAGGTACATCACGGTCGACGCGCCGGAGACGGTGAACGCCCCGGTGGCGATGATCGCGGCGGTAACGTGGATGGCGATCCAGTACGAGTGCAACGCCGGGACCAGTGGGCCCGCGTCCACGTACAGGTAGCGCACGTTGATGGCGAGCGCGAGCAGGACCGGGATGAGCACGAACGCGCCGAGGTAGCGGGCCCGGTAGCGGAACGCGACCACCAGGAACGTGCCCACGGCACCGAGCGTGATCGCCGCGACGAACTCGTACATGTTGCCCCACGGCCAGCGGTCCACCGCCAGCCCGCGGGTGGCCACCATGCCACCGTGCACGAGGAACCCGAGCACGGTGGCGGCGAGGCCGACCGCGCCGGCCCGGTGGGTCGCGCCGGCCGCGTCGTCCGCAGGCCCGTGCCGGCCCGAGGCCGCACTCGCCCCGGGCGCGCCGGTCGCGGCCGCGCCGGTCTCGGTGACTGCGCCAGCGCCCGCGACCGCGCTCGTCGCCGACTCACCGGCCGCCGCGGTCGTACGGCCGGCCGCGGCGACGCCCGCGAACTCCGGCGCGGCCTCCTCGGCCGCCTCCGCCACGGTCCGGCGGCGCCGCCCGTACCCGAGCTCGATCGTGAAGGCCAGCAGCGCCACCGCGTAGACCAGGATCGCGATGATCATCAGGTCGTCGCTGAGTTGCGCCAGGCCGCTGTTCACCTGCGCCGCCGGGGCGGCGGCCACGTACGCCGAAGGGGTCACGGCCTACTCCTTGTCGCCAACGGACGGGGGCGCGGCGCGCAGGCGCGCCCGCAGCCCCTCGGTGATCTCGTCGAATTCGGGGGCGAAGCCGTCGCCGTCGGCCTTGGTCAGCCCGCCGACCTCGACCACGGTACGGCCCCCGTCGCCGGCCCGGGCCCGCACCCAGACCCGCCGCCGGCGCACGGTCAGCGCGGGCAGCAGCCCGGCGATCGCGAGCACCGCCGCCACGAGCGCCCAGGTACGGCCCGGGTCGCTGGTGATCTGCAGGCTCGCCCACTCCCGGTACCCGGTGAAGGTGATGGAGCCCGCGCCGTCCGGCAGCTCCAGGGTCTCCCCGGGCCGCAGCGTGGTGGACTTGCCGATCTTGGTGAGGCCCTTGGCCTCGATCGCGTACACCGACTGCGGCACGCCCGCGTCGAGCCCCAGGTCGCCCTTGAAGGACAGCAGCGTGACGGTCGGGTCATCGGGCGCGGGGAACGTGGAGGTGAGCTTGCCGTCCGCGGTCTTGCCCGAGGTGGGGAAGAAGTAGCCGAGAAAGGCGAGCTGATCCGGCCCGGCGTCGGGAGCCTTCACCACGCCCTCGGAGGTGTAGGTGATCTGGTCGCGCGGCAGGAACGGCACCGGCCCGTCCCAGGGCACCTCGCCGTTGCCGTCGGTGACCTTGAAGACCGGCGCGTACCCGTGGCCGAGCAGGTAGAGCCTCGCGCCGTCGACCTCGAGCGGATGGTTGACCCGCAGGTCGTAGGGGCGCTCGGGGCTCTCCGGGCTCTCCCGGTAGCGGAGCTTGGCGGTGAAGCTCGAGGCCTGGCCGCGGGTGCGCCCCTCGGTCACGTACGTGGCCGCGAAGTCCTCCAGGTGCGCGGAGAACGGCTGCAGGTCCCCCGCCCCGACCAGCGAGCCGGGGATGTACCTGTCGTAGGCGGCGACCGTGTTGGCGAACCCGCTCCCCTCGTTGAGCAGCACGTTCCCGCGGTAGCCGAACGCCGCGCCGGCGCCGACGGCGAGCAGCAGCGCGAGCAGTGCGAAGTGGAACAGCAGGTTGCCGGTCTCCCGGGCGTAGCCCTTCTCCGCCGCCACCGTGGTCTCGGTGCCGTCGGCGCGGTAGCCGCGGAGCGTGGCGCGCGCGGCGGCGAGCACGTCCGCCGGAGCGTCGGTGACGGTGAACGTGGCGTGGTACGGCAGCCGCCCCAGGTTGCGCGGCGCGGCCGGCGGGCGGGCCCGCAGCGCGCGGGTGTGCTGCCCCAGCCGGGGTATCACGCAGCCCGCCAGCGAGATGAACAGCAGCAGGTAGATCGCGGCGAACCAGGGCGCCGAGTAGACGTCGAACAGGGACAGCCGGTCCAGGATCGGCGCGAGCTCCTTGTGCTGCTGGAAGTACGCGGTGACCTTGCCGGGGTCGACCCCGCGCTGCGGCAGGTACGACCCGGGCGCCGCGGCGACCGCGAGCAGGAACAGCAGGATCAGCGCGGTGCGCATGGAGGTGAGCTGCCGCCACCCCCAGCGCAGCCAGCCGAGCGGGCCGAGGCCGGCCGGCCGGGGCCCGCCGTCCTGCCGGGTCTCGATGTCGCGGAGCGTCGTCTGCGTCACTCAGATCACCGTCCGGAAGCCGGTGACCCAGCCCTGGAGACCGGCGGTCACGTCCGTCCACAGGCCGGTTACCAGCAGCAGGCCGAGCGTGACGAGCATGCCGCCGCCGAGGCCCATGACCACCCGGTAGTGCCGCTTCACCACGCCGAACGCGCCGAGCGCCCAGCGGTACGCGACCGCGGTGACCACGAACGGCAGGCCGAGGCCGAGGCAGTACGCGAAGGACAGCAGCGCGCCGCGGCCCGCGCTCGCCTCGCTGAACGCGAGCAGTTGGACGACGGTCAGGGTGGGGCCGAGGCACGGGGTCCAGCCGAGCCCGAACAGCACGCCGAGCACCGGCGCCCCGGCCAGCCCGGCGGCGGGCAGCCGGTGCAGCGCCCGGAGGTCCCGCTGCAGCCCGGGGATGAGCCCCAGGAAGGCGAGGCCGAGCACGATCGTCGCCACGCCGAGCACGCGGGTGAGCACCGGCGCGTACTCCAGCAGCAGGCCGCCGACCCCGCCGAAGAACAGCCCGGCGGAGACGAACACCGCGGAGAAGCCGAGCACGAAACCGAGCCCGCCGAGCAGCATCCGGCCCCGGCCCGCCGCCGGGTCGCCGGAGCCGAGGTCGGCGCCGGTCATCCCGGTGACGTACGACAGGTAGCCGGGCACCAGCGGGAGCACGCACGGGGACAGGAAGGAGACGAGCCCGGCGGCGGCCGCGATCGGCACCGCGAGCAGCAGCGAGCCCGCGGAGACCGTGTCGGCGACCGATGTCATGATCATGGGTCGCTCACCCGCCTCACGCGCTCCGCGCGGCTCGCTCCGGTGATCATGGGCGTTCCGCCGCCACCGGGTCCACGAGGCGCTTCAGGCCGCGGTAGTTGGTCTGGCCGATCACCACGGCGGCGACCCGGCCCTGGCGGTCGATGACGAGCGTGCTGGGGATGGCCGAGGGTGGGACCGTCCGCCGGAAGCCCATCGCGACCGCGCCCGACTGGTCGTAGAGGCTCGGATACGAGGTCTTGAAGTTCCGGACGAAGGCCTGCGCGGGCGCCTTGTTGTCCTTGATGTTGATGCCGAGGAAGACCACGCCGTCGTCCTTGGTCTCCTTGGCGACCTCCTCCAGGGCCGGCGCCTCGGCCCGGCAGGGCGCGCACCAGGAGGCCCAGAAGTTGATCACCACGACCTTGCCCTTGCGGTCGGCGAGCGACGTGCGCTCGCCGTCGAGCGTGGTGCCGGCCACGGCGGGGGCGGGCGCCCGTTCGGCGGCGGGGATGCTCCGGCTGGAGCCGTCGCCGGCGACGTAGCGGTTGTCCGCGCCGTCCGGCCCGGAGCCGGCGGCCTGACCGGCGCAGCCCGCGAGCAGCAGGGCCGCCAGCGCGCCGCAGACGGCGGCGGGCACGGCGCGACGTGGGCCTGGACGGGAATCAGGGCGAAGGAACGACACAGGAGGATCGGCTCTCGGGTGACAGCGTCGGTTCAACGACAAAGCGTAGTAGTTGTGACTCTACCGTCGCGGGCGAACGGCGTGGGCCTCAGGCCCCCGCGATGCCCGGACGGCGGGCGAGCGGCCCGGCGGGCTCGGCGTAGTCCACCGCCACGATCCGGTCGTCCGTGTACGTGAAGCTGGTCACGCTGGTCAGACCGCACTCCCGGCGGTCCGGCCGGTGCCACAGCCGGCGCCGCTCCACGAACCGGCGCACGGTGAAGATGGGCAGCTGGTGACTCACGCAGACCACCTCGTGACCGGCGCCGGCCTTGCGCGCCTGCTCGGCCGCGGCGAGCATCCGGGCCGCGATCTCACTGTACGGCTCGCCCCACGACGGCCGGAACGGGTTGTGGAACTTCGACCAGTGCCGCGGCTCGCGCAACGAGCGGCGGGTGAACGACAGGCCCTCGAACCTGTTCCCGGCCTCGATCAGCCGCTCGTCCACGCCGACGGGCAGGCCGAACGCGGTGGCCAGGGGCGCCGCGGTCTCCCGGGCCCGCTCCAGCGGGGAGGAGAACAGCGCCACCACGTCGCGGCCGGTGAACCACTCGGCCGCGAGCTCGGCCATGCGCCGGCCGGCATCGCTCAGGTGGTACCCGGGAAGCCGCCCGTAGAGCACCCCCTTGGGGTTCTCCACTTCGCCATGGCGCAGCAGGTGGACGACGGTGATCTCAGACATCGCAGCTCAGAGTACCGCTCCGAGCAGCGGAGATTGGGGAGGAGTCACGCGTAAAGGGCGATGGCGACGACGCCGAGGGCTATGGCGCCCGCCGCGGGGAGACGCCGCCGCAGGTCCCCCTCGGCCAGCAACCGCCCGCCCATGATGACCGCGATCAGCACGCTGACCTCGCGCAACGGCGCCACCGCGCTGACCGGCGCGGTCACCATCGCGATCAGCACGAGCACGTACGCCAGCGGGGCGAGCACCGCGGTGCCCAGCACCTGCCGCCGGTAGTCCCGCCAGAGCAGGGCCAGCTCCCCGCGACGCCGATCACTCCTGGGTCCTCGCCGAAGAGCCAGATCGCCGCGAGCCCGGACAGCAGCGGCCCGGTGCCCCGGGCCAGCGGATACACCACGGACAGGTCACCGTGCCGATAGCCGTGCTGCAGCACCACGAAGTAGCCCGCGTGCAGCACCGAGGTGCCGATCAGGAACACCACGCCCAGCCCGGTCACCTGGGGGCGGGCCGCCACGATCAGCGCGATCGCGGGCACCGCGTACAGCACGCTGGAGCAGGCGGCCACCAGCCACACGAAGGCCGCCCCGCCGGCGGCCGAGGCCTGCTTGGAGAGCAGGTTCCAGGAGGCGTGCACGACGGCCGCGGCCGGCACCAAGCCGATCGCCGTCGCACTCACGCCGACAACCTAAACCCGGCGATTCACCCCCCGTTCACCCGCCCCACCCCACCAACAATTTGTCGATCTCGGGTCAGCTCGTCTTGCCGAGGAGTTCGTCGACGCGGCGTTCGCCGTCCGCGTCGCCGAGCGTACGGAATCCGGCCCGCGCGTCCTCCAGCGGCGAACGGGCCTCGTCCGGACGGCCCGCCGCGATCAGCGCGCGGCCGAGCGACCGCCACGCCCGCGACCGCCACCACAGGTCCTGCAGCGCGTCGAACTCCGCCGCGGACCGGCGGAAGCAGTCGGCCGCCTCGTCCGGCCGGTCCAGCCCCAGCAGCGCCTGCCCGACGCTCCACTCGGTCCGGGCCACCCCCCACCGGTCCCCCAGGTCCCCCAGCAGGCCGAGCGCCCGCCGCAGATACTCCAGCTCCTCCCGCTGCGCGCCGGGACGGCCGAGCTCGCCGAGCGCGCGCAGCGCCCGCGCCTCGTCCCACCGCTCGCCGCGCAGCAGGAACAGCTCCCGCGCCTCCTCGATGCAGGCCATCGCCTCCTCGGTACGGTCCTGCCGGTCCAGCACCTCCCCCAGCGCGCGCAGCGTCTGCGCCACCGAGTACCGGTTGCCGCGCTCGCGGAACAGCGCCAGCGCCTCGCGCAGCAGCGCCTCCGCGGACTCCGCCCGCCCCTGCTTGACGCGTACCTCGGCGAGGTTGCGCCGGGTCCGCGCCTGCCACCAGCGGTCGCCGATCGCGCCGAACGTCTCGATGGCCGCGGTGAGGTGCCCCTCGGCCTCGGCGAGCCGGCCGCGCTCGCGCAGCGTCACCCCGATGCTGCGCTCGGCCCGCCCGGCCCACCAGCGGTCGCCCAGCTCGCCGAAGACGGCCCGCGCCTCCTCCGCGTGCCGCAGCGCCTGGTCCCAGTCCACCTTGCCGGCGCAGAGCGCCTGCAGCTCCAGCAGCAGCGCGCCCTCCGCGACCCGGTCGCCCGAGTGCCGCGCCGCGTCGAGCGCCAGCCCGACCACCTTCTCCCAGTCGCCCCAGAACGACCGCAGCGAGTGGCAGAGCGAGCCGACGGCGCGGCCGAGCGCGGCGCAGGACTCCCACCGCCGCGTCGTGTGCGCCTGCTCCACGGCCTCCACCAGGCAGGCGCGCTCGGCGGCGAGCCAGGCGGCGGGCCGCTCCCGGGCCGGCCGCGCGGCCCGCTCACCCGGCGCCCAGAAGGCTGCGCCCCCGGACTCGGCGGACCAGTCCTGCGGCCAGCGGGCCGCGGCGGCCACGCTGGCCAGCTCCACGTAGCCGCCCAGCATCCGATCCAGGGCGGCGGTACGGTCCGCCGCGTCCTCCTCCGCCTCGGCGCGCTCCCGCGCGTACACCCGGACCAGGTCATGCAGCTTGTAGCGGAGCGTGCCGGTGGGGTCCGTACCGGAGGGCTGCACGAGCTGGGCGGCGACGAGCCGCTCGGTGATGTCCTCGCCGGCCTCGGCGGGCCGGTCCACCAGCGCGGCCACCACCCAGGCCGGGAAGTCCGGGGCCTCCAGCAGGCCGAGCCGGCGGAACGCCAGCCGCTCCAGCTCGTCGCAGGCGCGGTAGCCGAGGCCGATGCTGGCCCGTACGCCCCGGTCGTCGTCGCCCAGCTCGGACAGCCGCCCGCGCGCGTCGCGCAGCCGCTCGGCCAGGTGGGAGAGTGGCCAATGCGGGCGGCCGGCCAGCCGGGCGCCGGCGATCGCCACGGCCAGCGGCAGCGCGCCGCAGAGCTCCACGATCTCCCGCGCGCCGTCCGGGTCGGCCGCCACCCGCGCCTGGCCCGCGAGGTGACCGAGCAGCTCGACCGCCTGCTCCGCGGGCAGCACGTCCAGCGGCGCGCGCGTGCCGGTGAGGTGCTCCAGGGGCCGCCGGCTGGTGACGATCGCGGCGCAGCTGGGTTCGTTCGGCAGCAGCGGCTTGACCTGCTCCTCGCTCGCGGCGTTGTCGAGCACGACGAGCACGCGGCGTCCGGCCAGCCAGGTGCGCCACAGCCGGACCAGCTCCTCCAGGCCGCCGGGGGCGGTCGTCATGTCGACGCCGAGCGCCTTCAGGAAGCCGATGAGCACGTCGCCGGGCGCCAGCGGGTCGGACTGGGCGCCGCGCAGGTTCACGTACAGCTGCCCGTCCGGGAACCTGCCGAGCACGCGGTGCGCCAGCCGGGTGGCCACCGCGGTCTTGCCCACCCCGGCCTGCCCGGTGATCACGATGATGGTGGGCGAACGGGACGGGCCGCCCGCGTCGAACGCCGCCTCCAGCTCGGCGAGCAGGTCCGTACGGCCCGTGAAGTACGGCGTGTCGGGCGGCAGCTGGGCGGGCACCGGGACGGCCGGCGGCGCGGGCGGCGGCGCGGCCACCGCGGGCGGGATCAGCAGCCAGGCCACCACGCCCGCCACCACGGTGGAGGCCACGGTGATGACGATCCGCAGCGTGCTGTTGAGGTCAGGGAAGCCCGCGACCAGCGTCGTGCCCGTGACGAGCGCGCTGAGCAGCGCGACGAGCCACGGCCCGCCCTCGCGCCGGGAGGGCCGCGGCCGGGCGGCCTTCGCGGTGGTCGGGGGCATGGCGGCTCCGGCGGCTCAAGGGGTGCGACGAAGCGGTTCTACCAGATGCGGGTGTCGAGGGCTGGTACGTCCGTACTCGTCCCCAATGTCGCCGCGAACGTCACCGGACCGACGCCGAAAACGGCTCCATGACCCGGGGGAACCCCCGAGACTGGGGAGAGGGAGGAGCTGCTGCACCATGGAGGTGCGGCCGGTACGGAGGGGGATGCGCATGGTCGAGGTGATGGCACGGGGGACCGAACGGCGGCCGCGCGGGCGCGTGGTGGCCGCCGCGCTCGACCTCGCGGCGCTGGGCTGGCCGGTGGTCGCGGCCGCGCATCCGCTCCGGGAGGGCGCCCGCGCGTGCTCGTGCGACCGGCTCGGCTGTCCGGATCCGGGCGCGCATCCGACCTCGCCCGGCTGGCAGCACCAGGCGACCACCGACCCCGAGACGATCGAGCGCCGCTGGGCGGCCGACCCCGACGCCAACCTGATCCTGCCCACCGGGCGGGTCTTCGACGTGCTCGACGTCCCCGCCGCGGCCGGCATCGCCGCGCTCGCCCGGATGGCGAGCACCGGGGTCCGGGTCGGCCCGGTCGCCGCGTACGACGCGCAGCGCTACCTGTTCTTCGTGACCACCCGCGGCGCGCCGGACGACGAGGACGAGTGGTGGTCCTGCCGGCTCGACTGCGTGCCGGAGACCATCGCCGACACGCCCGGGCTGCGCTGGCACTGCCGGGACAGCTACGTGCTCGCCGCGCCGTCCCTGCTGCCCTCGGGCAACGAGGTCGGCTGGATCCGCGGCCCGGGGCGGGCCCCGCTGCCCGACCCCGTACCGCTCCTCGACGTGCTGGCCGACGTCTGCGAGTGATCTGGCGCCGGCCGGGTCAGGCCACCCGAGCGGCGGCCTTGGCGGCGTGCGGCAGGGCGTCGGCGATGCGCTCCAGGGCGGTGTCGTCGTGCGCGGCCGAGAAGAACCAGGCCTCGAACGCGGCGGGCGGAAGGTAGACGCCGCGGTCCAGCATGGCGTGGAAGAACGCGGCGAACGCCTCGGTGTTCTGCTTGCGCGCCGAGTCGAAGTCGGTGACCGGCGCGTCGGTGAAGAAGACCGAGAAGAGGTTGCCGGCGGTCTGCACCCGGTGCGGCGCGCCCGCCGCGGACAGCGCCTCCCCGGCCAGCCGCGCGATCTTCCCGGCCGCCTCGTCGATCCGCGCGTACACCTCGTCCGTGCAGTTCCGCAGCGTGGCCAGGCCGGCCGCGGTGGCCAGCGGGTTCCCGGACAGCGTGCCCGCCTGGTAGACCGGGCCGGCCGGGGCCAGCCGGTCCATGAGCTCGGCACGGCCGCCGAACGCGGCGGCGGGCAGCCCGCCGCCCATCACCTTGCCGTACGTGAAGAGGTCCGCCTCCACGCCCTCGAGTCCGTACCACCCGGACCGGGTGACCCGGAAGCCGGTCAGCACCTCGTCCAGGATCAGCAGGGCCCCGTACCGCTCGCAGAGCGCCTTGAGGCCCAGGTTGAAGCCGTCCCGCGGCGGCACGACGCCCATGTTGGCCGGGCAAGCCTCGGCGATCACGCAGGCGATCACGTCGCCGTGCTCCTCGAACGTCCGCTCCACGGCGGGGAAGTCGTTGTACGGCAGCACGATCGTGTCGGCGGCGCTCGCCCCGGTCACGCCCGGCGAGTCCGGCAGGCCGAACGTCGCGACGCCGGAGCCGGCCGCGGCCAGCAGCGCGTCGACGTGCCCGTGGTAGCAGCCGGCGAACTTGACCACCTTGGTACGGCCCGTGACGCCACGCGCCAGCCGCAGCGCGGACATGGTGGCCTCGGTGCCGGAGTTGACGAGCCGTACCCGCTCCACCGGCGTGCGGGCCGCGATCTCCTCCGCCAGCGCGACCTCGCCCTCGGTGGGCGCGCCGAACGACGTGCCGCGGGCGGCCGTCTCGCGCAGCGCCTCGACCACCGCCGGATGGGCGTGGCCGAGCATCAGCGGCCCCCACGAGCAGATCAGGTCGACGTACTCCCTGCCGTCCGCGTCGACCAGGTACGGCCCGTGCCCCGACGCCATGAACGGCGGCGTGCCGCCCACCGCGCCGAACGCCCTGACGGGGGAGTTCACGCCCCCCGGCACGACCGCGATGGCCCGCTCGAACAACTCTTGAGATCGCTTGTGGGAAGTCACGCCCCCCAGTCTTCCAGCCCACCCCACCCCAACATTTCGGGGGAAGGATTTTGTGGGAGAAGCCCCAGGTCGCACCCGCAAAACCCTTCGCTCTAACGGGACCGACGGCCTCAGCTGCCGATGTCGTTGATGGTGGCGACCTGGCCGCCCGGCGGGGGCGTGATGGACTGGTCCTTGCCCCACTCGGAGTAGACGGCGGAGCTGCTCACCTTGGCGGCGGGGGTCTCCAGGTCGATCACGAACCGGCGCGGCAGCCCGTACTGGTCGATCCACATCCGCCAGGGCACGCTCTTCACGCCCTGGTCGGCCAGGCTGGCGAACTCGCGGTCCACCGCGCGGAGCTTCTCGGTGTCGGTCTTGCCGTCGTACCGCGTGACCGGAACGCCCCCGAGGTTCTCGGTCACCGGCGGCCGGTCCAGCGTGCCCGCGCCGACCACCGCCAGTCCGGTGTCCCCGGTGGCGTCCTTGACCGCCGCCTCCATCTCGTCGAACACCAGCTTGAAGAGCCGGCCGAAGGGGCCCAGCTTCGGGTTCGCCAGGTCCTGCCGGGTGAGCTTGAGCCACGGCTTGCCCGGCACCACCGGCTCGTCGCCGCTGCGCAGGTACATCGTGCCGTTGAGCAGGATGCCCTGGCTGGTGCCGCTGCCCTCCACCAGCGTGACGTGCGCCATCGGGGAGCCGCCGGAGAACCGGATGCGCGCCGTCGACTCGTCCGGGTTGCCCGCCTGGCTCGTCGAGCTGACCCGCACCTGCACGCTCTGCGCCGCCTGCATGGCCCGCTCGGCGATCTGGGCGACCTGGGCCGGCTGCGTGGGCGCCTGCACCTCGGTGAACGAGGGAGGCGTGGACTTGGGGGCCGTCTTCGGTGGCTCCTCGCCCGTGCACGCCGTGGCGCCGACGGCGAGCAGGGCGACCCCGAGGGCCGAAGCTAGAGCCTTCATAGCGAAGGGAGCCTACGTGCCCGGGAAACCCGGCATCGGGTGCCCTTGACCGATTGGCCGGTCTCCGGCACTGGCCAGATCCGGACATCGTGTCCGTAATTGGGCCCGTCAATAGGGTCTGCGGACCCATGCCCGATCGGCGTCGCCAACCTAGGGTCTCTGCCATGCTCACGGTGCGGGGGCCTGCCGAGCGCGGCGCCAACATGCTCGAGTACGTCGGCATCACGATCGTGGTGGCCGGCGTCGTCGTTGCGCTTGCGCTGACCCTGCAGCCCGGCGACATCGGCTCCGCCATGCGCTCGGCGGTCTGCCAGGTCACCGACTCCGACAACCCCGCCTGCGCGGGAGGGACGGCGAGCCCGGGCCCGCAGCCCACGCTGAGCCCCACGGACCCGCCGACCGGCGACCCCACCGCGCCGCCCACCGGCGATCCGACGGCTCCCCCCACCGGCGACCCGAACGACCCGTCCGATCCCGGCGAGGACACCGGCGGCCCGCCGGACGACTACACCACCGCCGAGGACGAGGCGAACACCGCCAACGACGACCTCGCGGAGGCCGAGGAGGAGTGGGGCAACCTCGACGAGGAGCTGCTCGACCTGGTCGCGGAGCTGGTCGGGTGGAACTCCGCGAAGGACTGCTTCACCAAGGGCGACATCGGCGCCTGCCTGGAGACGCTGCTGACCGCGATCCCGTGGGGCAAGCTGTTCAAGGCCGCCAAGATGGTCCCCAAGATCTGGAAGCTCTTCCGGCGCTGGCAGAAGCTGTACGAAAAGGTCAGCAGCGCGCGCAAGGCCAAGAAGCTCAAGGACAGCAAGCTGAAGGACGCGGCCACCGCCTGCCTGAGCAGCTTCGTGCCGGGCACGCGCGTCGTGCTGGCCAACGGCGAACGGGTCCCGATCGAGGACGTCCGGATCGGTGACCGGGTGCTGGCCGGCGATCCGCGGACCGGGAGCGTGTCCGCGCGGCCGGTGACCGCGCTGATCTCGCACGGCGGCGCCACCGAGCTGGTCGACGTCCGGGTGGACCTCGACGGACGGCCCGGCGGCGCGGCCCGTACGGTGACCGCGACCGCGCGGCACCCGTTCTGGGTGCCGGCCCTGAGCCGCTGGCAGGAGGCCGGCGCGCTGCGCGCCGGGGACCGGCTCACGCTGCCGTTCGGCCGGGCGGCCGAGGTCGCCGGGGTCCGTGCGTACCGGCGGTCGCAGACGGTGCACAACCTGACCGTCGCGGGCGCGCACACGTTCTACGTGATGGCCGGGGACAATCCGGTCCTGGTGCACAACGCGCCCACGTCCTGCCCGACCCCCAAGATCACCGACCACGGCCTCAACCACTCCTTCGGCCGGCACGCCGAGCAGTGGTTCGGCCGCGGGGTGAAGGACGCCGACAAGGCCGCGTGGAAGTCGCTGCTCGAGCGCGGCCTGAAGAGCAACAAGATCGTGCCGTGGAAGACCGGCAGCCAGGCGACGCACCTGCGGCTGTCCCGGGTCGACGGGAAGTACTTCGCGGTCCAGACGCACCCCACCACCGGTGACGTGGTGACGGCCTTCGTTCCGAACCAGAAGCAGCTCAACCAGATCCTCGGCATGCTGAAGAACCAGTAAGGACGGGAAGATAGGCGGCATGGCTGCACGGCTCTATCCCGATCCCCCGCACCTGTCCGCCACCGTCTACGTGGAGAACCGGCCGGAGACGGAGGTCTTCGCCGAGCTCTGCGGGGTGGTGGAGGCGGCCGGCGGGACCGCGACGGGGGACGCGGACGACACCCGCACCGGCTTCGACGTGCCCCGCGTCGGCCTCGTCGTGGTCGCCCGGCTGCACGGCGCGGACGGCGACCGGGCGCCGGTGGCCATCATCACGTACGCGGACGACCTCGGCGTGCCGGACGAGCTGTGGAGCGCGTCCGAGCGCACGGCCGCGTACCGGCTCGGCGCCTGGGCGCACGACGTCTTCCGCGCCGCCTGCCTGGCCACCGATCCGCTGTACGGCGAGCTCGCCGTGGAGAACACGCTGTCCACCCCGCGCGCGCTCGGCGAGAGCGGCGACCGGATCGGCGACGTGTACGTCTCCGACCGGCTGCTCGCCGCGGACGACAGGCTCGGCGCGCGGCTGCGCGAGGCGTACGACGGCGGCGCGGTCGAGGAGTGGGAGGGCGGGTTGTACGCGTCCGCGTGGCGCTACCTCAACACCGCGGACCGCTCCGCCACGGACGGCTGGAAGGTCAGCGACACCACCGTCGCCCTGCTCACCCGCGCCGTCACCAAGGCCGGCCTGCGGCCGTACGACTGAGCCGCCGCGCGGCCGGCCGGCGCCCGATCCCCCACGGTGACAGCGGATCCGTGCCCCACGCACTGGGGACGCCTGGGTATTGTTCCGACGAGTAACGTGTTGTTCTAGCTCCCGAGGACACCGTGAAGCCGCTGGAACCCAGTGATCCGCGCACGATCGGCCCCTTCCCCCTGCTGGCACAGCTCGGCAGGGGCGGCATGGGACGGGTGTATCTCGGGCGGGCGCCGGACGGCAGCCTCGTCGCCATCAAGGTCATCCACGACACGCTCGCGCAGAACCCGAGGTTCCGCGCCCGTTTCGCTCGCGAGATAGAGGCGGCCGCCAGGGTTCCGGAGATCCACACCCCGCGGGTCGTGCAGGCGGGGCCGGACGACACGCCTCCCTGGATGGCCACGGCGTACATACCCGCGCCGTCGCTGCAGGAGGCCGTGGACGAGCACGGCCCGCTGAGCCACCGGGCGGCGCTCTTCCTCGCCGCCCGTCTCGCCGCGGGGCTCGCCGCCATCCACGCGAGCGGGCTCGTCCACCGCGATCTGACGCCGCGGAACGTGCTCCTCGCCATCGACCAGCCGAAGATCATCGACTTCGGCATCGCGCGGGTCATGGACGCCAGCCGACTGACGGCGCAGGGAAGCCTGCTGGGCACCTACGCCTACATGTCCCCCGAGCAGCTCAGCCGGGAGCAGGTCGGGCCGCCCAGTGACGTGTTCTCCCTCGGCTCGCTGCTGGCCTTCGCCGCCAGCGGCCGTAGCCCCTTCCTGGACGAGACGATCCCTCCCACGATCAACAGCGTCGACGCGGATCCGCCCGAGTTCCCCCGCCTGCCCGACGGCGACCTGCGTGAGCTCGTGGTCCGGTGCCTGCGCAAGGAGCCCGCGCAACGGCCGCGGCCGGAGGAGATCGTCGCCCTGCTGGAGCACCGGTGGCCGGAGGACGACGGCTGGCTTCCGGCCCGGATCGTCGGCATGATCGTCGAGAAGGAGCGGGAGGCCGCCAGGCTGGCCAAGGGTGAGAGCCTCGGCCTGCTATCGAGCGCCGCGGACGCCGGAGAGCCGGGGAGGACGCCGCCCGTCCCAGCGGGAGGCGAGCCGCCGGGCCCTCCCAGGACGCCCTTGTGGAAGCGGCCGCTCCTGCTGATCGTCCCGGGGGCCGCGCTCGTCATCGGTGTCGCGGCCGTGGCCATCGGCGTCCTGATCGACCCGGGACGTGCGACGGCCCCGCCGCCCGTTTCGGCGACACCGACCCCGACACCGGCGTCCACGCCGACATCGACGCCGACGCCGACCCCCTCGCCGTCTCCATCGCCCTCACCCTCGCCGAGACGGGAGGTCACCGATGACGGCCGGGCCTTCCAGTCGGGAGGGTGGAGCCAGTTCACGGTGACCGTCGACCCGGACAACACCGGCGTACGGATCACCCGCCGCTTCGACGCCGACGTCGCCTGGCAGAGCGCCTCGATCTCGGTCAACGGAAGGCCGGCGGGCATGTGGGAACCGGTGCCCGGCGCCCGCCTCACCTGGATGGACCAGACCGTACGGCTGCCGCTCTCGGTCACCGACGGCCGGTCCCGGCTCACGATCAGGAACACCTACGAGGACTCGACCAAGGACTTCAACGAGTTCCGGTACGTGATCGAGCAGCGGATCGGCGAGGAATGGGAACGCGCCGACGTGGTCGACGTCGGCCCCAGCCACACCGCCCAGGAGAAGGCCCACGACTACCGCATCACCGAACAGACCTGGCGCGGCACCCGGACCTTCAGGTACTAGAACCCTCAGCCGAGGCGGCGGGCGGCCTCGGTGGCCCAGTAGGTGAGGATGGAGCTCGCGCCGGCGCGCTTGAACGCGGTGAGCGTCTCCATGACGATCCGGTCGCGGTCGATCCAGCCCTTCTCGGCGGCCGCCTCGACCATCGCGTACTCCCCGCTGACCTGATACGCCGCCACCGGCACGGACACGTGCGCGGCGACCCGCGCCAGCACGTCCAGGTACGCGATCCCCGGCTTCACCATCACCATGTCCGCGCCCTCGGCGAGGTCCAGCTCGACCTCGCGCAGCGCCTCGTCGGTGTTGGCCGGGTCCTGCTGGTACGCCGACCTGTCGCCGAACTGCGGCGCGCACTCCGCGGCCTCGCGGAACGGCCCGTAGAACGCGGAGGCGTACTTGGCCGAGTACGCCAGGATCCCCACGTCGGTGTAGCCGGCCCGGTCCAGCGCCTTACGGATCGCGCCGACCTGGCCGTCCATCATGCCGCTCGGCCCGACCAGGTGGACCCCTGCCGCGGCCTGCGCGACCGCGATGGACGCGTACCGCTCCAGGGTGGCGTCGTTGTCGACCTCGCCGGCGGAGGTGAGCATGCCGCAGTGGCCGTGCGAGGTGTACTCGTCCAGACACAGGTCGGCCATGACCACCAGCGCGTCGCCGACCTCGGCGGTCACGTCGCGGAGCGCCTTCTGCATGATGCCCGCCGGGTCGTCGGCGGCCGAGCCGCGCTCGTCCTTGACCGCCGGGATGCCGAACAGGATGACCGCGCCCACGCCGGCCTCCGCCGCCTCGGCCACGGCCTTGCGCAGGCTGTCCCGGGTGTGCTGATACACCCCCGGCATGGACGACACCGGGACCGGCGCGTCCACCCCCTCCTTCACGAACAGCGGAAGGATGAGATCGGACGGGTGCACCCGGGTCTCCGCCGTCAGCCGGCGCAGCGCGGGCGTGCGCCGCAGCCGCCGTGGCCGGTTCACCGGGAACTGTGCGGTCATCGCTGTCTCCTCAGGGGACGTCACTTCGCGCGGCGCCGCGCTCCCCGCCGCATCTGGCTGGGCCGCCGTACGACGGCGCCCGCGTCGATCTGCTTCTGCCGGTGTGCGGCACCGTAGGTCGCCAGTTCCGCCGCGAGCACGGACGCCGAGGCCCGCGAGGCGTGCACGTCGACGCGGAGCCCGAACTCCTCCGCGGTCTTGGCGGTCTGCGGGCCGATCACGCCGATCACGGTGGCGGCGTGCGGCTTGCCCGCGATCCCCACCAGGTTGCGCACGGTCGACGAGGACGTGAAGAGCACCGCGTCGAACCCGCCGCCCTTGATCGCCTCGCGGGTCGGCGCGGGCGGCGGCGCGGCCCGGACCGTACGGTAGGCGGTCACGTCCTCGACCTCCCAGCCCAGCTCGGTTATGCCGGCGACGAGCGTCTCGGTGGCGATGTCGGCCCGCGGCAGCAGCACCCGCTCCAGCGGATCGAGGTCCGGGTCGTACGGCGGCCACACCTCGAGCAGCCCCTCGCTGGAGTGCTGCCCGTCCGGCACCAGGTCGGGCTGGATGCCGAAGGCCACGAGCGCGGCGGCGGTCTGCTCGCCCACCGCGGCCACCTTGACGCCCGCGAAGGCGCGCGCGTCCAGGCCGTACTCCTCGAACCGCTCGCGGATCGCGCGCACCGCGTTCGTCGAGGTGAACGCCACCCACTGGTAGCGCCCGGTGACCAGGCCCTTGACCGCGCGCTCCATCTGCTGCGGGGTGCGCGGCGGCTCCACCGAGATGGTCGGCACCTGCTCGGGCACGGCTCCGTACGAGCGGAGCTGCTCCATCAGCGCGCCGGACTGCTCCTTGGTGCGCGGCACCAGCACCCGCCAGCCGAACAGCGGCCTCGTCTCGAACCAGGACAGCGCCTCGCGCCGCCCCGCGCCCTCTCCGACGATGATCGTCGCGGGCCCGTCCACGCCGCCGGCGGACTTCAGCGCGGCGGCGATCGTCTTCAGCGTGGCGGACACGGTGGCCTGGCGGGTCGTGGTGCCCAGCGAGGTCACCGCCACCGGGGTGGACTCCGCCCGGCCGCCGGCGATCAGCTCCTTGGCGAGCTGCGGTACGGACTCCTCGCCGAACATGATGGCCAGCGTCGCGGAGGAGGCCGCGTGCTCCGACCAGTCCTTCACCTCGCCGGCGTCCAGCGTGCGGACCTCGCCCTGTCCCGCGGCGACCAGCGGGGTGCCCGCGTAGCTGGCGACCCCGGTCGGCACCGGCACCCCGGCGGCGATCTCGAACGGCACCTCCGCCTTGCGGGCGGAGACCGCGAGATCCGCGGCCTTGCAGTAGAAGAGCGGGTCGCCCGGGTACAGCCGGGCCACCTTGCGCCCGCCCTTGGCGGACTTCAGCGCCAGCTTGTCGGCCTCGCCGGGCCCCAGCTCGGCACCCTCGACGATCTCGGCGCCGGGCCGCACGTGGGTCTCGTACGGCGTCACGATGCCGGGCGGCGCGATCACCACGTCGGCCTCGCCGAGCAGCTTCACCGCGCGGAGCGTGAGGAGCTCGGCGTCACCGGGGCCGACGCCGATCATCCACACCGCGCCGGTCGCGGTCGATTCGTTCGTGCTGGTGCTGTTCAACGGGCGGGCTCCCCGATCAGTTCGGCGGCCCCCTGCGCGAGCATCTCGGACGCGAGGGCGCGTCCCAGCTGCTCGGCCTGGGTGGGAGGACCGCTCCTCGCCATACGTACGGCGGTGCCGCCGTCGGTGGAGACGGCCACCGCCCGCAGGTGCACGGCCCCGTCGTGGACGACCGCGTACGCCCCCACGGGGGCGGAGCAGCCGGCCTCGAGGGTGGCGAGCACGGCTCGTTCCGCGGTCACGGCGGCCCGGGTGGACGCGTCGTCGATGACCGCGAGAAGATCGATGAGGCCGGGGCAGCCGGAGACGCACTCCACGGCCAGGCTGCCCTGGCCGGGCGCGGGCAGCAGCGCGTCGGTGTCGAACGCCTCCGTGACCTCGTCCAGCCGGCCGATCCGGGCCAGGCCCGCGTACGCGAGCACGACCGCGTCCAGCTCGCCCGCGTGGACCTTGCCGAGCCGGGTGTCCGCGTTGCCCCGGATCGGCACGTACGCCAGGTCGGGCCGGAGCCGCCGCAGCTGCGCGACGCGGCGCGGCGAGCCGGTGCCCACCGTCCCGCCGGCGGGAAGGTCGGCCAGCTTCGCGCCGTCCCGGGCGATCAGCGCGTCCCGCGGGTCGTCCCGGGCCGGCAGCGCGGCCATCGCGACCCCGTCGGCCGGCTTGGTGGGCAGGTCCTTCAGCGAGTGCACGGCGAAGTCGATCTCGCCGGTGAGCAGCCTGTCGCGAAGCGCGTTGACGAACACGCCGGTGCCGCCGAGCTGAGCCAGATGGGTGCGCGTGACGTCCCCGTACGTGGTCACGCCGACGAGCTCGACGGCCCTGCCGGTCCGGCGGGTCAGCTCGTCGGCCACCGCCTGGGACTGCGTCATGGCCATCAGGCTGCGGCGGGTGCCCAGCCGCAGCGGCCGCTCACCGTCGGTCACAGGCCTCGTCCTCTCCGGGGAGCTCTACGCGGGCCACGGCCTCGGGTGCCTTCGGGTCGAGGTCGAACAGCTCGCGCAGGGCGGTCTCGTAGCCGGCTCCGTCCGGTGAGCCCGCGAGCTCCTTCACCCGGACGGTCGGCTGATGCAATATCTTGTCCGCGGTGCGGCGGAGCGCCTGGGTGACCTCCGCACGCGCGCGTTCGTCGAGCTCGGGCAGGCGGCCGAGCAGCCGCGCCAGCTCCGCCTCGACGACCCCCGTGGCCCGGGCGCGCAGCGCCACCACGGTGGGAGCGACGCGCGCCTTGCGCTGCTCCCCAAGATACGCCGTGACCTCCTCCGACACGATCCGTTGCACGGCGGCGACGTCGTCGGCGGTGACGGTCTGCCCCTCGCCGCCGGCCGAGGCCACCTGCAGCCGGGACAGATCCACCAGCGTCACGCCCGGCAGGTCTCCCACGGCTGGGTCCACGTCGTGCGGCAGCGCCAGGTCCAGCAGCACCAGCGGCGCCTCCCGGCCGTGCCGCGCGGTCCGTACGGTCTCCTCAGAGATGACCACGCCCTGTGCTCCGGTACAGGAGATCACCAGGTCGGCCTCGGCGAGCGCGGGGCCGATCGCGTCGAACGGCACCGCCCTGCCGACGACTTCGTCGTACGCGGAGCCGAGGCACTCGGCGAGCCGCTCCGCGCGCTCCGGGGTGCGGTTGGCCACCGCGACCTCCCCGACCCCGCCGCGCGCCAGCGTGTTGGCGGCCAGCGCGCTCATCGAGCCGGCGCCCACCACCAGCGCGCGCAGCCCGGCCAGCGGGCCCAGTTGGCGCGCCGCGGCGCTCAGCGCCACCGTCACCATGTCCGCGCCGGCCTGGTCGATGCGCGTCTCGGTGTGCGCGCGCTTGCCGACCCGCAGCGCCTGCTGGCCGACCTCGTTGAGCACCCGCCCGGCGGTCTCCTCCGCCTGCGCCAGCTTCAGCGCCTCGCGGACCTGGCCGAGGATCTGGCCCTCCCCGACGACCATGGAGTCCAGGCCGCACGCCACCGAGAACATGTGCTGCACCGCACGGTCCTCGTAGTGCACGTACAGGTGCTTGGCGAGCTCGTCCAGCCCGGCCTCGGCGTACTGCGCGATCAGTTCCGATATCGCGGACACGCCGGCGTGGAACCTGTCGATCTCGGCGTAGACCTCGACCCGGTTGCAGGTGGACAGCAGGATGGCCTCGCTGACCGGCTCCGCCGAGTGCATGTCGCGCAGCAGCTTGGCGACGCGATCACCGGTGACGGCGGCGCGCTCCAGCAGGCTCACCGGCGCGCTGCGATGACTGAGGCCTACGACTAGCAAACTCATGCGTCAACCGCCTGGATCCACTCGCGTTCCGCGCCCGACTTGCGTTGTTCGTGGAACGCCAGGATCTGGAGTTCGATGGACAGGTCGACCTTACGCACATCCACGCCCTCGGGGACCGTCAACACCACAGGCGCGAAGTTGAGGACGCTCGTCACACCCGCCGCGACGAACCTGTCGCACACCTGCTGAGCGGCGGCCGCGGGGGTGGCGATGACGCCGATGGACACCCCGTGCTGCTTGACCGTCGCCTCGAGCTTGTCGATGTGCTCCACCGCCAGGCCGGCGATGCGCGACCCCACGATGGAGGTGTCCGCCTCCAGCAGGGCCGCGATCCGGAACCCGCGGGAGGCGAAGCCGCCGTAGTTGGCGAGGGCGCGGCCGAGGTTACCGACACCCACGATCGCGACCGCCCAGTCCTGGGTGAGGCCGAGCTCGCGGGAGATCTGGTAGATGAGGTACTCGACGTCGTAGCCCACGCCGCGGGTGCCGTACGAGCCCAGATGCGACAGATCCTTGCGCAGCTTCGCCGAGTTCACCCCGGCGACCGAGGCGAGCTCCTCGGACGACACGGTTGCGACTCCGCGCTCGGCGAGCGCGTGCAGGGCCCGGAGGTAGACCGGCAGCCGCGCCACCGTCGCCTCCGGTATGCCTCTTTCGCGAGCCTGCTGTGGACGGCGTGTCACGGGGGCCGACGCTCCTGAGGGAAATCGATGTGGACTTCCCATCAGGTTATTCCTTTGTGAACACGCGCACAAAGTCGGGGCCCGGTCCGGCCGCAGTGTGATCGACGAGACAGCGTTCCGCCTGCCGCGCGGCGGCGGGTCAGGACAGCGCGGCGCGGAGGCGGCCGGGGTCGATCCGCCAGAAGTCGTGCGGCCGGCCGTCCACGAACACCACCGGGATCTTGTCCCAGTACGCGTCCCGCTCCTCCTGCGGCGCCGCCGTCAGGTCCCGCTCGGCCCAGGACACGCCGAGCTCGCCGGCCACCGCGGCGACCACCTCGCGCGCCTCCGCGCACAGGTGGCAGCCGTCCTTGCCGAGCAGGACGACGCGCGGCTCGTTCGCCAATGGGACACCTCTTCACGGACGGGCGCGGAACGGTTCAGGGGCGCACGGTGAGCGCGCCGAGGAGCGCCGGGGAGACCTTCGCCGAGGTCATCTTCAGCTCTATCACGTTGGTGGCCAGTACGTGCGCCTGGCGCTCCTCGAGGAAGCGCTGCACGTACGGCTTGCGCTCGTGCTCCTCGTACGCGACCCGGTCCCGGTAGAGCTGGTAGAAGATCCGCTGCATGGGCGCGCTTGGCACGTGGTGACACGCGAATATCAACGTGTCCGGCTCACTGCGCCGTACGTCGTCCACGACCTGCTCGGCGAGCCGGTCGAACGGCTCGCCGTGCCCGTCCTGCAGGGTGAAGACGGCGATCATGCCGTACAGGTCCGGGGAGAGGGACTCCCCCTGGCCGGCCGGCGGCGCCGAGGCCGCGGCCACGTAGTCCGACAGCTTGGCCGGGCCCGCCGGGGCGGGCGGGAAGGCCGCGCCCTCCGGCACCCCGTTGCCCATGGGGCCCCCGGCGGGGCGGGGGCCGTGCTGGCCGGGGTGGCCGGGCGGGGCGGGAGCGACGGGGACGGCGTCGGTGTCCAGCCCCTCGCGGCGGCGCGGGGGATGCTCGTCCTCGTAGTCGTACTCGTCGTAGTAGTCGTCGTCGTACTTGTAGTCGTCGGAGCGCCGGTCGGCCGCGCGCCGGCCGCGCCGCCCGCGCTCCGCCACCTCCGCGGTGGCCTGGATCGCCGCATACCAGAGCAGGCAGGCCGCGACGAGCAGTAGCAGCGGGGCGATCGCGCCGAGCGAGAACCGCGCGCTGATCACCGCGAGGACGCCGCCCAGGCTCGCCAGGCTGACCGCGATCGCCTGTGGCCAGGCCACCTCGTCCCCGGAGCGGACACGCATGGCGACCGCGAGGGTGAGCCCGACGAGCGCGACGACCGCCACCGCGTGCACGCCCATGAGGGCGTACCGGGGGACGATCTGGTAGTGATCGCCGAGAGACGGGTACTCGGTGCCGAACGTGCCCTTCAACGGGTCCAGCGCCAGCGTCACGCCGGGCACCAGGGTGAGCGCGACGACGAGGAGCCGCGCCGCGAAGCGGCCCTGGATCTGCCGGATCACGAGCTCCGCCGCGCCCCAGGCCAGCCAGAGCGGGGCCAGCAGTGACGCGCCGATCTGGATCGCCCGGAACAGGGCCGGGCCGAAACCGACGACGTACCCGACCGCTTGGGCGCCGAGCGCGGCCGCCAGGCCGAGGCCCGCGCCGGCCCAGCCGAGCAGGAAGAGCCTGCGGTCGCGGAAGGCGCGGCCGATCAGCGCCCCGGCGGCCACCCAGGCCACGAGGGCGCCGATGAAGGCGATTGCTACCCCGAGCATTCTTCACATCATGCTGGACGCGAGGGCCATCTGCGTAGTCCTGGTCGCCGCCGGCTGTGACGAGTCCGGACGAACCGGGGCGAAGCTCCCAGCGCACCGGACCCGAGGGAGGTTTCCGGCCGGTCATCATACGGTCACCGTGAACTAAATCACGTGGGGGCTTGTTCAAGTTACTGGCCGGTACCTACGATGTCCGAAATCCGCCCCCAGGAGGACCGATGTCCGTCAGCGCCCCCGCTCCCGGCGACACCCCTGCCCGGGGGTCGTACGCGGCGGACCTGGACGCGGACGCCCCTGCGCTGATCGCCCGGGCCCGGGACGGCGACGCGGAGGCGTTCGGCCTGCTGTACGCCCGCTACGCCGCCCCGGTCCAGCGCTTCATCTACTTCCGGGTCGGCGACCGGGCACTCGCCGAGGACCTGGCCAGCGAGACGTTCCTGCGCGCGCTGCGCCGCATCGACGGCTTCACCTGGCGCGGCACCGACTTCGGCGCCTGGCTGATGACGATCGCCAGGAACCTCGTCATCGACCACTTCAAGTCCGGCCGGCACCGGCTCGAGGTGTGCATCGCCGACCCGCTCGAGCCGGAGCCGTACGGCCCGCTCAGCGAGGGCCCGGAGGACCGCGTGCTGGACGCGTTCACGCGCCGTACGGTGCTCGGCGAGCTTGGCCGGCTGGGCCCGGCGCAGCGCGAGTGCATCGTGCTGCGCTTCCTGCACGGACTCAGCCTCGCGGAGACCGCCGCGGTCATGGGCCGGAACGAGGGCGCGATCAAGGCGCTGCAGTATCGGGCCGTACGCGCGCTCGCGCGGCGACTTCCCAGCGATTTCGGGCCATAAACGTTCGGTACCGCAAAGTGAATTTCGGACGCCCATTCCGGGCATCGAGGGCGGCCGGCCGGGGACGCGATCACGCAGGTCGGGCCCGAAACCGGCGCCTCGTAATTGGATGAGCCATCCAATTGTTCCCGCGTTACACCTCACATCGGGCCGTGCCGTAACCGGGGCGCCGGGGAATCGTTGTCGAAGTGATGGTGGCCGCACCGAGGGGGCGCGGCCCACCGAGAACGCAGGGGTGTGCGCGCATGACGACGAGGCGGACGACGCAGGAGGAGCGCTTCGCGCTGCTGGTCGAAGTCCCCCGAGATGAACGTCCGCCGTCCGGCGACCCCGAGCTCGATCGCATGCTGCGGCTCACCGACCTGCTCGGCGACCTGGGCCCGGGGTCCGGCCCGGCCGCGCCCGCCGCTTCCCGGGTCCGCGAGTGCGCCCGGCCGGAGGCGGGCCGCCGCGACGTCGTCCCCACGCGTTGATCGAGACTTCACCCGGCGCACTCACGCGACCGCTTACCCTCAAGGTATGAAGGGGCTCATCCGGCGGCGTGACGGCGAGCGCGCCGAGCTCGCGGGCAAGGCCGCGGCAGCCGCGGCGGAGATGACGGAGCCGGTCGAGGCGCCCGAGCCCGACCTGACCGCGGCCGCCTTCTTCGATGTCGACAACACGATCATGCGGGGCGCGTCGATCTACCACTTCGCCCGCGGCCTCGCCTCCCGTGATCTCTTCACCACCCGTGACCTCGCGAGGTTCGCCTGGGGCCAGGTCGTGTTCCGCGCCAGCGGCAGCGAGAACGCCGACCACATGCAGGCCGCGCGCGAGGCCGCGCTCTCCTTCGTCGCCGGGCACAAGGTCGCCCACCTCGTCGAGCTGTGCGAGGAGATCTACGACGAGACCATGGCCGACCGGGTCTGGCAGGGCACCCGCAACCTGGCGCAGCGCCACCTCGACGTGGGGCAGCGGGTGTGGCTCGTCACCGCGACGCCGGTGGAGCTCGCCCGCATCATCGCCCGCCGGCTCGGCCTCACCGGCGCGCTCGGCACCGTCGCCGAGCACGTCGACGGTGTCTATACCGGCCGGCTCGTCGGCGACATGCTGCACGGCCCCGCCAAGGCGGAGGCGATCCGCGCGCTCGCCGAGCGGGAGGGTCTCGACCTGCGGCGCTGCTCCGCGTACAGCGACTCCGCCAACGACGTGCCGATGCTCGCCGCGGTGGGCCACCCGCACGCCGTCAACCCCGACCCCGACCTGCGGGAGCACGCGAAGGACATGGGGTGGCCGGTGCACGACTTCCGTACCGGGCGCAGCGCCTCCAAGATCGCCGTGCCCGCCGCGAGCCTCGGGGCCCTCGCCGGCGGCCTGGCGGTGGGCATCGCCATGCGCCGCCACCTTCGCTGATCAGAACGCGGAACCGCGCTCCTCGACGAGGTGATCGAGGCGGGTCTGGATGAGCCCGCGGACGCGGTCGGTGAGGTCGAAGACGACCATCGGGTCCTCGGCGGCGTCCGGCGGCAGCCCGTCGGTCCGGACCGGCTCGCCGAACTCGATGATCCACTTGCTGGGCAGCGGTACCAGCCCGAGCGGCCCCAGCCAGGGGAAGGTCGGGGTGATCGGGAAGTACGGCAGCCCGAGCATCCGGGCCAGCGGCTTGAAGTCCGCGATCTTCGGATAGATCTCCTCGGCCCCCACGATGGCGACCGGCACGATCGGCACTCCGGCGCGGATGGCCGAGGTCACGAAGCCGCCCCGGCCGAACCGGCGCAGCCTGTACCGCTCGGCGAAGGGCTTGCCGATGCCCTTGAAGCCCTCGGGGAAGACTCCGGCGATCTCGCCGGCGCGCAGCAGGTGCTCGGCGTCGGAGGGGGTGGCCAGCGTGGACCCGCTCTTGCGGGCCAGGTGGGACAGGAACGGCAGCTGGTAGACGAGGTCCGCGCCGAGCAGGCGGAGCTTGCGGTTCTCCGGGTGTTCGTCGTACAGGGCCACACCGAGCATCAGCGCGTCCACCGGGAGCACCCCGGCGTGGTTGCCGACCAGCAGCGCGCCGCCCGTGTCGGGGACGTGCTCCAGCCCGCGCACCCGCACGCTGAACCAGTGATGATAGAGCAGCCGCAGCGCCGGGACCACCAGGTCGTCGGTCAGCTCGCGGTCGAAGCCGAGCTCGTCGACCTCGTACGCGCCGGTCAGCCGGCGCCGCAGCAGGGCCAGGCCCGTGGCGAGCCCGCGCTCCCAGGCGGCCTCGGTCTCCGGCGGCTCCCCCGGTCCGCCGCGTCCGCCCTGTTCCCCGGGTCCGCCGTGTGCTCGTCGTCCGCCGGGTCCGCCGCCGGGCGTGCCGTCGTGGCCTTCGCCGTCGGAGGTGATCGGGACGACCACCCGGTCGGTGCCGGTCATCGCCCCATCACCGCCCTCAGCTGCTCGGTCAGCCGGTCGAGCGCCTCCACCGGGGCGTTCCGCCCGTCGCCGTGGGTGCGGACGAAGTCGTCGTAGGCCTCGGCCGTGGTGTGCGCCGGGGTCCAGTCGAGGGTGCGTTCGAGCTTGCCGCAGTCCATCACCCGGCCGTGCGCCAGCAGGGCCAGCTGTTCCGGGGAGAAGTCGCTGAGCCCGGCCTGGCGGGCGACGCCGCCCCCGTACCGGAGCAGCGGGGCGGGCAGCGGGAGCTCAACCCGCCCGGCCCGGCGCAGGCACTGCGAGAGCAGCAGCACCCCGTGCCCGGCCACGTTGTACAGCCCCGTGTGGTCGGAGGTGGCCATCCTGCGGATCACGTCGACCCCGTCGTCCTCGTGCACGAACTGCAGCCGGGGGTCGAACCCCAGCACCGTCGGCACCACCGGCATGCGCAGGTAGCGGGTGAGCGGTGAGTCGACCGTGGGGCCCATGAAGTTGGCGAACCTGAGCACCGCGATCCACAGATCCGGGCGGCGCCGGCCGAGCCCGCGTACGTACCCCTCGACCTCGGCGGCGTCCTTGGCGTAGCCGGTCTTCGGAGTCTCGTGCGGCTCCATCGACTCGGTGAACAGCCCGGGATCCCGGGGGGACGCGCCGTAGACAGCCGACGTGGACCGTACGACGAGGCGGCGCACGCTCGGCGCACGCTGGCAGGCGCCGAGCAGCTGCATGGCGCCGATGACGTTGCTCTCCTTCATCGACATCCGTCCGCCCGCCCCAGCGGGTGTGGCGACCAGGCTGAGGTGGACGACGGTGTCGACGGAGGCGCTCTCGATCAGCGCGGCGATGCCGGACGTGCGCAGGTCGACCCGGACGAACTCGGTACGGCCGAGCGGCCGTTTCGGGGGCACCGCGTCGATCCCGATCACCCGGCCGACCGCGGGGTCGGCCTGCAGGGTGTTCGCGACGCGAGCACCGAGGTAGCGCGACACCCCGGTGACGAGGACGGTGCGCGTCATGCGTGCCCCTTCCGTACCGAGACCGTGACCGGCCGGCCGCGTGCGCGGCGGGTGCGATTGTGGCATCGATCCGGACCGGCGGGGAGTGATCTCCGCCGACGGATGCCGCGCGCCCGCGTGGCGCGCGTGGCGCGCGTCAGAGCCCCCAGGGGGGCTGGTGACTACTTCTTGTTGCGACGGGCGACGCGCGTCCGCTTGAGCAGCTTGCGGTGCTTCTTCTTGGCCATGCGCTTACGGCGCTTCTTGATGACAGAGCCCATGGGTAACCCCAATTCGTTTCGCCCGAGGGAAGGCCGGATCAGACGGGCTCAGGAACCGCGGCCATGGCCATACGGCGGCCGAGAGTACGGCGAGCCCGGCATCACAGCGTACCGCCGCCACCGGCCGCTTCTCCCCCCGGCTCGCCAACCGGCGATCATTCACGGGATTACCGATGCAAGCACGCCGTTACGCGGGCATCGAGCGCGAAGCGGGACCACCCGCCGGCGAGCGGGACGGCCCAGAGGGTCCCCCCTGGGCCTTCGATCGTCAGCCCGCCTCGATGTAGGCCTCACGCAGATAGTCGTGGACGGCTTGCTCGGGGACCCGGAATGACCGGCCGACCCGGATCGCGGGCAGCTCACCGGAGTGCACCAGCCGATAGACGGTCATCTTGGACACGCGCATGATCGTGGCCACCTCGGCCACGGTGAGGAACTTGACCTCACTGAGTGGTCTCTCACCCGAACTCATCGGACGCCTTCTTCCGGACGCGGCGGTACCGGGCTTCCCTCCGGTGTCTTCAGTCACGTCCTGTTTCAGCGTAAATCGCCAGGGTGAAAGCGCAAAGCCCGGCTTCAGCCTCGGAGACCGGCTTGGGCCAGGAGGTATCTGGTCAAGGGCAGGTAATGGCCCGGCATGACGTTGTCGTCGAGCGGAACCGAAACGGCGATCTTGCCCTCCGCCTCCCCCACGAACAGGGCAGGGTCATTACAGTCCGCGAACCCCACGGTTGCCACACCCGCCTCCCCGGCCGCTCCCGCGAGCCCGTGATCCGCGATGACCAGATCCGGCCACTCGTCACGGGGCGATGTGGCCAGGATGGCCTGCATCGGTTCCGGAGCGTGACTGTGGCGGTCGCGCTTCCCATCGGTAACGACACCGACACCTTCGCGGTAGACGAGCGTGCGCCGTGACGGCCCGTAGGCGGACGGGTCCCGGTACGTCCAGCCCTCGGCCGGGGTCAGCACCGCGCAGCCGGCCCGCGCGAGCGCCACGGCCAGGCTCCGGTAGACGTCGAGCAGGCCGTCCGGGTGGCCGGTGGCCAGCAGCACCCGTACGCCGGGCCGTGCCGCGGCGCCGATCCGTTCCGCCATGGCGTCCAGCGCGTCGGCGGTCAGTTCCGGATCGATGGTGTCCTGGCCGCGCAGGTGGCGCTCGTCGGGGCTGACCCCGCACCGCTTCGCCATCAGCGCGAGCACCTCGTCGAACGACCAGGTGCAGGTGAGGGACAGGCCCAGCAGGTAGTACGGGTCGCGCTGGGCGAGCAGGTGGTAGTGCTTGAGGTTGCTCTGCCGCGGCGTCGCGACCTCCCCCGCGATCTTCTTACGGACCAGGTGAGCGATCAGCTCGTCACGGGTGGGAACGCCGGTCACGGCACACCTTTCGTCGCAGACACGTCACAGGCTCGGATCCACGCCGTGTGCGGGGAAAACGGCGTTCCGAGTGGCGACGATCGCCCGGTCGAGCGGGTCCGCCGGATCGTAACCATCCTCGAAGCGGCGGAATCCCGGCGTGCGCCCCTCGGTCATCCGGCGCGGGGCCGTCTCGCCCGTACGGCGACGGGCGAACTCCTGCCAGTCCTCGGGGGTGGGCGTCTCCGGCGCGATCGGCGCACCTGCGAGCTCGGCGAGCAGATGCGTCCACGACCGCGGCACGACCTGTACGAGCTCGTAGCCACCTCCACCGTATGCGACCCAGCGCCCGCCCGCGACGTCGTGCGCCAGCCGGTGCAGCGCCTGGTGCGCGGTGCGCTGCCCGTCCACGCTGAGCATCAGGTGGGCCAGCGGGTCCAGCGCGTGCGAGTCGCAGCCGTGCTGGGTGACCAGGATCTCCGGGCGGAACGCGGTCAGCAGCTCCGGCACCACCGCGTGAAAGGCGCGCAGCCAGCCGTCGTCCCCGGTGCCCGCGGGCAGGGCCACGCTGACGGCGGAGCCCTCGGCGTTCGGTCCACCGGCCTCCTGCGGGAAGCCGGTGCCGGGGAAGAGCATCCGCGGCGTCTCGTGCAGGCTGATCGTGAGCACCCGCGGGTCGTCGTAGAAGGCGGCCTGTACGCCGTCGCCGTGGTGCACGTCGATGTCCACGTACGCGACGCGCTGCGCGCCCCGCTCGAGCAGCCGGGCGATGGCGATGGCGGGGTCGTTGTAGACGCAGAAGCCCGACGCGGCCGCGGCCATCGCGTGATGCAGGCCGCCCGCCACGTTCACCGCGTGCTCCGCCGCGCCGCTCCACACGGCCTCGGCCGCCGCCACCGAGGCGCCGGCGACGAGCGCCGAGGCCTCGTGCATGCCGGGGAAGACCGGGTTGTCGTCGGTGCCGAGCCCGTACGCCGGGTCGGGCACACCGGTCTCCCCCGCCTTCCGTACGGCCGCGATATAGCCGGGGTCGTGCACCAGCCGGAGCAACTCGTCGTCGGCGGGGGTCACGCCGGTCACCTCCACCGAAGGGGAGTCGAACACCCCGAGGGAGCGGGCGAGCGCCATCGTCAGCTCCACCCGTACGGGCGCCAGCGGGTGCCCGGGGCCGAAATCGTAGGAGCACAGGGCGTCGTCCCAGACCACCCGAACCGCATTGCTCACCAGGGCTCCTCCCTTCTCCGGCCGGCCGAGGGCCTGTCTGACTGGCCCTAGCGGAGGTCCGCGTGCCCACGGTAGCGCCTGATCCGGTCCGCCCGGCACCCGGCCGCCGGGCGACTGAAACCGCCCAACATGTCACCATAGGGACAAAAGGGGCAGTGCTCGAGAAACCGGGGAGACGGGACACGGACGAAGCCGGAAGGCGAAGCCACCGCGCGCGGGGGGCGATCACATGGGTGTGCTGGCCATTGGCCTTGGAGTGCTGTTGACGGGGATGCTCACCGGAGCCGCGATCGTGATCCGATACGGGCTCGCGCGAGGACCGAACCTGTTCGCTCACCGAACGCCGGGCGCCGTCACACGCGGCGAACGCCTGCCGAAGACTCCTCCGGCTGTCCGTACGGAACCACCGGCCACCCTTCCACTACGAGCCGCGCATCCCGTACGCGCCCGCACCCACGCCGGGCACCCCGGGCCCGCCGCCCTCAATCGCGGGCGAGCTCAGCCGGCCGCCAGCTGACGCCCGCGATCGCGGGCGGCCTCGATGGCCTCGATCACGGCGGCGCGCACCCCGTGACGCTCGAGCTCCCGGATCGCGGAGATCGTGGTACCACCCGGCGACGTCACGGCCTCCCGGAGGCTGACCGGGTGCTCGCCGGTCTCCCGCAGCATCGCCGCGGCGCCGGCCGCGGCCTGCACGACCATCTCGTGCGCCACGGTGCGCGGCACGCCGAGCAGTATCCCGGCGTCGATCATCGCCTCGACGAGGTAGTAGAAGTAGGCCGGCCCGCTGCCGGAGAGCGCGGTCGCCGCGTCCTGCTGGGACTCCGGCACCCGGACCACCCGGCCCACCGGCCGCAGCATGGCCTCGGTGCGCTCCAGGTGCTCGGGGGCGGCGTGGCTGCCCGCGGAGACCACGCTCATGGCCTCGTCGACGAGCACGGGCGTGTTCGACATGACCCGGACGACGGGCACCCCGTCGGCGAGGCGGCCCTCCACGAACGCGGTGGTGATGCCGGCCGCGGCGGAGATGACCAGCGTGTCCGTCGGCACGTAGGCGGCGAGCTCGTCCAGCAGGGCGCTCATGTCCTGCGGCTTCACCGCCAGCACGAGCGTGTCCGCCGTCTTCGCCGCCTCCGCGTTGGACGCCGACTCGACACCGTAGGTGTCGCGCAGCCGCGTCGCGTGCTCCGGCCTGCGGGTGGTCACGAGAAGGTCCGACGGTTGCGTGCCGGCCCGCAGCAGCCCGGAGAGCAGCGCCTCGCCCATCTTTCCCGCGCCCAGAATCGCGATCATCAAATGCCCGCCTCGTCGAGGATTCCCCTGGTCTGAGTCCTCAGCGTAGTGGGGCCGTACGACGGAGCGGGCGGCGCGGGGGAGGTCTCCGGGCGGGCCCGGCCGGCTCAGGTCGAAGGATCCGGCGTGGCGGTGCCGCCTGAGGTCCCCTCGGTTTTCGTGTAGAGGACCTCGCGGGCCTGCTCCGCGGCGCGGGTGATGCTCTCGCCGACGAAGTCGAGGGTCGGAAACAACGAGCACAGGAGAGCGCGATGCAGAGGTTCGACACCCCCACCCCGATCTCCGCCGTCCTCGACATCCCCGCGGGGCGCGTCCAGCTCATCGCCGCCGGCCGGGCCGACACCACGGTCGAGGTCCTGCCCGCGGACGCCTCGAAGGGCCGCGACGTGAAGGCGGCCGAGCAGACCACGGTCGAATACGGCGACGGCGTCCTGCGGATCGAGGCTCCGGCGGCGAAGAACCAGTACTTCGGCCCCTCCGGTTCCATCGAGGTGACGGTCCGGCTGCCCGCCGGTTCCCACATCGAGGCGGAGGCGGCCGGCGCCGAGTTCCGAGCCGTCGGACGGTTTGGCGACGTCGCCATCGACGGCGCGCACGGCGCGACCAAGCTCGACGAGGCCGCGAGCGTCCGCCTCACCGCCCTCGCCGGTGACATCTCGGTCGGCCGCCTCAACGGCCCCGCGGAGATCAACACCCAGAAGGGTGACATCCGGATCGCCGAGGCCGTACGCGGCACGGTCGTGCTGAGCACCCAGATGGGCGACGTGTCGGTCGGCGCCGCCGCCGGAGTCTCCGCCTCCCTGGACGCCGGCACCGGCTACGGGCGGATTCACAACGCGCTCAAGAACACCGAGGGCGCCGCCGACCTGAACATCCACGCGACCACCGGCCACGGCGGCATCGACGCCCGCAGCCTCTGAGGAGCACCCATATGACCACCACCACTCGGGACTATCGGGCCGCGGAGCAACTGCTCCGCGGCCCGCCCGCCCTGGCGAGCTCGTGGGCGGCCGCAGGTCAGACCGCAGTGGATCGACGGAGGCGCCCGCTTCTGGTACGCGGTGAGCAACGGCGCCGGCAGACGGTTCGAGCGGCTCGGGGAGGCGCGCCCTACCCCCGGCCGGGCAGGGAGCGCAGGAAGAGCGCGAGGTTGCTCGGCTTCTCGGCGAGCCGGCGCATGAGGTAGCCGTACCAGTCGGTGCCGTACGGGACGTAGACGCGGACCTGGCCGCCCATGCGGGCCAGGCGGCGCTGCTCGTCCGGGCGGATGCCGTACAGCATCTGGTACTCGAACTCGTCCTCCGGGCGCTCGTTCAGCACCGCCAGCGAGCCCGCTATCTCGATCAGCCGCGGGTCGTGGGTGGCGAGCATCGGGTACGCCTTGCCGGACATCAGCCGCTTCATGCACCGCACGTACGAGGCGTCGATGTCGCGCTTCTCCGTGTAGGAGTCGCTCTCGATGGGCGCGTACGCGCCCTTGCAGAGCCGCACCCGCGAGCCCTGGTAGGACATCTCCGCCACGTCGGCCTCGGTGCGGCGCAGGTAGCTCTGCAGCACGCTGCCCAGCTCGGGATGGTCCCGCCGGATCTCGCGCACGATGCGCAGGGTGGCGTCGACGGTGTTGTGGTCCTCCATGTCGAGGGTCACAGTGGTGCCCGCGTCCGCCGCCGCCTCGCACACCCGGCGCACGTTCGCGGTCGCCGTGGCCTCGCCGTCGTCGAGGTGGAGCCCCACCGCGGACGGCTTCATCGAGACCTCGGCGGCGTCGCTCAGGCCCTGGTCGGCGAGCCCCTTGAGCAGCTCCACGTACGCGTCCACGGCGGCCTCGGCGTGCTCCGGCTCGGTGGTGTGCTCGCCGAGGTGATCGAGCGAGACGAGCAGGCCCTCCTCGCGCAGTCGCGCGGCGACGCGGAGGGCGTCGGCCGTGGTCTCGCCCGCCACGTAGCGGCGCACCAGGCCGCGGGCGATCGGTACGGTCCGGACCAGCTCGCCGAGCCGTTCGCTGTCCGACGCGGCCAACAGAGCCTGACGCAGCACTGGGTTCGCACCTCCCGGACGGAACGACGCTGTTCCGCCGCGATGTCTAGATTACGCGGCACCAGGGACCCCCAAACATCCCCCGCGTCCCCTGCCCGGAACCGCGCTCCGTCCACGTCTCTGGTGCGTCCCTGGCCATGTCTTTGCCCTCGTCCCGGCCCACGTCCCGGCCCACGGAGTGTGAGGTCAGGCCTCCGGCTGCGGGCTCCGCACGATGTAGCTGCGGACGGCGGGGAGCACGCCCTGGATGACGTCCTCGACCTCGGCCGACGCCAGCGGTTCTATGCGAACGACGTAGCGCAGCATCGCGACGCCCACCAGCTGGCCCATCAGCAGGGTGGCGTCCCTCTCCGGCACGCCCACGTGCTCCGCGACGCGCTCGAACAGCGCGCTCGTCACGAACTCGCCCATCATCGTGGTCTCGCCCGAGGCGGTCAGCGCGCTGCGCAGCAGCCCGATGAACGGGGCCCGGCGGTCCGGATCCTCCCAGACCGAGAAGAAGAACCGCACCAGGCGCTCCGGCAGCTCCTCCTGCGGGCCCGAGAGCAGCTCGGGCAGCACGTCGGCCGGCTGGAACGGCAGCTCCATGGCGGCGACGAAGACCTGCTCCTTGTTGCCGAAGAAGTGGTGGACGAGCGCCGGATCCACCTCCGCGCGGCGGGCGATGCCGCGGATGGTCGCGCGATCGTACCCATGCTCGGCGAACATCTCGCGGGCGGCGGACAGGATCGCCCCCCGCGTCTCGGTCGGGCCCGGACGCCTGCCTGGACGCCGCGCCATCAGCGACCCCGGGTGACCGTGCCGTCGGTGCCGACGGCCCAGACCCCGCCGTACGCCCCGGCGCCCGCCGGGTCGGCCGCGGCCAGGTTGAGCCGGGTGAAGGCGAGCGCCTCGTTGAGGTCGGCCAGGCGCTCTTCGCGGTCGCCCTTCCGGGTGTTCACCTCGAGCACCACGAGGCCGTCGAAGCGGCGCTCGGCGAGGTGCCCGAGCAGCTCCGCGCACGGCTGGTTGCCCCGCCCCGGCACGAGGTGCTCGTCCCGGTTCTGCAGGCCGATCCCGTCGGCGAGGTGCACGTGCGCGAGCCGGTCGCCGAGGCGGCGCGCCATGTCCATCGCGTCTGAGCCGGAGACCGCGGTGTGCGAGAGGTCCAGGGTGACGCTCGGGTAGTCCTGGTCGACCGGGTCCCAGGTGGGCGCGTACGGCGCGACCTGCGAGCCGCGCATGCGCAGCGGGAACATGTTCTCCACCGCGAACACCACGTCGGTCTCGTCCTGCATGCGGTCGAGGCCGGTGGTGAACTCCCTGGCGTAGTCGCGCTGCCAGCGGAACGGCGGGTGGACCACCACGACCTCGGCGCCGAGCGCCTCCGCCGCCTCCTTGGCCCGGACGAGCTTCCCCCACGGGTCACGGCCCCACACGCGCTGGGTCACCAGCAGACATGGCGCGTGCACGGCCAGGATCGGGACCTGGTGATAGTCGGACAGCCGGCGTAGAACGTCGATGTCCTGGCTCGCCGGGTCGGTCGAGACCATGACCTCCACGCCGTCGTAGCCCAGCCTGGCGGCCGTCTCGAAGGCATCGGGAGTCTTCTCCGGGTAGACCGAGGCGGTCGAGAGCGCGATCCGCGCGTCGGGAACCTGGACGACATCGTTCACTCCGTCAGACTATGCGGTCGCCATGCCGCGACGTGCCGGGCCTGCGCATCCCGCCGGTCAGCGGCTCGCAGAGGCGCTGATGGCGCCGTTAATACCGGCGCCACCACAAGTTCACCGCGTAGTCGACCTCCAGGCCGGGGTGCTCGGCGGCGATGGCCGCGGCGAGCTCCGGGGTGAACTCGATGCCGAGGACGGCCTCGAAGTCGGCGCGCTCGGTGAAGCTCCAGCGGATGGTCAGCTGGGTGCGGGTGAAGCCGTGCCGGGCCCAGAACCGCTCCACGGCGACGGGGTCGTACGCGGGCAGGAAGCGCCGGAACCAGCCGCCGAACGTGCTGCGGGTAGCGTCGTTGTCGATCACGAACGCGGCCCCGCCGCGCCGCATCACCCGCGCGAGCTCGGCGAGCCCGGGCTCGCACCCGGGGCCGAAGAAGTACGCCCAGCGGGCATGCGCGACGTCCACCGACGCGTCCGGCGCCGGCAGCTCCTGGGCGCCGCCGTCGCGCACCCGGACCCGGTCGTCGCCCGCGGTGCGCGCGCGGGCCAGCGCGGCGAGCCGAGGGTGCGGCTCCACACCGACCACCCGAGCGGCGTCCACAGCGAAACGCGGCAGATGAAAGCCGGTACCGCAGCCGATATCGAGCACATTGGCACCATCCCAGGGACGGATCCGGCGCATCTCCGCCTCGATCAACCCCTCGGGATCGACGGCACGGTTCTCCTTCTCATAGATCTCCGGATACTTCCAAATGTTCGGACTAGGAATCGCCCCAGGTGCCGTCCCCACCACACGCGCCATACACGCAGCCTACGAACCCGCTCCGACCCCCCGCGCCCCATCCGCCACGCCCGCTCCGCGGCTCAGCGCCGCACCCGGCTCCCCCGCCGCACGGGCTCCACGCCCCGCCCGGCACGCGCGCCGCACGGCTCCACGCCCCGCCCGGCACGCCCGCTGCGGCTCCACGCGCTCCCCGGCACGCCCGCTACACGGCTCCGCCCCGTTACCCCCCCGCACGGCCTGCCCGCTGCACGGCTCCGCCCCCCGCACGGCACGCCCGCTACACGGCTCCGCCCCCCGCACGGCACGCCCGCTACACGGCTCCGCCCCCTGTCCGGCTCCGCGCCCCGCCCGGCACGCCCGCTGCACGGCTCCGCCCCCCGCACGGCCTGCCCGCTGCACGGCTCCGCGGCGCAGCCGGCACGTCGGCTGAGAGGTTCCGCGCCCCGCGGCGAGGCACGCCTTTCGCGCGGCCGTGCCCCGTGCCGGGCCCGCTTCGCGTCCACGCGTCCGTGCGTCGCCCCCGGCCGTCGGGTGGGCCCCCGGCTATGTCAGCGCACGTCGGTGTCCTCTCCCAGGAGTGCGGTCAGCCGGTCGGCGACCGCCGCCATGCCGTCGGCGTTGGGGTGGACCGGCGCGGCCGGGTTGGTCGGGAAGATCCCCTCGACCCACCGGTCGCTGCGGGCGGCGCACACGTCGTGCCCGCGCTCGAGCACGTCGAGATAGGCGGCGCCGTGCGCGGCGGCCTGCTCGGCCAGCATGCCGTTGAGGTCCTGCTGCACGCCGTCGATGTAGGGCACGTCGCCGGCGGCCATGGGCACCCTCGGCCAGCAGCCCTTCGACTCGGGCAGCACCTGCAGGTAACCCACCACGACGATCTTGGCCTGGGGCGCGCGCTCCTTGATGCCCTGCAGCACGGCCGCCAGCTTGGGCGCGGTGTCCTTGATCCGCTGGCGGAGCTCGTCGCCCTGCTCGGTGAAGCGCCGCTCGCAGGGGTTGCCGAACGGGTCGGTCACGCTCAGCGTGCCGCAGGTGACGACTATGTCGGCGAAGCCGATGTCGTTGCCGCCGATGCCCAGGGTGACGAGCGTGGTGTCCTCGGTCAGCGCGTCGAACTGCGGCGCGTTCTCCGAGCCGAGCGGGAGCGACTGCGGCTCCGTCATGTCCTCGGTCGTCGCGCCGCCGCAGGAGACGTCGCGGAACTCGCCCGCCCCGAGCGCCTCGGCGGCGAGGTGCGGGTAGTTGTGGTCGGACCGGAGGCAGAGCAGCGGCTCGCCGGTCTGGTTCGGCACCAGCGGGCCGGAGGTGAAGGAGTCGCCGAGTGCCACATACCGCTCGGCGACGTCGCTCGTGGCGTCGGCCGCCGCGGGCCCGGTGAACAGGGCGAGGCCCGCGACCGCGGCGACGGCCAGGCCGGGCGGGCGGAACCAGGATCGAAGTGAACGCCTGCGAGGCACGGAGCCCTCCTTACTGGCCGGTAAGCACCCGGCATGGTTTCGGATCGTGCAAGATCGGCGACTCTGGGTCAACGAACGCGGCCGGAAGCGGCCGAGGTCGATGGCCGGGACTTCGCGGGGCGTGCGCCGGACGGGGGACCGATCGGGGGCTTGGGCGTGGGCTGGGACGTGCCAACGATCCCGCGCCGGATCCGCCGCGTCCAGGGCCGTACACGGACCTGTGGACAACTGGCTACGGTCCCCGCCGTTGTCCACAGAACGGTGGACGACGGCGCGCTCGGGCCGGTTCTGTCGGCGGACGGCCCTACGGTGGCCCCATGGCCAAGACGTCAATCGAGCCCACGTACCGCTGCACCGAGTGCGGCTGGCAGACCCTGAAGTGGGTCGGCCGCTGCGGCGAGTGCCAGGGGTGGAGCACGATCGAAGAGATCGGCGCGGCGAGCCTGCGCGCCGTTCCCGCGGGCCCGGTGAGCGCCCCGGCCAAGCGCATCGGGGAGGTCGACGTCGAGGCCGCGGCGGCGCGGCCGAGCGGTGTCGAGGAGTTCGACCGGGTGCTCGGCGGCGGCCTCGTCCCCGGCGGGGTGCTGTTGCTCGCGGGCGAGCCCGGCGCGGGCAAGTCCACCCTGCTGCTCGCCGTCGCGGCCCAGTGCGCCGGGCGCGGCCCCGTGCTCTACGTCACGGGGGAGGAGTCCTCCGCTCAGGTGCGCATGCGGGCCGACCGCATCGGCGCGGTCGCCGACGGCCTCTACCTGGCGGCGGAGACCGACCTCGCGGCGGTCATGTCGCACATCGACGAGATCGCCCCCGAGCTGCTGATCGTCGACTCCGTGCAGACCGTGGCCGCGCCCGGCACCGACGGCACGCCCGGCGGGGTCACCCAGGTGCGCGCGGTCGCCGGCGCGCTCATCCGGGTCGCCAAGGAGCGCAACATCACCACGGTGATCGTCGGCCACGTGACCAAGGACGGCTCCATCGCCGGCCCCCGGGTGCTCGAGCACCTCGTCGACGTGGTGCTCCAGTTCGAGGGCGACCGGCACTCCCGGCTGCGGATGGTCCGCGCGGTGAAGAACCGCTACGGCCCCACCGACGAGATCGGCTGCTTCGATCTCAACGACTCCGGCATCGAGGGCCTGCCGGATCCCAGCGGGCTCTTCCTCACCCGGCGAGAGACCCCTGTGCCGGGCACCTGCGTCACCGTGACCGTGGAGGGCCGGCGGCCGCTGGTCGCCGAGGTGCAGGCGCTCGTCGCGCCCTCCTCCCTGGCCACGCCCAGGCGCGCCACGTCGGGGCTGGACTCCGCCCGGGTGTCCATGGTGCTCGCGGTGCTCGAACGACGCGCCCGCATGCAACTCGGCAAGTACGACGTCTATGCGGCGACTGTCGGCGGCGTGCGACTCTCGGAGCCGTCGGTGGATCTCGCCGTCGCTCTCGCCGTGGCCAGCTCCGAGGCGGATCGTCCGCTCGCCGCCGATCTGGTGGCGTGCGGCGAGGTCGGGCTCGCCGGCGAGGTGCGGCAGATCACCGGGGTCCAGCGCAGGCTGGCGGAGTCGGCGCGGCTGGGCTTCACCCGGGCCATCGTGCCGCGCGGCACCGGCGCTCCTCCCGAGGGCATGCGCGTCGCCGAGGTCGACGACCTGGGCGGCGCGCTGCACGCGGCGATCGCCGCCGGGCGGTGATCGCGTTGTCCCCGACCTGGCCTCCCGCACCCGACGAGCCGCGCGACGCACTTCGCGACTCCGCCCCGGTTCCGGAACCCTCGCGCGGTTCCTCGGTAAACTGGCGGCGTCCAGCGACCTCCGGGGGTCATGTGCCAGTCAACGACAAGGGGCTTGACGAGCGTCGTAGGGCCACTCTCGCCGCGGTGGCCCCCGGCACCATGCTGCGGGACGGGCTCGAGCGCATCCTGCGCGGCCGCACCGGCGCGCTCATCGTCCTCGGCTACGACGACGCCGTCGAGGACCTGTGCACCGGCGGTTTCGAGCTCGACGTGGAGTTCTCCGCCACCCGGCTCCGCGAGCTGGCCAAGATGGACGGCGCGATCGTGCTCGACCACCAGGGCGGGCGGATCGTCCGGGCGGCCGTGCACCTGGTGCCCGATCCGGGCATCCCCACCGACGAGTCCGGCACCCGGCACCGCACCGCCGAGCGGGTGGCCAAGCAGACCGGCTACCCGGTGATATCGGTCAGCCAGTCCATGCGCATCATCGCGCTCTACTTCGAGGGCTCCCGCTACGTGCTGGAGGACTCGGCGGCCATCCTGTCCCGCGCCAACCAGGCGCTGGCCACGCTGGAGCGCTACAAGCTGCGGCTCGACGAGGTGGCCGGCACGCTGTCCGCGCTGGAGATCGAGGATCTCGTCACCGTCCGGGACGTGAGCGCGGTGGTGCAGCGGCTGGAGATGGTGCGCCGCATCGCCGACGAGATCGAGGGGTATGTGGTCGAGCTCGGCACAGACGGCCGGCTGCTCTCACTCCAGCTCGACGAGCTCGTGGCGGGCGTCGACGTGGACCGCGAGCTGATCGTCCGCGACTACGTGACCCCGCCCGACGGCCCCGCCGACCAGCAGGTGCTCGAGGTGCTCCGCGACCTCGACCGACTGACCGCCACCGAGCTGCTCGACCTCACCACGGTCGCCCAGGTGCTCGGCTTCATCGGCAACGAGTCGCTCGACGCACCGGTCAGCCCGAAGGGCTACCGCTTGCTCGCCAAGGTGCCGCGGCTGCCCACGCTCGTGGTGGAGCGGCTGGTCGAGCACTTCGGCGGGCTACAGAAGCTGCTCGCGGCCAGCATCGACGACCTGCAGCTTGTGGGCGGAGTCGGCGAGTCCCGCGCCAGGAGCGTGCGCGAGGGCCTCTCCCGCCTGGCGGAGTCCTCCATCCTCGAGCGCTACGTCTGACCCCCTGCCTGGGCACCGTGTCAGCCGGGGTCAGAGCCCCGGCGCCAGGGGCAGGGCAGGGGCAGGGGCAGGGCAGGGGCAGGGGCAGGGGCAGGGCAGGGGCAGGGGGCCCGCCCGGGGCGGCTCTAGGTTCGGAGGGATGAGGCTGGAGGAGGCGGAGGCGCGCCGACGGCTCGGCGCGCGGCGGGTGGTCCGGCTGGCCACGGCCGACGCCGCCGGCCGGCCGCACCTCGTGGTCGTCACGTTCGCGCTCGACGGCGACCGGCTGTTCACCGCCGTGGACCAGAAGCCGAAGTCGACCCGAGACCTCAAACGACTGCGCAACATCCACGAGAATCCGGCCGTCGCCGCGCTCGCCGACCACTACGACGAAGACTGGACGCGGCTGTGGTGGGTCCGCGCCGACGGCACGGCCCACATCCTCACCGACCCGGCGGAGATGGCGCCACCCCTCGCTCTCCTGCAAGAGCGCTACGCCCAATATCGCGCCGACCCACCGGACGGGCCGGTCATCGCCGTCGAGATCGCCCGATGGACGG
>WHSL01000075.1 GCA_009380095.1 Streptosporangiales bacterium | reverse complement strand
GACTGGAACAGGAAGATCGTCACCAGGGCCGGCGACATGAGCCGCAGGCCGACCCCGAAGAACAGCCGGATGTCACCCGCCCCGTCGATCCGCCCCGCCTCCAGCAGCTCGTCGGGCACCGATGCCGCCGCGTAGATCCGCGCCAGATACACCCCGAACGGACTGACCATGCTGGGCAGCAGCACGGACCACAGGGTATTGGTCATACCGGCGCCCGCCAGCATCAGGAAGAGCGGAACGGCCAGGGCGGTGGGGGGTACGAGGACGCCGGCGAGGATCACCGAGAAGACGGCCTCGCGCCCACGGAAGCGGAACTTCGCCAGCGCGTACCCGGCCATCGCCGACAGGAGTGTCGCGGCGGCCGCGCCGCGCCGAGCCCGTAGTTCTGCGCCGAGATCTCGGCGTACGCGGCCATCGAGGGGGTGTAGGCGCTGGTGATCGACGTGGACACCGTGGTCATCACCTGGGGCTCGGTGAACAGCTGGACCGTCCCGATGATGGAGAACACCGCCGTCAGCACGATCGCCGGCGCGATGATGGGGACCTTGATGCGCCAGGCGATCGACCACTCCGAGGCGCCGTCCAGGCGCGCCGCCTCGTACAGGGACGGGGGGATCGCCCGCATCGAGGCGTACATGATCAGCATCTACCTGGTCGGCCTCGCCGTGTTCGCGATCGCCTCGCTGCTGGGTGGCCTCGCCTCGAGCATCGGCTGGCTGGTCGCCGCGCGGGCGTTGCAAGGCGTCGGTGCCGCGTTGCTCGTCCCAGGGTCACTGGCACTCATCCAGGCCGCGTTCCACCCTGACGATCGGGCGCGGGCGGTCGGCGCCTGGTCGGGCATGAGCGGGGTGGCCGGGGCGGCGGGGCCTCTGCTCGGCGGGGCCTCTGCTCGGCGGCGCGGTGGTCGATGTCGCGGGGTGGCGTTGGGTGTTCTGGATCAACGTCCCGATAGCCGCCTTGGTGGCGGTGCTGGTGATCCGTCACGTTCCCGATACGCGCGATGCGGCGGTGCCCGGCCGCTTCGACGTGGCCGGGGCGGCGCTGGCGGCGATCGGCCTTGGCGGCCTGACGTACAGCCTCACCGAAGCCTCCGGCGCCTGGGCGATCGCCGGGGCCGCCGCCGTGATCGGCACGCTCGCCATAGCCGCCTTCGTACTGGTCGAGCGGCGTGCGGCGGCGCCGATGCTGCCGCTGGGGCTGTTTCCGTCCGAGAGTTCAGCGCGGCCAACCTGGCATCGTTCTGCCTCTACGGCGCGGTCGCCGGGATGTTCTTCCTTCTGCCTATGCAGCTTCAGATCACCACTGGTTACTCCCCGCTGGCCGCCGGGCTGGCGCTGCTGCCGATCACCGCCGTTGTGCTCGTGCTGTCGTCCCATATGGGGGCGCTCGTCACCCGCGTCGGTTCCCGTATCCCGCTGACGGCCGGGTCCGTGGTCTGCGCTGCCGGGGCATTGCTGGCGGTACGGATCGGCCCGCACGCCTCCTACGTGGCCTATGTGCTGCCGGTCGTCGTCGCCGCGGGCCTGGGCATCTCAGCCATCACCGCCCCGATCAGTGTCACCGTACAGTCCGCCGTACCGGACAGCCGCGCCGGCATCGCCAGGCGGCGTCAACAATGGAGTGGCCCGCGCGGCTGGGCTGCTGCTGGTCGTGGCCGCACTGCCGCTGTTGGCGAACCTGCCGCAGAACGCCGCCCAGAATCCGGGAACCCTGAGCCACGGGTTTCACGTCAGCATGCTGACCTGCGCCGAGCTGTTCCTACTCGGTGCCATGGTGGCCTGGTACGGGATCGGGCGGCCCGGCCGGCTCGCCGGATCAGCCCGCCATCGGCACTGCACCCTCGCCGCCCCAACGCTGGCCCCGCCACCGTGAGGCTTCCATTCGCCTGGTACCCCTGAGCGGATTCGAACCGCCGTTACCGCCTTGAGAGGGCGGCGTCCTAGGCCACTAGACGACAGGGGCGCGCTGAACGCACCGCAAATGCTACCGGAGACCGGACATCACTTCGAACGGATCTCGGGCACCGACGAGCCGCTTCCGCGGCCGGGCGTGGCGCCGGGTTCGCGAACTTCTCGCCGCGGCACCCTCGGCGACCCCGGCCCCACGCCGCGCTGGACCTGGGCCGGCGAGACCTGACAGCATCCCTCAGCCGGCCGGGGCGGCCCGGCTCACCGTTCCTGCCGGCGGCGCTCCTTGCGGCGTTCCCAGCGGTTGGGGTGGCGGATGACCACCCCGGCGGCGCCTCCGGTGCCGCTGAGTCGGATCAGCGGCGTGCCCGGGAGCCGGTCGGGCGTGGTCTTGTTCTTCAGGCCGCCGAGGCCGGGATCCGTTTCCCCCGGCTCGATGGCCCAGCCGTCGGGGATGACGATGGTGACCCCGGCCATCTGTCCGTCCACCTCCACCTCGACCTCGGGCAGATGGCATTCGGTCTGGGTGAAGTCGAGCTTGGCACCGCCCATGCCGCCGCGGACGGTGATCCGCGCGGGCACCTTCCAGCGTCCGGAACGTTCCGCTCCGTGCATGCCGCCCTTGATGACCAGCGGCCGCCCCGGATCCGGCGGGGCCACGGGCGGCAGGTCGGCGGTGAGGGGCGCCAGGTCGGCGAACGTCTTCGCGGTCAGGGCCAGGTCCAGCCTCGTGTCCAGCTCGTCGAGGTCGATACGGCCCTCGGCCGCGGCCTCCCGCAGCTGTTCCACCACCGCCTCTCGGTCGGCGTGGGAAGCGCGCACCCGCCCCTGGCGGGCGGATTCGGGGGTCTCAGCGGCCATGCCGTCGATGATAGGGACGCCCGGTGCGGGCGGGTACCCTCTTGCCAGAGCTATCGAATATCGATAGATTTCCATCGTGGCTCGATCGAAGGAGAGACGATGGGAAACCTGACGACGTCGAGGCCGCGAAGATGCAGGCCGAGCCGGACGACGTGATCTGATGCCGATCGTCGTCGACATCGACGTGATGCTGGCCAAGCGCAAGATGTCCGTGGGCGATCTCGCGGACCGCGTCGGAATCACCCCCGCCAACCTGGCCGTCCTCAAGAACGGCCGCGCCAAGGCCGTCCGCTTCACCACCCTCGCCGCCCTCTGCGAAGCCCTCGACTGCCAGCCCGGAGACCTACTCCGCTGGGAACCCTAGGAACCCCGAGCCGGCGCGTGCTTCCCTGCCGGTGACGGCCACGCGGGACCGCCACCTGGGGGTCGCGGATGCACGAGCGGACGTACCGGATCTTTCTCGGAGGCCAGGTCACCTCGCTCCTCGGCGACGGGTTGGCGCTGCGGTGCGCGTCGGTGTTCTTCGACGCCGCCCTGGCCGTCACCGTGCAGGACCTCCTCCCCGGTGGGCGGGTGCTGCCCGCGAACGCGACGCTGGAGACCGCGGCGCAACTCTCGCGCGTGCTCGGGCCGGCCGCGGCCGGCATCCTCATCGCCGGGTCGGTGACCGCCGCGGCCGGAAACGATCCCCGGCCGGTCTTCCTCGGGTCGGGCGTACTGCTGGCCGCCGTCACCATCACCGCCTGGCACGCGAGCCTGCGGACCTACGCCGGCACAGGCCGGACTTGATCGTTCCCCGATTCGCTCACCGGCGGTCCGGATCACGGCCTCGAGGTCCGCTTGGTGGCGGCGGACCAGGTATATTTGCGTTCGATTATATGCGCCTGGTCCAATATGCAACCGTGAACGTGTTCGAGGCTGTGGCGGAGCCGAACCGGCGCGTGCAGCTGGATCTCCTCGCCGATGGTGAGCGCGACGGCGGATCTACACCCTGCATCCTCAGGCACTGAGCGAGATGCAGCAGCGCCTGTCGGACCTGCACCGCAAAGCCGCACCAAGGACACGAAGAGACCGACCCGGCGCACCGAGCGGAGTGGTTCGGGGAGACGACCATCGATCCTCGCGAAGGCGGCCTGATCGAGACCACGGCCGGCCCGCCGCCCGCGCCCGAGGAGACGAAGCGGGTGACCGGGCGCATCCTGGTCTGGGACCCGCCGCACGTCTTCGAACACGAATGGCGCGGCAGGCTCAGCGGGGACAACGTGGTCCGGTACGAGCTGACCGCCGACGGCGAACACGCCACTATCCTCGACTTCACCCACCGCGGCCTGAGCGTCGCCAACACCCGAGGCTGGGTCCCCGGCACCCACGCCTTCCTAGACCGGCTCGCCGCCCACCTGGCCTCCGAGCCTCTCCCGGACTGGAACGAACGCCACGCCGAGGTCGCCCCCGCCTACACCTGAACGAGGGCCCAGCCCGGCAACACCAAAGGCGGCACTCGTGGAGGCTCCCGCGCAGGTCAGAGCGTTGCCGGCGGTCGGACCGCTCGTGTAACGGACCGATCGTGGGGGGCATGCTCGGGATATGCCATCGGCTCATTGGGGGACGTTCACCAAGCACCGGGACCTGCAGCAGGTCCTCGACTTAGCCCAGAACGCCCTGCACCACTATCCGTGCAAGGTCTGGGACACGTCCCGTGACGGTGACTACATCGTCATCGGCCGCACGATCGGGCCCTGGCGGCCACCCCACGTCGTCATCTCCCAATGCGTTCCCGAAGCGGGCCTGAGAACACTGAAGGCGGGGCCTCGTGAAGGCTCCCGCCGCAGGTCAATGTGTTGCTGGGGTACCAGGACTCGAACCTAGACTAACTGAACCAGAATCAGTCGTGCTGCCGATTACACCATACCCCAATGCGCACGAAGTGGATCTTGGATCCCTCGGCGCCTGTGAGAGTTTAGCCGACCCGGAGGGCTGCTCGCGAACTGAAACGGGAGCCCTCCGGGGCGTGGCACCGGCCCTCAGACCGGGGGCGCGTCGAGGTGGTCGATGGCCTTGCGGACGCGGGTCAGGGTGCGCTCGCGGCCGAGGACCTCGAGGGACTCGAAGAGCGGGAGGCCGACCGTACGGCCCGTCACCGCGACCCGGACCGGCGCCTGGGCCTTGCCGAGCTTGAGGCCGTGCGCGGCCCCGACCTCCTCCAGGGCGGTCTTCAGCGCCTCGGCCTCCCAGTCCACCTTCTGGTACGCGGCGAGCGCGCCCTCCAGCATCTGCCGGGGCGCGTTCCCCTCCTTCATCCCCTTGGCCCAGGACCCCGCGTCCCACACCGGCTCGTCGAGGAACAGGAAGTCCACGTTCGGGACGATCTCCGACAGCACCGCGATCCGCGTCTGCGCGAGCGGTGCGACGGCGGCGAAGACCTCGGGGTCATAGTCCGAGGCGGCCCACGGCGCGGCCGACGCGTCGAGCCAGGGATGGCACCGCGCGATGAAGTCGTCCAGCTCAAGCGCCCGGATGTACTCTCCGTTGAACGCCCGCAGCTTCTTCTCGTCGAAGAACGCGGACGCGGAGTTGACGTCCTCGATCCGGAAGACCGTTTCCATCTCCGCGAACGGCATGATCTCGCGGTCGTCGCCGGGCCCCCAGCCGAGCAGCATCAGGTAGTTGACCATGGCCTCGGCCAGGTAGCCCTCTTCCTGGTACGACTCCAGCGCGACCTTGTCCCGCCGCTTCGACAGCTTCTGCCGCTTCTCGTTGACGATCACCGGCAGGTGCGCCCACACCGGCGGCTCGGCGCCGAGCGCCGACCAGAGCAGCTGCTGCTTGGGCGTGTTGGACAGGTGCTCCTCGCCCCGGATCACCTCGGTGATCCGCATCTCCATGTCGTCGACCACGTTGGCCAGCACGAACAGCGGCGACCCGTCGCCGCGGGCGATCACGAAGTCCTCCATGTTGGCGTTGGGGAACTCGACCCGGCCGCGGATGAGGTCCTCCACGACGGTGACCCCCGAGTCGGGCGTACGGAACCGCAGCGCCCGCCCCTCCCCCGGCTCCAGCCCGCGGTCCCGGCAGAACCCGTCGTACCCCTGGTGCTGCGAACCGGTCCGCTCGATGACCTGCTCCCGGGTGCAGTCGCAGTAGTACGCGCGCCCGGCCGCGTAGAGGGTGCCGCAGGCGGCGCGGTGCTGGGGCTCGTACGAGGACTGGAAGTACGGCCCCTCGAACCGCGGGTCCTCGGCGGAGATGCCGATCCAGGCGAGCGCGCGGACGATCCCGTCGGTCCATTCGGGACGGTTGCGCGCGGCGTCGGTGTCCTCCACGCGCAGCACGAAACGGCCGCCGTCGCGACCGGCCACGGCCCAGTTGAACAGCGCGGAGCGGGCCCCGCCGACGTGGAACATGCCGGTCGGGGAGGGAGCGAAACGCACCCGTGTCGGGGCGTCAGTCACGTGCGACCACCCGGTTGGTCAGGGTCCCCAGGGACTCGATGGAAACGGACACTTCGTCGCCCACCTGGAGCGGGCCGACCCCGGCGGGAGTGCCGGTGAGCAGGACGTCCCCGGGCAGCAGCGTCATCACCTGGGTGACGTACGCGATCAGGGCGGAGACGTCGTGCAGCAGCTGGGAGGTTCGTGCGGTCTGCCGTACCTCTCCCCCGACGGTGGCCATGATGGCCAGGTCGGAGGCGTCCACGCCGGTGGTGATCCACGGCCCGAGCGGGCAGAACGTGTCGAACGACTTCGCCCGCGTCCACTGCCCGTCGCGCTTCTGCAGGTCGCGGGCGGTGACGTCGTTGGCGCAGGTGTAGCCGAAGATCACCTCGGGCGCGCGCTCGGGCGGGACCTCACGGCAGAGCCGGCCGATGACGACGGCGAGCTCGGCCTCGTGGTCGACGCGCTCGGTGAGCCCCACCGGGTAGGTGATGGCGTCACCGGGGCCGACCACCGAGGTCGCCGGCTTTAGGAAGATCACCGGCTCGGCAGGCTGGTCGCTGCCCAGCTCGCCGGCGTGGTCGGCGTAGTTCATGCCGATCGCCACGATCTTGCTGGGGATCATCGGGGCCAGCAGCCTGACCGCGGACAGCGGGTACCTGTCGCCGGTGAGCTGGACCTCACCGCCGAACGGATGGCCGGCGAGCGCGGACACGAACTGTTCGTCGCCCTCGCCCTCGACGGTCCCGAAGACCGGGGTGGAGCCGGTGGAGAATCTCGCGATGCGCACCCTTAGAGGCTATCGAGCCGTGAGGTGCGGCGCGGCCCGCCGTACGCGAGGATGGGCGCATGTCTGTCGTGAAGATCAATGCGATCACGGTGCCGGCGGATCGGCGCGAGGATTTCGAGAAGCGGTTCGCCGGGCGGGCCGGGATGGTGGAGCACGCGGAGGGCTTCGAGCACTTCGAGCTGCTGCGCCCGTCCGGCGACGACGACCGGTACTTCGTCTACACCCGCTGGCGCAGCGAGGACGACTTCCAGGCGTGGAAGAACAGCCAGGCCTTCGAGCGCGGCCACGCCCAGGCGGCGAGCGAGTCGGCGGGGCACGGCCACGGCCACGGCGGCCCGGTCGCCGCGTCCTCGGAGCTGCTTGAGTTCGAGGTCATCCAGTCGGTCTGAGGTACGGGCCTCAGTCCAGCACCTCCGGATCGACCGCCTCGGCCATGGCGCGGTAACCGGCGTCCCCCGGATGCAGGTGGTCGCCGCTGTCGAAGTCGGGGTGCAGCCGGTCCGGGTCGTCCGGCGCGGCGAGCGCCCGGTCGAGGTCGACCACCGCGTCGTACGCGCCGGAGGTGCGGATCCAGTGGTTGACCTCGTCCCGTACGGCCTCGCCGCGCTCGGTGAAGTAGAACGCGCCCTCGTACGGCAGCAGCGTCGCGCCCACCACCCGTAGCCCGGCGGCATGGGCCCGCCGGGTCAGCTCGCGGTGCCCGGCGATGAGCTGTTCCGCCGACGCCTCCGGGTTCGGTTCGGCGCCGGGGTGCTCCCACTCGCTGAAGCCGATGTCGTTGATGCCCTCGAGCACCAGCACCGTGCCGTCCGCATCACCGTCGTGGCCTCGGATGCCGTCGTCGTCGAGGAGCGCGAGCACGTCGTGGTCGAAGCGGTCCAGCGCGCTCTCCCCGAACCAGGACGAATCGTTGAGCACCCGGTTGCCGGCGATACCGGCGTTCAGCACCGGCCGCGCCTCCCGCTCCGCGGCCAGCCGTTCGGCCAGCTCATCGGGGAAGCGGTTGTTCGCGTCGAGGGTGGAGCCGGTGCCGTCGGTGATGGAGTCGCCGAGGACCACGACCGGGTCGCGCCGCGGTTTCGGGCCGGCCACCTCGATGCCGGTCAGGTAGTACCAGGACGTCGTGGATTCGGTGAACGGCGCGCCGGAGCGGTCGGTGAGGTGGTCGCCGGTGGCCCGGTACGAGGTGGCGATGCTCGCGGCGTGGAACGTGGCGGGGCCGGTCGGCTCCCGCAGGTGGAGCGTGACGGTGAGCGGCTGGAACGCCGTCACCCGCAGCGGAGCGAAGTCGCTTTCGACCTCCTCCCCCACCGGCACGGTCACGGCCGGGGCGCGTTCGCCGGCCCCCTCCTCGCCCGCCGGTACGTAGGCGCTCGGGGCGCTGCCGAAGGTGAGGCGCCGCAGGGTGCCAGGCCGTACCGCCGCGCCGTCACCGGCCTTGCCGATGGTTGCGCCGGCGATGCGCAGCGGCGCGGAGCCGTAGCGGTTGGAGAGCCGGATCCGTACCCGGCTCCCGCTCGCGGCGGGCCGTACGACCTGCCGCAGCGTGTGGTCCGCGAACCCCTCCTCCGACCAGTTCGGCGTGAAGCCCTCGCTGGGCGCCTGCGGCGAAGCCGCCCACGCGCCGACGGCCGGTAAGCGTGCCCCGTCGTCGGCGGCCGCGGGCGTGGCTCCCAGCGCCGCTGCCACGGCGACCGCCGGGGGCAGAAACAGGAACCGCATCTCTTTCACGGATCCTGTATGCCCCCGAGGCGCCGTTCCTCCCGCCCGGCGGCCGCGTCCGGCCCCGTCCTCAGCTCCGTTTGATCGTCGCGAGCCAGCCCGGTGCGCCGCCGGCCTCGTGGAACCGCGTCATGACCCGCTCCGGTTCGATGGCGGCGACCTTCCAGCCGGTGCCGGAACCGAACGCCGCTCCCAGCGCCTCCCGGCTGACGGGATGCGGGCCGGTGTCGGAACCCTCGTCACTGAAGCACAGCACGTACAGGGTTCCGTCGTGCTCGGTCACCGCTGCCAGACTCGCCACATAGGCCGGTCGCTCGTCGCCGTCGAAGGTGTGGAACAGCCCGCAGTCCAGCACCGTCCGGAACCCGCGCCCCAGACGCTCCAGCCGGAACGCGTCGGCCATGGCGAACTCGGCTTCGATCCCGCGGTCGCGGGCCCTCTCCCGGGCGATCGCCAGCGCCGTCTCGGCCACGTCGACGCCCAGCACCGGCAGCCCCAGCGCGGCGACGTGCAGCGCGTTCTCGCCGCTCCCGCAGCCCGCGTCGAGCACCGGGCCGATGAATCCGCCCTCGGACGCCAGGCGCGCGACCGCCGGCTGTGGCCGCTCGATGTCCCAAGGCGCGGGGCCGTCGTGATACGACGCGTCCCAGGGCCGTCCCGCCATGCGTTCGTGACTGGTCGGGGACCGGCCCTGGAACGGATCGTCAGCGAAGTCTCCTGGCTCCGGCAACGGTGTCGCCTCCCTGCGGCCTTTACCGCGACTCGCCGCGGTAGTGGCCGAACGACCAGAGGTTGCCCTCGGGGTCGCGGATGATGAACTCGCGGTTGCCGTACTCCTGGTCCTGGATCGGCTGGACGAAGTCGACGCCGGCCGCGCGGAGCCGTTCGTACAGCTTGTCGGGGTCGGCGGTCACCACGTACATGCCGGCCGTGCCGGGCTCGCGGGACCAGTCGCGACCCGGCATGTGCGAGCCGAGCATGATCCCGCCGCCCTCCGGCCAGTCCAGCTGGGCGTGCGCGACCTGGTCGCCGTCGGCGTAGACGGCGGTCTTGAGGAACCCGACGGTGTCGACGAGGAAGTCGACGAGTGCGTGGGCGTTCTTGGCCTGCAGTGTGGGCCAGACGGTCGGGGCCGGCCCGTTCTCGTGTGTGCTCATGAGGGAAATTCTTCGGCCGGCTGGGCGGCCCCGGCTTGGATGTTTCGGCGCTCCTCCTCGACCCAGAGGCTCGGGCTCACCCCCACGTACTGCTGGAAGTCACGCACGAGGTGTGAGTGGTCGTAGTAGCCGCACGTGGCGGCGGTGGCCGAGAGCTCGAGCGGCGTGCCCGCCCGGACGGCGCCGGCGATCCGCTGGCGGGCGTGCTCGAAGCGCATCAGCCGCGACACCGCCTTCGGCGACAGCCCGAGCTCGGCCCGGAACACGGCGGTGAGCTGCCGCTCGCTGAGATGGACGTGGCGGGCCAGCTCGGCCATCGACCCGTTGCCGCGGTGCCAGGCGATCCACTTCCACGCCTCGGTGACCTCGGCTCGCGGCTCGGACGGCCCGGACGGGGCGGCGGCCAGCCGGGCGCGCAGGTGCTCCACAAGGACGGCGAACCGCTCGTCCCAGGTGGGCAGCTCGCTCATCCGCTGCCGCAGGCGCTCGGTCTCCGGGCCGAGCACGTCCACCCCCTGGAGCATCTGTTCCCGCAGCTCGCCGGAGGGCAGCCCGAACAGGGCGCGCGCCGCCAGCGGCCGGACCGCGAGCTGGATGCCGGTCTGCACCTTCGGCTGCGTGAGGTACGCCGGCCGGGTGTGCAGCCCGCCGAGCACGATCTCGGTGGAAAGCGCGCCGGGACCGGCGGCCTGCTCCGGGGTGAAGCCGCCCACCACGGGTTCGTCGAGGCTGAGCACGAACGTCAGCGACGGCGACGGTAGCCCCCGGTGGATGGTGGGCGTGCCCAGCTCGATGCGGTAGCCGACCGAGGACACGACGAATCCGGGAAGCAGCCGACCCGCGTCGACGAACTCCCACCCGTCTCCGGCATCCCCCATGCCCATAGCTCGAGTATGCCCGCCGGTACCGACAGGATCAGGTGTCCAGGGTGTGGCCCTGGCGGAGCAGGCCGTACGTGACCGCCTGCTCCAGCGCCTGCCAGGACGCCTCGATCACGTTCTCCCCGACCCCGACGGTCCCCCAGTCGGCCTCGCCGTCGCTGGAGGTGAGCAGCACACGGGTGACGGCGCCCGTACCGGAGCTGCCCTCCAGGATGCGCACCTTGTAGTCGGTGAGCTCCAGCGCGGCCAGCTCGGGGTAGATCCGCTCCAGCGCCACCCGCAGCGCCTTGTCCAGGGCGTTCACCGGCCCGTTGCCCTCGCCGGTGGCGACGATCCGCTCCCCCTTGGCGTGCAGCTTGACCGTGGCCTCGCTGATCAGGGAGGCGTCCGGCCGCCGCTCCACGATGACCCGCCACGACTCGACCGTGAAGTGGCGCCGCCGCTCGCCCGCCAGCTCGTCGCGGAGCAGCAGCTCGAAGGAGGCGTCGGCGGCCTCGAAGGTGTGGCCGGTGGACTCCAGCTCCTTGACCCGGTCCACGATGCGGCCCAGGCGGTCCCGGTCGCCGGAGAGGTCGTAGCCGAGCTCCCGGCCCTTCAGCTCGACCGAGGCGCGGCCGGCCATGTCGGAGACGAGCATGCGCATGTCGTTGCCCACCAGGGCGGGGTCGATGTGCTGGTAGAGCATGGGGTCGACCTTGACCGCGGAGGCGTGCAGGCCGGCCTTGTGGGCGAACGCGGACGCGCCCACGTACGGCTGCGCCGAGTGCGGCGCGACGTTGGTGACCTCGGAGATCGTGTGCGCGACCCGGCTCATCTCGGCGAGCCGTTCGGGCGCGACCAGCGGCATGCCCCGCTTGAGCTGCAGGTTGGCGACCACGGTGAACAGGTTGGCGTTGCCGGAGCGCTCGCCGTAGCCGTTGGCACAGCCCTGCACGTGGGTGACGCCTGCCTTGACGGCGGCCAGCGAGTTGGCGACGGCGCAGCCGGTGTCGTCGTGGCAGTGGATGCCGAGGCGGGCGTGGGTGCCCATGACCTCGTGGACGACGTCGGCCAGCTCGTCGGGGAGCATGCCGCCGTTGGTGTCGCAGAGCGCGATCACGTCGGCGCCGGACTCCGCGGCGGCCCGTACGACCTCCAGCGCGTACGCCGGGTTCGACCGGTAGCCGTCGAAGAAGTGCTCGGCGTCGAGGAACACCCGCTGCCCTTCCTGGTGCAGGTGGGCGACGGTGTCGCGGATCATCGCGAGGTTCTCCCCGAGCGTGGTCCGCAGGGCCTTCTCGACGTGCCGGTCGTGACTCTTCGCTACGAGGGTCACGACCGGCGCGCCGGAATCGCGCAGGGCGGCCACCAGGGGGTCGTCGGCGGCCCGCACTCCGGCCCGGCGGGTTGCGCCGAACGCGGTGAGCTGCGCGTTCTCCAGCGAGAGCTCGGTCTGAGCCCGCTGGAAGAATTCGGTGTCCTTCGGATTGGCGCCGGGCCAGCCGCCCTCGATGAAGCCCACCCCCAGCGCGTCCAGCTGCCGCGCGATCGCCAGCTTGTCGCCGACGGTCAGGGTGAGGCCCTCCTGCTGGGCCCCGTCGCGGAGCGTGGTGTCGTAGACGTGGAAGTTGTCGTCGGGCATCGGTCCGTGCCTTTCGCGTGGGGTGGTGCCAAAAGAAAAAGACCCCTCATGGGCATGAGAGGTCTGCGCGCCGGCGAGTGAGCGAAGAGATCAGCCGGCGCGCCCGCCAATAATGTTCAGGCAGTACGGCACGGGAACGTGTCTACCACAGGTGTCCAGGTCTCGGCACATCCGTCTCACCATGTGGACTCCCCGCAGCTCGGGACGGGCTGTCGTACGGCGCCGATAGCATCTTCTCCGGCGTAATCCCCCCACAGCCCGGACCTGAGGTTCCTGCCCCCATGATCTCGACCAACCGCAGAAATCGACAGGCGCGCGGCCACCTCGGCTACATGATGTTCCTGAGCCGTTGGCTGCAGGCGCCGCTCTACCTCGGCCTGATCATCGCGCAGGCCATCTATGTCTGGCAGTTCATGGTCGAGCTGTGGCACCTCGTCGAGCGGGTGGGCCATCAGCCCATCCGCGAGACCGACATCATGCTCGGCGTGCTCGGGCTCGTCGACATCGTGATGATCGCGAATCTGCTGATCATGGTCATCGTGGGCGGGTACGAGACGTTCGTCTCGCGCATCCCGGTGGAGGACCACCCCGACCAGCCGGAGTGGCTGGACCACGTCAACGCGAACGTGCTCAAGGTGAAGCTGGCGATGTCGATCGTCGGCATCTCCTCGGTGCACCTGCTCAAGACGTTCATCGAGGCGCAGACGGTGGGCACGCAGAAGTTGATGTGGCAGACCATCATCCACGTGGCGTTCGTGCTTTCCGCGCTGGTGCTGGCGATCATCGACCGCATCATGCTGCAGCCGCACGGCCCCGGCGGCCCGTTCCCGGACGACGGCCACCCTCACGCCGATGGCCGCCGGCCCGGCCTCCAGCACGCGAATCGAGCGGCACGCGCCGGGGCCGGGGTGACGGACTCCGCTACTTGATGTGGTGGACCCAGCTGTAGGGGTCGGGGCGGGTGCCGTATTGGATGCCGATGAGTTCGTTGCGGAGGCGCATGGAGGTGGGGCCGGGGTCGCCGTCGCCGATGCTCCATTCGCGGTCGTCGCCCTTGACGTGACCGACGGGGCTGATGACGGCGGCCGTGCCGCAGCCGAAGACCTCGGTGATCTCACCGGACTCGCAGCCGGTTTGCCAGTCGTCGATGCTGATCTTGCCCTCTTCGACCGGGATGCCCAGGTCGGGGGCGAGTGTGAGCATCGAGTCGCGGGTGATGCCGGGGAGCAGCGTGCCGGTGAGTGCCGGGGTGAGGAGCCGGGCGTCGGGGCCGGAGCCGTACACGAAGACGAGGTTCATCGAGCCGACCTCCTCGACCCAGCGGTGCTCCAGCGCGTCCAGCCAGACGACCTGGTCGCAGCCGTTGGCGACGGCCTGGGCCTGGCCGGCGAAGGAGGCGGCGTAGTTGCCGCCGGTCTTGGCCTCGCCGGTGCCGCCGGGCGCGGCGCGGGTGAAGTCCCGGGAGAGCCAGACCGAGACCGGCTTGATGCCCTTGGCGTAGTAGTCGCCGGACGGCGAGGCGATGACCACGAAGAGGTACTCGTCGGCCGGCCGGTTGACGCCCAGCGCCCGCGTCGTGGCGAACATGTTGGGCCGCAGGTAGAGGCTGTGCCCCTCGCGGGTGGGCACCCACGCCTCGTCGGTGCGCACGAGCAGGTCGAGCGCGTCGACGAAGAGCTGCTCGGGGATGTCCGGCATGGCCATCCGCTTGGCCGAGCGGTTCATCCGGGCGGCGTTGGCGTGCGGGCGGAACGTGGTCACCGTGCCGTCCGCCTGGCGGTAGGCCTTGAGCCCCTCGAACAGCTCCTGGGAGTAGTGGAAGACCTGGCTGGCCGGATCCATCGGGATCGGCCCGTACGGCTCCAGGCGGGCGTCGTGCCAGCCCTTCCCCTCCTTGTAGCGGATCGTGATCATGTGATCCGTGAAGTGCGTCCCCCACCCGGGATTCGCCAGAATCCGCTCCCGCTCCGCCGCGGGGGTCGGCTCGTCCTTAAGCCGAATGTCGAAGGTAAGGCCGTCCGTGCTCATGATGGTCGTTCCTCTCCGCGGTCACGGGCCGACGCATCATCACGCCGTCCGTAGGTCCATTGTGGGCCAGGGTGGGTCGCTGAGGACACGACGGCCGCGGACTTGAGAGTCCGGGCGCGCCGTGTGGCGCGCCCGGAATTCGCTGTGCGGGCGCGCCTAGCCGGATACTCGTCCGGCGATGGCGTCGCCGATCTGCCGGGTGGTGCGCGTTCCCCCGCCGGTGCGCTCTTCGAGGTCGTCGGAGACGGCGCCCTCGATCCGCGCCGCGGCCTTCGGGTGCCCGAGGTGGTCGAGCAGCATGGCCGCGGACAGGATCGTGGCGGTGGGGTCGGCCTTGGCCTGCCCGGCGATGTCCGGCGCGGAGCCGTGCACCGGCTCGAACATGCTCGGGAAGTCTCGCTCGGGGTTGACGTTGCCGCTGGCGGCGAGCCCGATGCCGCCGGCCACGGCGGCGCCGAGGTCGGTGATGATGTCGCCGAACAGGTTGTCGGTGACGATCACGTCGAACCGCTGCGGCTGCGACACGAAGAACATGGTCGCGGCGTCGACGTGCAGGTAGTCGACGGTGACCGCGGGGTACTCCGCGCCGACGCGCTTGACCGTGCGCTGCCACAGGTCGCCGGCGAAGGTGAGCACGTTGTCCTTGTGCACGAGGGTGAGCTTCTTGCGCGGGCGGGCGTCCGCCTGCCCGAACGCGTACCGCACCACGCGCTCCACGCCGAACGCGGTGTTCACACTGTCCTGGGTGGCGATCTCCTGGGGGGTGCCCTTGCGGAGCACGCCGCCGGCGCCCGCGTACGGCCCCTCGGTGCCCTCGCGGACGACGATCATGTCGATGTCGCCGGTGCGGACGCCGCCGAGCGGCGTCGCCACACCCGGGTAGAGCCGCACCGGGCGCAGGTTCACGTAGTGCTCGAAGGCGAACCGCAGCTTCAGCAGCAGACCGCGCTCCAGCGTGCCGCTGGGCACCGAGGGGTCGCCGATCGCGCCGAGCAGGATCGCGTCGTAGCCCTTCAGCTCCTCGAGCACCGAGTCGGGGAGGGTCTCACCCGTCTCGTGCCAGCGCTTGGCGCCGAGCGCGTACGTCGTGCTGTCGATGGTGAGGTCGGAGCCGGCGGCGGCGTCGAGAACCTTCAGGGCCTCGGTCACGACCTCGGGCCCGATGCCGTCGCCGGGGACGACGGCCAGGCGGAGGGTGGCTGCGGTCATACGCTCGATCCTAGAGGACGGTGTCTCAGCGAGTGAACTCGCCGTCTCACAATGCGGACGCCCGCGGTACGGACGCCGCGCTCAAGGGTCAGCGGCGCGTCGGAGTCCGGTGAGACTCCGGGGTGGTGTGCCCGTCGCTCTGTGCGCCGGGGCCACCGTTGTCGCGGCGGTCCAGGGCGACCTGCAGGGCGTCCGCCGGGGAGGCCGGGGCGTCGTCGTAGTCTGTCTCGCGCATTCGATGCTCCATGGGGTCGAATCGGTGCGATCCGAGATCTACAGGTCTTACGGCAACCTCAAGCCCACCGCGGCGGGCCGCCGGCCTGTGATGTCAGGCCCCGCCGCGGCGACTAAGGAATACTCGACCCCACGTCATGTGCCGCATGATGCAGCCACGTTACCCGCCCGTAGGGTTCATGTCGCCCCTTGGAAGAAAACATCCCACATATCGAGATGGTGCCGGGCCGGGCCGCACACGGCCCGGCCCGGAGTCCGGGACCTAGACGAGATCGACGGCGCGGGCCACATCGGCGCCGATCGCCGTGCGGATCTCTTCCAGGAGGGAGGTGGAGATGGCGGAGTCGACGGTGAGGGTGATGAGGGCCGTGCCGCCTCGGGAGTCGCGGCTGACCTGCATGCCGGCGATGTTGAGCTGCTGGTCGCCGAGGATCTGGCCGACGATGCCCACGATGCCGGGGCGGTCCACGTAGGCGAAGAAGCTCATGTGTTCGGCCGGCTGGATCTCCATGTCGTAGCCGTTGATCTCGATGATCTTCTCGACCTGCTTGGGGCCGGTCAGCGTGCCGGAGACGGAGACGGTCTGGCCGTCGGACATGGTGCCGCGGACGGTGATGACGTTGCGCCAGTCCGGGCTCTCCTCGCTGGTCGTGAGCGTCACGTCGACGCCGCGCTCCTTGGCGAGGAGGGGGGCGTTGACGTAGGTCACCTGCTCCTCGACCACGTCGGTGAAGACGCCCTTGAGGGCGGCGAGCTCGACGACCTTGACGTCGTGCTTGACGATCTCGCCGCGGACCTCGACCTCGAGGCGGGCGGGCAGGCCGCCGGCCAAGGCGGTGAAGATGCGGCCCAACTTCTCGGTGAGCGGCAGGCCCGGCTTGAGGTCCTCGGCCACGACGCCGCCCTGGACGTTCACCGCGTCCGGCACGAACTCGCCGGACAGGGCCAGCAGCACGGACCGCGCGACCTGGGTGCCCGCCTTCTCCTGCGCCTCGTGGGTGCTGGCGCCGAGGTGCGGCGTGGCGACGACGTTGTCCAGCTCGAAGAGCGGGCTGTCGGTGGTGGGCTCGGAGGCGTAGACGTCGATGCCGGCGCCCGCGACGCGGCCCTCCTTGAGGGCGGCGGCCAGCGCGTTCTCGTCGATGATGCCGCCGCGGGCGGCGTTGACGATGTGCACGGACGGCTTGACCTTGGTCAGCTCGGCCTCGCCGATCAGCCCCAGCGTCTCCTTGTTCTTCGGCAGGTGCACGCTGATGAAGTCGGCCTGCGCGAGCAGCTCGTCGAGGCTCACCAGCCGTACGCCGAGCTGCGCGGCGCGGGCGGCCTGCACGTACGGGTCGTACGCGATCAGCTCGACGCCGAAGGGGGCCAGCCGCTGCGCGACGAGCACGCCGATGCGGCCCAGGCCGAGCACGCCCACGACCTTGTCCTGCAGCTCCACGCCGGTGTACTTGGAGCGCTTCCACTCGCCCTGCTTGAGCGCGGCGTGCGCGGGCGAGACGTTGCGCGCGGAGGCCAGCAGCAGGGCCACCGCGTGCTCCGCGGCGCTCACGATGTTGGAGGTGGGCGCGTTGACCACCATGACGCCGGCCTTGGTGGCGGCCTCCACGTCGACGTTGTCAAGGCCGACCCCGGCCCGGGCCACGACCTGCAGCCGCGGCGCGGCCGCGATGGCCTCGGCGTCGACCTTGGTGGCGCTCCGGACGATCAGGGCGTCGACGTCCGCCAGGGCCGGGAGGAACTTGGACCGGTCGGCACCGTCGGTCAGACGGACCTCGAAGTCCTCCTCCAGCATGCTGATCCCGGCGGGCGAGAGCTCTTCCGCGACGAGTACGACGGGCTTGGTCACAGAAAACAGATCCTTCAGGGGATGTGGGCTGATCACCGGTCCGCGGGCCACCTCGATGTGACCTCGCCCTAGGCAAGCATAGTCGCCCCTTGTGAAGGGTTTCACGAGACCCCGGCGATTCACCGGAACCGAATCCCAGGGGGCGCTACCTGCGGCTTTGCCGGAAACGTCCGGGCTCGCGGCGACGGCCGGGCGCGCGACCGTGGTGGTCCTCACGCTACGGGACGGGCACCGCCGGGCGGGTCAGCAGCGGCACCAGCGCCAGCAGATCGGGTACGACGTGCCGGGCCTCCCCCCGGCCCGCACCGCCCCGGTTCACCCAGCAGAAGTCGAGGCCGGCGCGGCGTGCGCCCTCCCCGTCCGAGACCTGTGAGTCGCCCACCACCAGGGCGCGCCGCGGCTCGGCCCCGGCGAGCGCGAGCGCGTACCGCAGCAGCCGCGGATCGGGCTTGCGGTGCCCCACCTCGGTGGAGACCACCACGTGCTCGAAGAGCGCGCGGATCCGCGACCGGCGGAGCTTGGCGTGCTGGACGGCGGCGATGCCGTCGGTCACCAGCACCAGCCGGGTGACCTGGGCGAGCGCGCGCAGCGCGGGCAGCGCGTCGGCGAACAGCGTCACCCGGTGGCCGAGCCGCCGCTCGAAGAGTGCGGCGAGCCGGCCGGGCGGCGTGGGGTGCGCGCCGAGCCGGGCGAACCGCTCCACCCGCAGCCGGTCGAGATCGATCTCTCGCCGGCGGTACGCCGCCCACAGCTCGTCGTTGGCCCGGTGGAAGGCACGGCGAAACTCTCCGAGGGGCAGCCGTCCCTCGAAGTACGCGCCGTGGACGTCGCGCAGCGCCGCGTCCTCGGTGCGGTCGTAATCGACGACCGTGCCGTCGAGATCAACCAGCAGAACCTCGTAGCCCGTACGGACCCTCGTCTGGTCGTGAACCATTACGGCCGGGCGCGGTGTCCGCGGCGAGGATCGCGTCGACCTTCGCCAGGTCGGCGACGTACACGTGCGGCACGTCGACGAACACGCGCATCGGCCCGTGCGGGAGGCCGAGCGCGGCGGCCACCTCCGTCTGGATCGTACGCAACGGCAGGTAGTTGAGGTAAGCCGTGAAGGCGTTCTGAGACCGGAAGGCCGCGGTCATCAGCAGCCGCCCGTCCCGGATCCGGAACGCCAGGCCGGTCAGGCACGGTACGGCGTCGTACCGCTCCCCCGGCACGGTCAGCGACACCCAGGCGCTCTTGCTGTAGGGGCGGTGCCGCAGCAGCCGGGTCACCCAGCGGATCTGGTCGACGCCGCGCAGCGCGCGCAGCCGGGCGCCGTAGGAGTACTTGAACGGCGGGATCACCGTGGTGCGGGTGAACTTGGCGCGGTAGAGCGGCATCTTCGCCGCGTCGCCGAAGCGCGACACGATCGCGTCGTCGTCCGCGAACCCGGCGATCTCGAACAGTACGGGCTCCGCCTCGAGCACCGGCCCGCGGTCGTCGTCGGCCGGGACCCCCGACGCCCGTACGTGCCGCATCAGCGCCATCCACGCCTCGCCGCAGGTCGCCCACCGTGTGCCGGCCTCGCCGGTCGTCGTCATCGTCCTTCTCACTCTCGCGGCCCCGGGGCCGGCTGGGGGTGTCGTGGGTCGGCTGGGTCGGCTGGGTCGGCAGGGTCGAAGGGCGTCGGTTCAGGTCTCCACGTACGGGAAGCCCAGCGGGTTCTCGGGCTCTCTTCGGCGCCGGGAGACGTTGGACCGCACGTAGTACACGCTGTAGAGCAGGGCCGACGTGACGGCGACGCAGATCAGCACCAGCGGCCAGACCGGCGGCGTGTGCGTCAGGCCGAGCACGCCGAGGGTCAGGAAGAACGCGTCGGCGACGGCCAGCGACAGCACCCCGAGCCCGGGCCAGCCGAGCGGCGCGTACGGCTCCGGGTAGCCGGGGTCGGTGGGCAGGTTGGGCGACCAGCCGAGGTACGCGAACTGGTCGCGCAGCCCTTTCGCGTAGAGCAGCCGGAAGTTGTTGATCGCGCGGGCGGCGCGGACGTGCGCGCCGAGCGCCTCGATCATCCGTACGTACGGCAGCACCGCGAGCAGGCCGAAGACCAGCACCAGCGCGAACACGTACCGGGGGATGGTCGCCCAGGCGGACAGCGCCATCGGATCGATCACCTGCGCCGAGACGAGCGCCACGGTGGCGGCGAAGGGGGCGCTGAGCAGGGTCATCGCCAGCCGGAGCATCCGGTGCCGCTCCTCGCTGGCGGCCAGGTAGACCTGGTAGATCGCGGCGTAGTCGGCGGCCACGAGCTCGAGGAACTTGTCGGCGTGCGGGAGCTCGGGGGAATCCGCCTTCCAGGGCCGGTGCCCGGCGTCCCTGGGGGCGGGCACCTTGGGCGGCATGCGGGGCGGGGTTCTCCGCATGGAGTCCTCCACTCGGACGGTTGGTGTGGAGGGACCACGCGGCATTTCGGTACGACCCCCGTGTGGGGTGCCTAAAATACCGTGCTGTCCGGGACCTCTTTCTTCTGCATTCCAGTTTAGGTGCCGAATGTGATTCGGGGACGTTTCGGGCTTAATACAGGCCCGAAACCCGCAATTGACCCCGGCGCATCGGTAATGGTCAGGACGCGTTCTCGGAATCGTCCCGCCCGGCGGCCGCGCGGACCTCGCCGAACTGCGTGGGCCGCAGCAGGTGCCAGAGCAGGAACAGCAGGCCGAGGACGAGCATGCCGATGCCCATCCACAGGTTGATGCGCACCCCCTCGGCCTTGGCGATCTCCGCCTCCGTGTCGAACAGGCCCGTCACCACGAGGATCACGCCGTACAGCACGAAGAGGCCGCCGATGATGCGGCGGATGTCGAACAGCCGCTCCGCGGTGCCGGACCGGCGTTCGACCTCGATCGCCTCGGCGAGGAGCTCGTCCGGCGGCATGGCGTCGTCGCCCGGCCGCTCGGCCCCGCGGCCGCCCGGATCGGTGGTCATTGTTCACTCACCCCACAGACAGGCTCAGATGAACGGGAGGTAGAAGACGACGCAGAGCACCAGCGCGCCCGCGCCGAGCAGCATCGGGTTGCGGTACCAGACCTTGTCGCCGGCCAGCACGTCGGACTCGCCGCCGGAGGTCCCCCAGACCAGGCCGCGCAGCTGGGCCGCCGACTTCGGCGTGGTCACCAGCGTGACCGCGACGGTCACCACGGCGTCCACGGCGAACGCGATCCCCGCATTGATGAAACTGGCGTTCAGATCCGTACCGAAATGGAAGATCCCCATTTTGTAGAGGACGTACGAGGCCGTCGCGGAAAGCGTCCCGGCGAGCAGTCCCCAGAATCCGGCCCAGCCTGTCATCCGCTTCCAGAAGAGGCCGATGATGAACGTGGCGAACAATGGCGCGTTGAAGATGGAGAAAAGGGACTGCATGTAATTCATGATGTTGCTGAACCCGGCGGCGATGAACGCCGTGCCGATCCCCGCGAGGACGCCGACCACCGTGATGATCCGGCTGAACCGCAGGTAGTAGGCGTCCGACCGGCCCTTCACCACGTACGACTGCCAGATGTCGTAGGTGAACACCGTGTTGAAGCCGCTCACGTTCGCCGCCATGCCGGCCATGAACGAGGCCACCAGGCCGGTCAGCGCCACCCCGAGCACGCCGTTCGGCAGCAGGTCGTTCATCAGCAGCGGGATCGCGTTGTTGTACTGCAACTCCCCGCTCGCCGCGCCGAGGCCGGGGATCGTGACCAGCGCGACCATCCCGGGGATGACGGTGACCGCGGGGATCACGATCTTCGGGTACGCGGCGATGATCGGCGTACGGCGTGCCGCGTTGTTGTTGCGGGCGGACAGGCCGCGCTGCACCTCGGCGAAGTTCGTCGTCCAGTACCCGAAGGAGAGCACGAAGCCGAGGCCCAGCACGATGCCCCACCAGGTGGCGGCCATCGGGTTGTCCGCCGACGAGCCGGTGTCCTGCCAGGTGGTGAGGCCGGCCGGGCCGAGGGCGGACTCCCGGACCTTGGCCGCGAGACCGCTGAACCCGCCGACCTTGATCAGCCCGAGGATGACCACCGGGATCAGCCCCGCGAGGATCACGAAGAACTGCAGTACCTCGTTGTAGATCGCGGACGACAGTCCGCCGAGGATGATGTAGGTGAGCACGAACGCGGCGGACACCACGATGGCCAGCCACAGCGGCCAGCCCAGCAGGAACTCCAGCACCAGCGACAGCGCGTACAGGTTGATGCCGGCGATGAGGATCTGCGCGATCGCGAACGTGACCGCGTTCAGCACCTGGGTGGGCCGGTTGAACCGCACGCGCATGAACTCCGGCACGCTGCGGACCTTGGACTTGTAGTAGAACGGCATCATCACGATGCCGAGGAAGACCATGGCCGGCACCGCGCCGATCCAGTAGTAGTGCACGGTCATCGCGCCGTACTGCGCGCCGTTGGCCGCCATCCCGAAGATCTCGGTGGCGCCGAGGTTCGCGGAGACGAAGGCCAGCCCCGTCACCCACGCGGGCAGCGACCGCCCGGAGAGCAGGAAGTCGAGGCTGGTGTTGATCGACCGGCGGGCCATTAAGCCGATGCCGAGGACGATCACGAAATAGATCGCGAGGATGACGTAGTCGAGCGCGTTGACGTCCAGCCGGAGCCCGCCGCCCACGTCCCCTCCTCTTCGGACCTGTGATCATGTATCCGACACGGAGGGTAGTGACCTGGGTGCGTTCCGCGTGCGCACGACGCGCGGTACGTCCCGGCCGGGCCGCCCCCGCCTCGGGCTCCCCTCCGGTTGCCCGGGAAGATCCCCGTCAAACACGGGGCTCCGGCGCCTTCCGATGACGGTCAAGTCCGACGAATCGGCCACTTTCCGCGATGATCCCGCGTTTCCCAAGATGACGGGCCCGTACCTGGTTACCGTCGATCACAGGCGAGGGATCGGGAGAGACCAAAATGACGCTGATCTACCGGGGCGTCCTCGGGGTCGATGCCGCGGAAGGCCCGCGCGTCCCGCAGATCGCGCGGCGCGAGTTCCGTCGTTGGTTACGCGACGACCACGGCCTCGACCTCGACCGGCTCGACCCCGGCGAGCAGGAGATCGCCGAGGGCGCGCGACTGTCCGTGAGCGCGTACGAGACCGCGGAGGGCGCCGCCTGCGTCCGGCTGCGGCTCACCGCCGACACGACCACCACGCTCACCGGGTACCGCCCGGCGGGCGCCGCGGGCCGCGGGTGGTTCTGGCTGGACATCGATGCCCCGCGGGCGGAGGCCGCCGACGCCGACCCCGTCACGCCGCCGCTGATCCGGCAACTGCTCGGCGCGGTCACCGCGTACGACGGGCCGGCGCGGCTCACCACCACCCCCGTCGTGGTCACCGCCCGCGAGGTGCATCTGCTCGTCGACGTGCTGTGCGACCCGGACCGCGCCGCGCCCGCGCTGGTCGCCACCCCGCACGGCGGCACCGACACGGAGCGCTGGCTCCGTACGATCGGCACGGTCGCGGCCGGGATGATCGGGCGGGCCTCGCTGTACTACATGGACGCCGAGGCCACCGAGGCGTTCGGCCGGGTCGTCGTGCCCAACCTGCGGGTGTACGGCGGTGCGATCCGTACCTACCTGCCCGTGGTGGACCCGGCGTCCGCGGCCGACGCGGCGCGGCATCCGGTGATGCCGGCCTGGCGGATCCTGGACGAGCCGGACAAGGTGGCGCGTACGCTCGCCCAGCTCCCGCGGGACCGTCCGCGCGCACTGCCGGCGGAGCTGCGCTGGCTGGACGGGGTTTCCTCGCCCTCCGCGCTCGCCGACCCACTGCGTAGGGGCCGGGAGGCACTCGCCAGGTTTTCCACCGGCGATCCCTCGTCCGGGCGCGGCGCCGACGCCGCAGGCGGAGCCGACGTAGGTCGTGCCGGCGTAGGTCATGCCGGCGGAGGCAACGGGGGCGGAGGCGGGGCAGGCGGGGCAGGCGGGGCAGGCGGGGCAGGCGGGGCGGCTGCCGGGGCCGCAGGCGGCCGGGCCGCCACGGACCGCGCCGCCACTGACGGACCCGCCACGGACCCGGCCACTGCCGAGCGGGCCACCCGGCGGTTGCGTGAACGGCTCGCCGAGAGTCAGGCCGCGTTGCTCGGGGCGGAGGTGGCGCTGGCCGGCCAGGAGGACCGGCTGCGCGTCCAGACGGGCCGCGCCGAGACGGCCGAGGCCGCGCTCGCGGAGGCCCGCCGCCGGCTGGACACGGAGATCGCCGACCACGCCGCCACCCAGTCCGAGCTGGTCGCCGTCACCGACCGGGTGCGCTGGCTGGAGAACCATCTGCTCGCGCACGGCCTGGTGGACCCGGTCCGCACCGAGCTGCCCGCACAGGAGGAGGCCGGGCCGCCCGCCGCCTTCCGCGGCCTGCTCGAGCGGGCCGGCGAGCTGCGCTGGGTGACGATCACCGCGGACCCCGGCCCGGCCACCGAGCTGGACGCCGACCCGCGCGTCTCCACCTGGGCGTCCAAGGCGTGGCAGGCGCTGCTGGCGCTGGACGACTACGCCGACGCGCGGCGGCAGGGCTTCGCCGGCGCCTTCTACCGGTACTGCCTGGAGCCACCGCCGGGGCGGCGGGCCATCTCCGCCAACGCGGTCAAACCCGACGAGAGCGACACGGTCAAGAACGACTCCCGGATGCGGACCATGCGGCTGCTGCCCGTACCCGAGTCGGTCGACCCGTCCGGGCGCATCCACATGTGGTCGCACCTGCGCATCGGCCAAGGCGGCGGCACCGCCCCCCGGCTCTACTTCCACGACGACACGGCCGGCCCCACCCGCCGGATCTACGTCGGCTACCTCGGCCCCCACCTCAAGAACACCCGCACCAACTGAGCCCCGGAGACGTCAGCGGTCCCCGGCGTCGTGGACGAGGAGGGCGATCTGCACGCGGTTGTTGAGGTCGAGCTTGG
>WHSL01000380.1 GCA_009380095.1 Streptosporangiales bacterium | reverse complement strand
CCGTGATCGAGTTCCCGGCCGGGGCGACCGGCCTCACCACCACGGTCCCCAGCGACGAGGTGCCCGCCGACACGCCGGTGACCCTGACCGCCACGCTCGGGCAGACCAGCCTGTCGTCCACGGTCACGCTGGCGCCGCGGCCGTTCGGCCCCGGGACGATGGAGCTGGTCGGCCCGTTCGCCCTGGAGGGCGGTTCGACCACCGACTACACGATCACGACCTCCAACCCCGCCCCGGAGGGCGGGCTGAAGGTCACGCTGCGCGAGGAGCGCGAGGTTCCGCAGGTGCACGTACCGCCGGAGGTGACGATCCCGGCGGGGGAGACCCGGGCCACGTTCCCGGTCACGGTGGATGACGACGTCCCTGACCACCTCTTCGGCAGCGGCCCGTCGATCGTGGCGACGGCGTTCGAGGCGAGCACGACGATCCAGCCCGACCTCTACCCCCGGCTGCTCGGCATCGACGGGGAAGATGACGGCCTCCTGCCCCAGCCGCTCGGCGACGCCCAGCGCGGCCCGGTGCATCATCTCGCCCGAGGACTCCTTCCCCGCGCTGACCCGCGCACGGCGCGGAACTCATCGCCGAACCACCTCACGACTCCCGGGAGCGAGGTCAGGACGCGGTGATCTCGGCGATACGCGGAGCCGCCAGCCGTACGTAGTCGTCGGTGGCGAGCGCGATCGACCGGTCCAGCCGCGCGGCGTTGAAGTACAGCTCGGGGGTCCGGAGCAGTGCCGGGTCGGCGACCAGCTCCAGGTCGGGGTGGTAGCTGAAAGGCAGCACGGTGCCGCTCACGCTCCCGGCCAGTTCCTCCGTCTTGTCCCGGCCGGCGAAGGTCACGTACGTCCCCTCCACCAGCGCCTTGACCGCCGCCAGATCCAGCCGGGCGTCACCGGGCACGACGGCGAGGAGATGCCGCGTCCGCTTCTTGCCGATCTTGACCATGACGATCAGACATTTGGCGGCCTGCGCGACGTCGTGCCCACGCAGGGCGCTGACCAGCTCCGTACGCCCTTCGGGCGCGTGATCGATGAGCCGATAGCGGGCGCCCGCGGCGTCCAGGTCCCCGATGAGACGCTCATAGAGCCCGAGTCCTGCGGACTCCGCAACGGCGCCGCCCACGTCACCACTCACCGCTCAGCAACTCCTTCGCGCGCGCGATGCGCTCCTCGTCACGCTGGTAGAACACCCACTGCTTGACCTTCTTGCCGCGCACCAGGCCCGCCTGCGCGAGCACGCGGAGATGCTCGCCGCACGTCGGCTGGCTCACCCCCAACTTCTGGGCGATGAACAGCGAGCAGACCCCGTCCCGGACCAGGTCCCCGTCTCGCTGCGCCGGAAAGTGCCGTGTCGGCTCGCGCAGCCACTCCAAGATCAACAGACGCTTGTCGCTGGCCAGCGCCTTCACGAGATTCACATCCAGCACGAAGGCATTATGGCAATTAGCTAATTAGCTGTCCACTTGGCCGATGATCTCGGGACCCGTCCCGGGTGGCCTTGTTAGGTTCCTGGACGCGGGGGCCGGACGCGGAGGACGAGAGGGTGCTCATGGGCCTGTTCGGGCGCAGACGCAAGGAAATGCTGGTGACGGTCGTCCTGTCCGACGAGGGGCGTAGGCAGACCCTGACGGAGCACCAGCTCAACGACCTGATCGACCGCATCGAGACCCAGGCGACGCGGGAGATCGAGGCGATGTCGACGGACCGGAGCGGCGTCTCCAGCCTCGAATGCCTGGCCTCGCTCGAAGGCCCCAGCATCGCCTACAAGCTCACCGTCTACGGCCGTGCGGACGCCGACCTCAACGCCATGGCGAGCACCGCCTCGAACATCTTCAACAAGCACTGGGATCGGGAGATCGACCGCCCCCTCCCCCAGTGATCCACCCTGCGCCGCCCGATCGAGATGGTCCCGGCCGCCGGCCTCAGGTATGGACCCTGCGGTACGTGAGGTGGAAGTCGGTGGCGTAGGCGCCGCCGTCCTCGGCGATCTCCCAGCGGCCGGTGATGGTGTTCCCGTCGTCGCTGAAGACGCCGACGAAGCGCTGGTCGAACGGCTCGCCCTCCCGCAAGAGCTCCCACCGGCCGTCGCCGATGCTCATCCGATAGACGCGGCACACGCCACGCTCGTCGGAGTACAGCTGGTAGTACGTCCCATTGGCGCCGTCACATCCGATGATGGAGACGTTGTCCGGGGCCTCGGGAACATCGACCGTCCCTCGCTCGACCAGATGCGCCCCCGACTCATGCCACGCGAACGTGACCCGTCCCTCGCCAGGCCACGGCGTCCCGTCCGCGCCCGCCGCCTCCAGGACCCACTCACCCACAAGCGGCTCGAGCCGCGCCAACGCCTCGCCCGCAGTCGGCTGATCCATTGATCCACTCCTCTTCTCCGAACGCCGCCCGCACCTTCACGAAGCGGCCGAACCCCATGCCCATCACCGAATCAGACACCCACTCAGCCTCGAACTCATCGAGAACGCAACGAGTTGGCGGTGGTCCTGGGCATCACGTATGCTTCTCGCCGTTGCCCGCGCACGGTTCACGGCGCGGGAGGGCGGAAAGATCTGGCAGAATGTCTGAGTCAGACAGCCGCAGAGCAAGGTCCTGTGGAGCAGCTTGGAGTGCTCGCCACCCTGTCAAGGTGGAGGTCGCGGGTTCAAATCCCGTCAGGACCGCTCGGCTCATCGATCTCGGTGAACGCCGGGG
>WHSL01000144.1 GCA_009380095.1 Streptosporangiales bacterium | reverse complement strand
TGACGGGGCGACGGCGGGCTTTGGCAGTGGCCTGTGCGGCCGGGTCGCTGGCGTTGCTGGTGTCCTCGCTGATCGGCGGGGACGGCGGGAGCGGTGGCCCGTTCGGCGATGGGTTCGGTGGTGGAGTCGGGGACGGTGGGGGGCGTGGCGTGAGGGTTGTGGTCGCGGCGCGGGAGTTGCCGGCTGGGCGGCCGGTGGGGGCGGGGGATCTGACCGAGGTGCGGGTGCCGGCCGGGATGGTTCCGGACGGGGTGCTGACGCGCGTGGCCGGAGCGGTGGGGCGGGTGCCCGTGGCGGCGGTCCGCCGGGGCGAAGCCCTGACCGACGTGCGGCTGCGGCGGGCCGGGCCGGCCGGCGCGGTGGGGCCCGGGCTCGTCGCCGCGCCGGTGCGGATGGCCGACGCGGCGGCCGTGCGACTGCTCCGTTCCGGCGACCGCATCGACGTGCTCGCCGTCGACGTGGAACCGCCCGCGGAGGTCCGCACGGTGGCGGCCGGCCTGCCGGTGATCGAGATCCCGCCGACAGGCCCCACCGACGAGGGCGCACTGCTCATGCTCGCCGCCACCCCCACCCAGGCACTCGCCCTGGCCCGCGAGTCCACCACAGCCCGCCTCTCCTTCACCCTCCCCGCCCGCTGAGGCCCACCGCACAGCCCGCCCGCCATCCCGCCCGCCGACCCCGCCACCCGGCCCTCCCGCACCACCCCGTCCACCGACCCCGCCGGGTGGCCATCCCGCACCATCCCCGACCGTCGACCCCGCCACCCGGCCCCTCCGCGATCCGCGGCGGCCCGTCCCGCCGCCACCCTCCTGACCCCCAACCGCAGCGCCCCTGGCCGCGGCCCGGCGTTGGATTCGTCACGATGTGTGCTGGGAGGGATCCGAAGAGCTACGAGATTGCGGCACAATCCAAGACCGTCGGTCCACATCGGAAGGAGGAGGAATGAAGGGCTTCAGGGACTTCCTGATGCGCGGCAACCTCGTGGAGCTCGCGGTCGGTGTCGTGATCGGGGTCGCATTCAGCACCCTCATCACCCAGTTCACCAAGAGCTTCATCACACCCCTGCTGGGGATCTTCGGCGGAGTGCCGAGGTTCGCCAACCTGACCTTCAGCGTCAACGGCAGTCAGTTCAACTACGGCGCGTTCATCGACGCGCTGATCTCGTTCGTGATCATCGCGGCGATCCTGTACTTCCTCGTCGCGCTGCCCCTGGCCAAGGCGCTGGCCTACGCCCAGCGCAACAAGGCCGCCATCGAACGCGACTGCCCGGAGTGCCTGAGCAGCATCCCGCTCCAGGCCAAGCGGTGCGCCTACTGCACGGTCGAGATCGCCCCCGCCTCCACCGGCTGAACGAAGCACCCTCGCCGGGGCCCCGGGGCCCCCGGGCCCGGGGCGTCGGGGCCGGGGGGCTGAGGACTGGGAGCTACGAGCCCCGCATCACTCGCTGGGCTCGTACTCCCAGTGCCAGGGCTCGAAGGGGCTGGAGTTCGCCCAGGCGGGGTGGATCCACCCGTACCGCCCGGCGTTGGCCGTGAGCCAGTTGAACTGCTCCGACCCGTAGTTCTGCACCCCGCAGCCGAGGTCGACGGCGAGCCCCCAGCCGTGGTTGCTGCGGCCCGGCACGGCGGCGAACCCCGGCCGCTCCGCGTAGACCTGCTGCTGCTCGGCGAGGTTGCGGTAGGAGTCGTTGACGCACATGTCGTTGCCGAAGCGGTCGATGTACGCCTCGTTCATCTTCATGAACGCCACCGCGGCGTCCGCACGCAGCCGCTCACCGTCCTGCGGGAGCGTGCACAGCGCGCTCTCCGGGATCAGCCCGTTCGGGTAGTTCTTCGCCTCGTCGCCACGGCGCGCGTCGCACTTGGCCATGTCGAACCGGAGATACCGGTCAACCCGCAGGCCCAGCTTCTTCACCAGCGCCACCAGCTCCGCGGTGGCCGTCTTCGACTTCTTCTTGAGCTCCTCGGCCTGCTGGTCCAGCTGCACCTTCTCCAACTGCTGCTGCGCCTGCAGCAGCTGGGCGCTGGACGCCAGCTTGAGCCGCTCCTTGCGCAGCCCCGACGCCTCGCCGACGAGGTCCTCCCGCTGCGCCACGATCTGCTCGAGGTCGCTCGCCGCGCGCAGGTTCTCCTCGGGCTGCCCGTTGGTCACCAGTGCGCCGAGGCTGCCCAGCTGGGGGCTCTTGTACGCGGCGTTGGCCATCCGCCCGAGCGGCGCCCGCATCTTGGCCAGCTTCAGGTCGGCCCGCTGCACCTGGTGCAGCGTGCGGACCAGGCTCTCCTGCGAGCGCTCCAGCTTGTCCTGCTGATCCTGGTAGCGCTGGTTGCCGCGCTCCAGCTCGGTCACGGCCTTCTCCGCCTTGCGGCGGAGCTCGGTGAGCGTCGTCTTGTTCGCCGGGGACTGCGGCGCCGCCTGCGCCCCGGAACTCACGAACAGCGAAACGATCACGGTGCAGATCACCGCGAGCGCCGCCGCCCTGAGCACGGGCACGTCAGCCCCCTTGCGAGACAGGCTCCTGTGACAGATGACGGCAGGAAACGTACTACAACTGCCACGTCCCGGGGGGCCCGACCGCAGCATGCGTGCCGTGGGCGAAACCACAGCGGAAGCCGCCGTACGCGGCCTCTCCGCAGCTCACCGCGGTGCTGGGAGGTCACGGCCGGGCCACGTGGCCCGGCCGTGACCTTTCCCTCCCCGATTCTCCCTCCCCGATTCTCCCTCCCCGGGCCGATCGGGGGCGCTTCCCGGACCGGATACAGGGCGTCCGGCCCCGAGCGTCCGGAGCGGAGGTCAGGCCGACTCGGTCGGCCGCCCCGTCACCTTTCCGGTCTCCACCTCGGCGGGCTTCATCCGCATCAGCGCGGCGAGCCCGAACACCCACCACACCGCGACGATGAGCCACTCCTGCGGCCACACCAGCCCGGCGTTCATCCCGGGCAGGTACAGCACGAACATGCCGAGCGCGAGGACCATGGCGATGATCCCGACGTACGGGCCCTTGCCCGCGCGGAACGGCCGGGCCAGGTCCGGCTGCGTCCGCCGGAGCACCACGAACGACAGGGCGGTCAGGAAGTACGAGACCACGATGTTCGCGCTGCCCGCGTTGGTCAGCCACAGCAGCGCGCTGCGGCCGAAGAACGGCGCGATGACCGACAGCCCGCCGACGAGCAGCACCGCGGTGTACGGCGTCTTGTACTTGGGGTGCAGCCGCCCCAGCCAGGCCGGCAACATGCCGGAGTCCGCCATCGCGAACAGGATCCGGCTGGCGCCGATCATGAAGCCGTTCCAGCTGGTCACGATGCCGGCGAGGCCGCCGAGCACGAGGATCGCGGCGATCACGTCACTGCCGAACATCGCGCCCAGCGCGTCGGCGGTGGGCAGCTCGGAGGCCTCCCGCCCGGCCTCGTTCAGGCCGCTGCCGAGGGTGAGCACGACGAGCACGTACCAGGTGACCGCGGCCGCGACCGAGATGAGCAGTAGCGTGCCCATCTTCCGGTACGGGATGTTCATCTCCTCCGAGGACTGCGGGATGACGTCGAACCCGACGAACAGGAACGGCGTCATCAGCAGCACGGTGATCAGCCCGCCGCTGCCCCCGGCGAACAGCGGCTCCATGTTCGCGGTGCTGCCGCCCACCGGAACGCCGACCACCATCAGGACCCCGACCAGCAGCAGGAACACCACGATCACGGTCTGGAAGACCGCGGACGGCTTGATCCCCACGTAGTTGAGCCAGGTGATCACGACGGCGCCGAGCACGCCCGCGGCCACCCAGCCCGCGTGCACGTCGTAGTCGGCCACGGTCCAGATGTGCGGGCCGACGAAGCCGTCCCAGAGGTACTCCAGCGAGTACGGGAAGGCCACGGCCTCGAACGCCACCACGGAGATGTAGCCGAGCGCGATGGCCCAGGAGGCGACGAACGAGCCCCGCGCCCCCAGGGCCTTCAGCGCGTACTCGTGCTCACCCCCGGTCTTGGGTAGCGCCGAGACCAGCTCGGCGTAGACGAGGCCGACGGACAGGACGACGACGCCGCCGATCAGAAACGCGGCCGAGGCGCCGAGCGTGCCCGCGGTGGACAGCCAGTCCCCGGCCAGCACGATCCAGCCGAAGCCGATCATGGCGCCGAAAGCCAGCGCGAAGACGTCGAACGGCCCCAGCACTTTGGCGAAGCGTTGTTCTGTGGTCGCCATGCGTATCCCTTCGATGGCACGCCCCCGCCGCGCCGTACAGAGTCGATGCCCGATCGATCGAGTCAACAAGATTCTGGACATCGACGGAACCTCGGCACAAGATCTATTGGCCGCCACATACAGGGACGCAACGGGCACATCCCAGGTTGGTCACGGCCGCACCGGGACCAGCGGCGTCAGGCCCCGCCGAGGACGGCGGCGAGTGCCGCGGTGGCCTGGTGGACGTGTGCCCGGGCCGCTCGTTCCGCGGCCTCGGGATCGCCCGCCTCCAGGGCGGCCAGGATCACCCGGTGCTCCTCCAGGCTGGCGGACGGGCGCCGCGGCACCTGCGCGGTGAGGTGCCGGCCCAGCTCGGCCTGGGCGGCGAGCAGTCCGGCGATGGAGCCGAGCCGCCGGTTGCCGCAGCCCTCCCAGATCAGCCCGTGGAAGGCACGGTCGAGCGCGGCGTACAGCTCCAGGTCGTCCGCGGCCACCGCGTGCCGCTGCCGGTCCAGCAGCTCGCGCAGCCGATCCAGTACGGCCCTCTCCGGCACGGCCGCGAGCCCGCGCGCGGCCGTGGCGTCGGTGATCGCGCGCAGCTGGTAGATGTCCAGCATGTCGCGGAGCGACAGCTCGGCCACGAAGTAGCCGGCGTTCGGCCGGGAGACCAGGAAGCCCTCGCGCTCCAGCACCGCGAGCGCGGCCTTGAGCGGCGTCGGGGAGATCCGCAGTCGCTCGGTGAACGGCCGCACGGTGACCCGGTCGCCGGGCCGCAGCCGCCCGGCGAGGATCTCCTCCCGGACGGCCTCGTACGCCAGGCCGACGAGGCTCGACGGCGACCCCTCCGAGGCCACCCTCGAACCCGCCGAGGCCGCGCTCGAACCCCTCGGGGCCGCCCCAGCCGAGCCCGCGCCGGCCTCGCCTCGCATCGCCTCACCCATCGGCATCGGACCACGGATACATCGGGCGCAGCCGGTGCGCCGCCCAGTCGCCGAGCTGGTCGGCGTAGTGCGGGTCGCCGGGCCGCCCGGAGACCCCGCCCGGCACGATCCACCGTGACCCGCCGAGCTCCGCCAGGTCGAGCACCTGCCGGTACACCGACAGGTTGGTGATCTCGAACGGGCCGCGCTCGTCCCACCCGTACGCGGCATTCTGCACGGTCTCGGCATCCCCGCCCACGTACACCGACGGCGGGTCGAACACGTCCCCCACCACCGGGCTCAGCGTGTGCCGGGCGGCGGTGCGCAGGTGGTCGCCCCAGCGGGCCTTCGCCGGGTCGCCGCCCGCGGCGTGCTCCGCGTCGGCCCAGGCCGCGGCGAGGATCTCGGCGAGCAGCCCGTCGGCGACCGCGTCGGCGGGCAGTGCCGCGCCGGGCCGCGGCGGCCAGGTCATCACGGAGAACCAGCGCCGGGCCAGCACCGCGCACCCGGGCAGCGGCGAGGTGAGCAGCCAGGCCGCCGCCTCCTCCCCGACCGCCTCGATGAGCAGCCGCCGCCCCGCGACCCGCCGGAAGCAGGCGTAGACGAGCCCGGCGGCGCCGTCCGGGCCGAGGTCGCCGTCGCCGTCCGCGATCACCTGCCGGGCACGCTCGGCGGCGCCCTCGTACGGTCCCCGCCGCGCGAGCAGCCGCGCCCAGGCCCGCGCCCCCACCGAGACCGTGTCGCCCTGCCAGGCCTCCAGGTCGTCGCGGGTATGGCCGCCGCCGGCGGCGAGCTCGTGGATGCGCTCCACCCGGTGCATGTCGTTCACCGAGTGATTGATGAACGGCTTCTCGTCAGCCGTGATCGTGTTGTTCGAGGTCACGATGATCTGCTCCTCGGGGTCCTCCACCCGGGGCATCTCGGCGAACGGCACCCGGCCGGTCCACCGGTGCTCCGGCAGCCACCCGGGCACCGGCAGGTACGTGCCGGTCAGCGACTCGCGCTGGGGCAGCTCGCCGCGGAGCAGGTACCCGATGTGCCCGTCCACGTCCGCGACGACGAGGTTGTTCATCGGATCGACCCAGCCGTCCTGCGCGTCCAGCAGCTCGGTGACGCCGCCCGCCCGCACCATCCGGCCCAGCACGGCGTACTGCAGACACGGCCGGTCGGTGGCCGTCCAGCGCAGCGCGAGACCCGACCCGGCGAGCGGGTCGCCGTGCACGATCGGACCGTTGGGTGAGACCCAGCACCGTTCGGTGTACGGCTCGGCGTCCCGGACGCGGATCACCTCGTCGCGGGGCTCGACCGGCTCCCAGCCGGTCGCGGTACGCACCTCGGTCCAGTCCCCGGAGGTACGGAAGCTCTCCACGTACAGGTCCTGCGCGTCGCCGGAGGCGTTGGTGATCGCCCAGCCCACCCGGCCGTTGGTGCCGAAGTGCGGAAAGCCGGGAATGCCCGGAAAGGTCCCACCGGTCACGGTGAACGCGTCGCACGTCAGATGGGCCTGCCAGTAGACGTTCGGCACGTCCAGCGCGCGGTGCGAGTCGTTGGCCATCAGCGGCTTGCCGGTGGCGGACCGGCCAGGCCCGATCACCCAGGCGTTGGACCCCGCCTCCACCTCGGACAGGAAGCCCAGGTACGGCGCCGCCGCCTCCACCTCCGCGCGCGCCCGCTCGGTGAGCTCCAGGGTCCGCCCGTCCTCCTCGGCGAGCCGCCCCTCCGGCGGCACGGTCACCCGCATGCCGGGCAGGGGCCGCGGGTCGAGCACGGTGAACGCCTCCGGCCCGCAGCGGCCCAGCAGCGCCGCGCGCGCCACCTTGTACTGCCAGATGCCCATCACCAGATGGCGCACCTTGAAGCCGATGGCGGAGTCGGCGGGGGTCCAGGGCTCCCAGGCGATACCGGCGGCGGCGTACTCGGGCGGCAGGTCACCGGTGGCGGCGAACGCGTTCACCCCGTCCGCGTACGCGCCGAAGGTGGCCGCCGTGCCGGCGTCCATCGCGGCGACGTCGGCCCGGCCCGCGTCGGCGAGCCGCATCCGCCGGGCCAGCCGGTCCGCCTCCAGCGCGCCGGCCCCGACGACCTCGGCCCAGCGCCCGTGGCCGCGCCGGCGGTCGTACTCCATCTGCCAGAGCCGGTCCCGGGCGGCCGCCCAGCCGAGCCCGAACCAGGCGTCGGTCTCCCCGCGCGCGTGGACGTGCGGCACCCCGTTCGGGTCGCGTCCGACCGTGATCGTGTTCTCCGGCCCGGCCACCTCGACTCGGTCGGCACAGCAGTCCATCGCGTTCCCTCCACAGCACGTCGGACGGTCGATCCCATTCATAGCCTTACGGTCCTGCGATGGACCGAGGGGCCCGGCGTCACGCGCGCACACCGGCCGCGACGTCGGCGGTCTCCGCGTAGTGGCAGGCCGCGCCGCGGCCGTCGGGGAGCTCGCGCAGCACCGGTACCTCCTCCCGGCAGCGGTCGGTGGCCAACGGGCAACGCGCGGAGAAGACGCAGCCGGACGGGCGGTCCAGCGGGCTCGGCGGCTCGCCCGCGCGCGGCGCGGCCTCCCGCCGCGCCCCCACACGCGGCCGCGGCGCCGAGGCCAGCAGGAGCTGCGTGTACGGGTGCCGCGGGTCACGGAACAGCTCGGCGCTCGGCCCCCGCTCCACGATCCGGCCCAGATACATCACCGCCGTCTCGTCCGCCAGGTAGCGCACCACGGCCAGGTCGTGGCTGATGAACAGGTACGCCATGCCCAGCTCCCGCTGCACGTTCACCACCTGCGCCTGCACCGGCACGTCCAGCGCGGAGACCGGCTCGTCGCAGACCACGAAGCCGGGCCGCAGCGCGATGGCGCGGGCGATGGAGACCCGCTGCCGCTGCCCGCCGGACAGCTCGTGCGGGAACCGCGCCGCCATCTCCCCGGGCAGCCCGACGAGGTCGAGCAGCTCGGTGACGGCGCTGCCGTGGTCCCCGTCCGCCCCATGTACGCGCAGCGGCTCCGCCACGATGTCGCGCACCCGGGTGCGCTCCCGGAGCAGCCGCAGCACCTGCGCCTGCACGGTCACGTCCAGCGCCGTGGTGGGCTCGTCGGCGATCACCAGGTCCGGCTCGCCGGCCAGCGCGATCGCCACCATCATCCGCTGCCGCAGGCCGCCGGAGAGCTCGTGCGGATACTGCCGGGCCCGTACCGCCGGGTCGGGGACGCCGGCGCCGCGGAGCAGCTCCACCGCGCGCTCGTTCCGCTCCCGGCGGGGGATGCCGCCGTGCACCGCCAGCACCTCGGCGATCTGCCCGCCGACCGGCATCAGCGGGTCGAGCGCGGTCATCGCGTCCTGGAGGATCATCGCCACGTCGCGGCCCCGTACGGCCCGCATCTCCCGCTCCGGCACCCCGATCAGCGGGCGCCCGCCCAGCGTGGCCGTGCCCGACGCGGCCGCCCCAGGCGGCAGCAGGCCGATCAGGGACAGCGCGGTCAGGCTCTTGCCGCACCCGGACTCGCCGACCACCGCCACGGTCTCGCCGCGGTCCGCGGTGAGGCTCACCCCGCGCACCGCGTCCCGGCCGGGGCCGAAGGAGACGCGCAGGTCCCGTACGTCCAGCAGGGGCTCAGGCGGTGCCATCAGGTCTCCCCAGCTCGTCGATCGGCACGGTCAGCGTCTCCTTCACGGCGTTCGTGTGGTGTTCGGCGAGCTCACCGGCGGTGCCCACGCTCAGCTCCGGGTCGGCGGCGGCCTCCGCGAGCAGCTCGGCGAGCAGGCCGATCCGGGCCGGCCGGCCGGACATCCACGGATGGATCGTGATCATGCAGAGCGTGCCCGTGCGCTTGGCCGCGGCCAGCTCGTCCCGCCACGCCTCGACGACCGTGCGCGCGGGCGTCGGCGGCCGGGGCTCACCGCCGACGTAGCGGAGGTACGGCGCGTCGTCCGTGCTCCAGGACACCGGGATCTCCACCGTGGAGCCGATCCGGTACGGCACGTCGTCGCCCATCAGTGAGCTGTCGTACAGCAGCCCCAGGTCGCCTTGCCTGAGGCGAACGTACGGGGGGCGGCTTCGATCGTGGTCATGACCGCATCTCCATGTCCGCCAGGAAGAAGCTCTCCTGCGCGTCCGGCCGCCAGGTGACTCGGCCGCTGGTGCCGTAGATCGCGTGCGTCTGGAACAGGCCGACGCCGGGGAGGTCCTCGCCCAGGATGCCGAACGCCTCCCGGTAGATCTCCTTGCGGCGTCCGCTTGCGCCCACTTCGTGGCCAGCCAGGGCTTGATCGCGTTGGTCCTCGGGTCGCGCCGCAGCAGCTGGTCGAAGATGTTGCGGTAGACCGAGTAGGAGTCCGTGTCGTACTGCTTCGCCGGGTCCAGCGTGGCCGGGTAGTTCACGATGTCGACGATCAGCGTGCCCGGGCCGCGGTCGGCAGCGGCGGGCGCAGGCCGCAGCCGGTGGCCGCGACCAGCAGCAGCGCCGTCGCCGCGGCGAGCGCTCGCGGCGCTCTCATGTCGTCCGGTCCCGGAATGTGGGCACCACGGAGCCGTCGGCGGGCAGCACCGGCAGCTCGGCGTCCACCGTCTGTGGATACTTCAGGCCGGCGCCGGTGTTGATCACGACCACGCGCTCGTCCGCGCCGATGGCGCCCTGGTCGCGCAGGGCCCGTACGGCGGCGAGGCAGGCCGCGCCCTCCGGGCAGATGTACATGCCCTCCGCCGCGCCCATCTCGTGCAGCGCCTTGATGGTCGTCTCGTCGTCCACCGCGATGGCGGTGCCGCCGGTGCGCCGTACGGCCTCCAGCACCAGCGGGCCGCCGAGCGGCGCGGGGACCGTGATGCCGAAGGCGATGGTGCGCTCGCCGGAGGTCCACGGGTCGCAGGCGTCCTTGCCCTCCTCGTACGCCTTGACCACCGGGGCGCAGGCGGTGGACTGGACGGCGATGAAGCGCGGGTGCTTGTCGCGCGGTACCCAGCCCATCTCGGCCATCTCCTGGTATGCCTTGTCGATCCCGATGAGGCCGACGCCGCCGCCGGTCGGGTAGACGATCACGTCCGGCGCGGTCCAGCCGAGCTGCTCGGCGATCTCGTACCCCATCGTCTTCTTGCCCTCGATGCGGTACGGCTCCTTGAGCGTGGCCACGTCGCGGTCGCCGGGCCCGAGCGCGGCCTTGCTGAGCTTCCCCGCGTCGCTGATCAGGCCGTCCACCAGGTAGGTGTCGGCGCCGAGGACCCGGCACTCGCGGCGGTTGACGTGCGGGGCGTCCTCCGGGAGCACGGTGAGCAGGCTCAGCCCGGCCCGCGCGCAGTACGCCGCCCAGGCCGCGCCGGCGTTGCCGTTCGTGGGCATGGCGAGGCGGCGAGCGCCCAGCTCGCGGGCCTTGCTCACCCCGACGGCGGCACCGCGCGCCTTGAACGAGCCGGTGGGGAGCGGGCTCTCGTCCTTGATCAGCAGATTCCTGACGCCCAGCCGCTCGCCCATCGTGGGCGCGGGAATGAGCGGCGTGAAGCCCTCACCGAAGCCGGTGATGTGCTCCCCTGACCCAACCGGCAGGAGCTCGCGATAACGCCACAGATCCGGCGCGCGCGTCTCGATGACCTTGGGGTCGACGGCCTTGGCTGCGGCCGAGAGGTCGTACCGCGCCAGCAGCGGACTCCCGCAGTCGACACAGAGCCCCTGCCAGACGGAGGCGTCATGAACCCGCCCACAGGCGGAGCAGTCAAGGTGCGTAAGGGTGGTGAACGGCATCCGCTGATTAGATCAAATCCAAAATCCATTCTGTCAAGAGTCGACGGCCTCCGGCCGGATCACTTCGTCCCGGACGATGCGCGCCAGCTCGGACACATCGCCGTTGAATCCCGTCTGACGTCGCAGCTCCTTCCGGAGTGCATCGAGGACCGGGCCGGAGAGCAACACGCCCGAGATCGATTTCGGCGACGTCGCAGCCTTGACCTTCCAGAGGTCGTCAAGGAGCCGTCGCTTCAGCGCCTCCTTGGACAGGTAGAACAGGGCGTCCGCCCGCTGCGCGGGCGTCCCCTGCAGCAGGTCGACCTCCAAGGCCAGGTCGACGACGACCGGCAGCCCGCCGGTGAGGTGGTAGACCTGCCACACCTGTCCGTTGGTGAGGATCATCCACTCGACGCCCTCGTTCACGGCGTACGACTGGACCTGGCGCAGGTGCTTGGCGCCAAGCTTCTGCGTGCATCGCTTCACCTCGATGAAGGCGATCAGCTGCTTGTCGATACGGATCCCGTAGTCCGCGAACTCGCCCTTGACCTGGTACTCCGTGGTCAGGTCCTCATACTTGTCGAAGCCCAGGCCGTCACAGAGGAAATCGGTGACGAGCAGGCGGGTATCGCCCTCGTTGGCATCCCGCGCCAGCAGATCACCCAGCGGCTTGGCGAACCGCCGGACCGCGGCCCGCATGCGGCCGCGCGCGTCCTGCTCCCACCTCGGGGCGTTGCGCACGGCTCGTGGCAGGTCTCCCGCGGCGGCCGGCTCACGGGTAGAGGTCGATTCCCCGGTTACGGCAGCCGCCGTCGATCCCTCTGTCACACGAATCACTCCCTCGGATTCCTCGCCCCCTACAGCCCCCGGCACGCGCGTCGCCTGCCTTGGTATGACGCGTGACACAGGCGCGAAGGTTACGCAGGCCCCGGTACCTCCGCGGACCGAGCGTTCCGGAAGCGGGGTGCGGTCGGGGTGGTGGCGGGGACGAGGAGGGTGGCGGCGGTTCGGACGTCCCCTCAGGGAGACGAGACCCGGTGGAGGTAGAGGTCACGGAGCACGCCGACCTCGGCAGCGTGGTGGGTGACCTCGTCCAGCACGTGCAGGGCGAGGTCGGCGGTGGTCTGGTCCGCGTACGGGCCGAAGGCCGGCCCGATCGGGGCGGCCCAGCGCTCCGCGTCGAATGTGGAGATCCCGCCGATCCAGCCCCGGTAGTGGCCCTCGAGGAACGCCATCGCCTCCATCGCGGAGCCCGGGATGTCGATCTCCTCCAGAGTGAGTCCGCCGCCCGCGAACAGCCGGTCCCCGAAGCCGACGAACGTCAGGCCGATGTGACCGGTCCGCCAGGCGATGGAGGTGAACGGGACCGGGTCGGGCGCGGGCCCACCGCCACCGTCGCCGTCGATGCGCCACCGCCCGTCGCCGTCGGCCCGTACGGACCACCCGCCCGGCACCGGCTCCCAGAAGTACTCCGCGTCGTCGAGGCCGTCGAGCCGCTCCATGAAGCGGTCCCAGACGTTGTCGAACGCGGTGACGATCGTGCTGCCGATGTCGAGCATGACGCGGACTTCCCGGGCTTCCTGAGTGACGGACCCGGCGGGCGCCGGGGCGAGAACCATCATCCCGTTCCCGGACGGCCGGCACGCACGGATCAGGCCGATTCGCCCTCGGCGTCCGTACAGGACGGGAGGGCGACGGTGACGACCAGGCCGCCCCCCTCGCGCGGCCGCGCCGACACCTCACCCCCGTGCGCCTGCGCCACGGACCGTACGATCGACAGCCCCAGCCCGGCCCCGTTCGCCGTGGCCACCCGCGCGGAGGCCGACCGCCAGAACGGCTCGAACAGCCCCGGCACCTCGGCCGCCCCCACCTCGGGCCCGGTGTTCCCCACCTCGAGCTCGGCCCGCCCGTCCGCGCCGTACCGGGTGATCACCGACACGTGGCCGCCCGGCACGTTGTACCGGACGCCGTTCTCCACGAGGTTGTGCACGAGGCGCTCCAGCAACAACGCGTCCCCGGAGGTGACGGCCTCCCCCGGCTCGGTACTGAGGTGAACCCCCGCCTCGGCCGCGGCCGTGTCCAGCAGTTCGGCGACGTGTGCGGCGAGGTCGCCGAGGTCGACCGGGTGCCGTTCGCTCGGATCGGTGTCCGAGCGCGCCAGTGTGAGGAGCCCGGCGATGAGCCGCTCGTACCGGGAGTTGATCAGCAGCAGCTGCTCCCCGAGCACCTTCACGTCGTCGGACGCCGACCGCCGGTGCATCGCCACCTCCACGAGCGACCGCCCGAGCGTGAGCGGCGTACGCAACTCGTGCGAGGCGTTGGCGACGAACCGCCGCTGCCCGGCGAAGGACCGGTCCAGCCGCTCCACCATGGTGTCGAACGCGTCCGAGAGGTCCTTGACCTCGTCGTCCGGACGGCGCAGCGCGATGCGCTGGTGCACGCGCAGGTCGGCGGACGGCGCGGCGGCGATCCGCCGGGCGCTGCCGGTGACCCGGTGCAGCGGCGCGAGCGCCCGGCCGGTGACCAGCCAGCCCAGCGCGATCGCCACCCCGCCGGCCAGCCCGAGCGCGATGCCGCCCTGGGTGAGCAGCGAGGTGGCGGCCGCGTCGTGCAGCAGCCGCTGCTGGTCCCGCATCCACTGCTGCGCCGCGGGCCCGGTGAGCACGCCGTCGTCGGTGTACGCGAAGGTCTTCAGATCGCGCTCCACGTCCTTCGGCGCGGCGCCGTCGCCCTCGGCGTCCTTTCCGGGGTTGTTGGTCACCGTGCCCTTGATGACCACCCGCCCCTTGCCGATCTGCTGGTCGAACAGCGCGTACGTGGCGCCGAGCAGCATCACCCCGGCGAGCAGGAACAGCCCGCCGTGGATCAGCGTGAGCCGGGCGCGCAGCGTGATCCGGCGCGGCAGCAGGCGCGGCAGCAGGCGCGGCACCCGGCGGGGCAGCAGGCGAGGCCGTCTCATGGCAGCCGGTACCCGACGCCGGTGACGGTCTCGATGACCGGCGGGTCCCCGAGCTTGCGCCGCAGCTTGAGGATGGTGAGCCGGACCGCCCCGGTGAACGGGTCGGCGTACTCGTCCCACGCCTTCTCCAGCAGCGTCTCCGCGGAGACCGCCGCCCCGTCCGCCCGCAGCAGCTCGGCCAGCACGGCGAACTCCTTCTTGGACAGCGGTACGTACCGTCCGTCGCGGAAGACCTCGTGCCGCGCCGGATCGAGCGCGATGCCGGCCCGCCGCAGCACCGGCGGCGACGCGGGACGGCTGCGCCGGCCGAGGCTGTGCACGCGGGCGGCCAGCTCAGGAAAGGCGAACGGCTTGATGAGGTAGTCGTCCGCGCCCAGCGACAGCCCGGCGACCCGGTCCCCCAGCTCGGCGGCCGCGGTGAGCATCAGCACCCGGGTCACCGACCGCGACTCCACCAGCTCGCGGCAGACGTCGTCGCCGTGCACCCCGGGCAGATCCCGGTCCAGTACGAGCACGTCGTAGTCGTTGACCGTGAGCCGCTCGAGCGCCGCCGCGCCG
>WHSL01000105.1 GCA_009380095.1 Streptosporangiales bacterium | reverse complement strand
CCTTCGTCCGACCGCCGCGCCCATCAGGCGGGCGGCGTGAAACCCAGTCGTTGGGAGAGCTCGCGCGCCGCCGCCATCAGTTTCGGGGACAGGGTGTCGATTCGGCCCCGGGTCATCCGGTGGGCCGGGCCGGCGACGCTGATCGCGGCGGCGACCCGTCCCTGGTGGTCGAAGACGGGGGCGGCGACGCAGCGCACCCCCTCCTCGTTCTCCACGTCGTCGACGGCGTAGCCCTGGTCCCGTACCCGGGCGAGCTCGCGGCGCAGCGCCTCGGGGTCCACGATCGTGTTCTCGGTCCGCCGCTCCAGCCCTCCCGCCAGCACGCCGTCGATGAACTCCGCGGGGAGGTGCGGGAGCATCGCCTTGCCGAGGCCGGATGAGTGCAGCGGCATCGTGCCGCCGACCCGGGAGACCATGCGCAGCGAGTGCGGGCTGTCCACCTTGTCCAGATAGAGCACCCGGCCGCCGTCCTCGACGCCGAGGTGGCACGTCTCGCTGCTCAGCTCGACCATGCGCTCCAGCAGGTCACGCGCCAGCGAGCGGAGCTCCACGCCGTCCAGGAACGCGGTGCCCCAGGCGGCGCAGCGCGGGCCCAGCCGGTACCGCCCGTCCGCGTCGACGCGGACCAGGTGATGCGCCTGCAGGGTGTCGAGCAGGCGCAGCGCGGTGCCCTTGGGCAGGCCGGCGCGCTCGGTGACGTCGCCGAGCCGGAGGCCGGAGGGGTGCTCGCTGATCAGGTCGACCAGCGCCAGCCCCTTCACCAGCGCCTTCGCCGCCCCCGACGCCTCGGCAGGGGTTTTGGCCTTCCGGTCCATAGCGGAGGACTGTAAGTCCGCCCCCGCCCACCGGACAACCCCACCCCCTCCGTGACCAACCTCTCAAACCGCAGGCCCGCGACGGGCGGGCCGGCCGGGGCGACGGCCGGCGCGGGGCCGGGGCCGGGGGCGGGGCGGCCCGTGGCCAGGGCAGGGCGGGGCGGGGCGGAGGGCCCTCGCCTCAGCCGGAGAGGCGGACGGGCATGAGGACGTAGCGGTACGCCGGCGGGCTCTCGTCGTCCGCGCCCTCGGCGGGAGCCGGGGTGAGGATGGCCGGCTTGGTGGACGTGGTGAAGTCGAGCCGGGTGGTCCCGGAGTCGGTGGCCTGCAGCCCGTCGAGCAGGAAGTGCGGGTTGAACGCGGTGCGCACCGGGTCTCCCTGCAGCGTGACCGGCACCGTCTCCACCGCCTGCGCCTCGTCGCCGCTGCCCGCCTCCAGCAGCACCTCGCCGTCGGTGAAGGACAGCCGGACCGGAGTATTGCGCTCCGCCACCAGCGCCACCCGCTTCACGGCCTCGACCAGCAACGACGTCGTCACCTCGGCACGCGACCCGACGCTGTCGGGCAGCAGCGAACGGTACGGCACGAAGCGGTCGTCGAGCAGCCGCGTCGTCGTGCGGCGGTCGCCGCTCTCGAAGCCGATCATGCCCTCGCCGCCGGTCTCCGAGGACAGCGCGATCGCCACGTCGGTGCTCAGCGACTTCGCGCTGTCCGCGAGCGTCTTGGCCGGGACCAGAGCGGCGGCCGAGATGTCCGCCCGCTCCGGCCACCACTCCAGCTCGCGCAGGGCCAGCCGATACCGGTCCGTGGCGGCCATGGTGACCTTGGTGCCCTCGATCTCCAGCCGGACGCCGGTGAGCATCGGCACCGTGTCGTCGCGGGACGCCGCGATGGCGACCTGGCCGACGGCACTCGCGAAGACCTCGCCGGCCACCCGGCCGGAGAGCTCGGGCATGTCCGGGAGTGAGGGATAGTCCTCCACCGGCAGCGTGAGCAGGGTGAACCTGGCGCTGCCGCAGACGAGCGTGACCTTGGACCCCTCGGTGCCGATCTCCACCGGGCGGTCCGGCAGGTTCCGGGTGATCTCGGCCAGGAGGCGGCCGGAGACCAGGGCCGTGCCCGGCTCGCTCACGTTGACGTCGATGGCCACCCGGGAGGAGACCTCGTAGTCGAAGCTGGAGAGCTTCAGGCGGTCGTCGGCTTCGAGCAGGATGCCCGCCAGCACCGGGACCGGGGGGCGGACGGGGAGCGTGCGCGCCGTCCAGGCCACGGCCTCGGCCAGAGCGTCTCGTTCGACCTGCAGCTTCACGTTGGCCCGCCTTCCGTGCGCGGTTTCGCGGTCCGCCGTTTCGCGGTCCGCGGTCTCGCGGGGTTGGGGCCCACATTAACCGCCGGGTCGGACACTCGGCCGAGGGTCGCCTGGATGATCAAGGGTGGTCAGCCGGATCCGGCCGTGCCGTCGAGGAGGGCGGATGTCAGGGCTGCTTCGTCGTCCTCTGAGGGGGCCCAGGTGCCGGCCTCGGCGTTGGCCCGGACCTGTTCGGGGGAGGTGGCGCCGGCGATGACCGAGGTGACGGCGGGGCGGGCGGCGAGGCCGCCGATGGCGAGGTCGAGGAGGGTGCGGCCGCGCTCCTCGGCCAGCCGCTGGAGGTCCTCGATGCGGTCCCAGGGGGCCGCCTGCAGGCGCCGGGCCCAGCGGTCGCTCGCGCCGAGCCTGCTGCCCGCCGGGGCGTCCTCGCCGCGGCGGTACTTGCCGGTGAGGAGGCCCGAGGCCAGCGGGAAGTACGGCAGCAGGCCGATGCCGTAGGCCTCGCAGGCGGGGACCAGCTCCTCCTCCACGTCGCGCTTCAGGAGGCTGTACTCGTTCTGGGCGCTGATGAAGCGGGTGAGGCCGGAGGTACGGGAGATCCAGTCGGCGTCGGCGACCTGCCACGCCGCGTGGTTGGAGCTGCCCACGTACCGCACCTTGCCCTCACGGACGAGCTCGTCCAGCGCGGAGAGGGTCTCCTCCATGGGAGTCTCGGGGTCCTGCCAGTGGATCTGGTAGAGGTCGATCCAGTCGGTCTCCAGGCGGCGCAGCGAGGCCTCCACGGCCCGGCGGATGTAGCGGCGGGAGCCGCGTGCGCCCCAGTCCGGGCCGTTCGCGCCGTGCAGGTCGGAGCCGAACTTCGTGGCGACGATGGCCTGCTCGCGGCGTCCCCGCAGCGCGGCGCCGAGGTATTCCTCGGACTCCCCCGGCCGCGATCCGTAGCTGTCGGAGGTGTCGAACAGCGTGATCCCCGCGTCGAGCGCGGCGACGACGACGGCACGGGTGGCGTCCGCGTCGATGCGCATTCCGAAGTTGTTGCAGCCGATCCCGACGGTCGAAACAGTCAGTCCGGAGTCACCCAGCCGGCGGTACGTCATGTCGCTCATGGCACCCATCCTGCACCTCCGGCCCACCCGTTCCGACCCCAGGTTCGGGGGAACGGGTCACGGCTCCGGGATCTCCGGTACGACCCGCTCGGAGCGGGCGCGCCGGACCACCACGATGAGCGCCCCGACGATCCAGAGCAGACCGAGCAGGCCGACCAGCCAGTCCGGCGACAGCGGAATGAAGGGGAACATCCACACCGACCGGTCCACCACGTCAAGCAGGGCGACCACGCCGAGCAGGATGGACAGCGGGGCGAAGATCGTCCGGTACTGGTACAGCGCCCAGCCGACCGCGATCCACCAGAGCCCGAACACCCCGAGCACCACGGACGGAATCCACGGCGCTGTGAACTCCGCCGCCGCCGCCCCGATCGCCCCGGAGGTGGCGGCGCCCGCCAGCAGCGTGGCCGCCCCGGCGATCGTGGTACGGCGGGTGCCGTACAGGCGGCGGGCCCACAGCAGCAGCCCGACCAGCGCCACCAGGGTGGCCGCGCCCACCGCGATGCGCACCTCGTAGCGGCCCATCCCGCTCGCCCCATACCAGTCGCAGCCGGCCGGTACGCGCCGCGCGTCGAGGTCGTAGTCGGCGCACAGGTAGAGCTTGGCCAGCTTCACCGGCTCGGAGGCGACCCGCGCGGTGCCGGCGTCGCCGCAGTGCGGCAGCGGAACCGGGTCGCTGCCCGTCGCGGACGGCTGCCAGCAGTTGCCCTTGCCCTGACCGTCCCACCAGAAGTCCGTGGCGTTGGGGCGGGCCTTGCCGTCCGGGGCCACGCCGAGCCGGTTGCCGGTGTAGCGGTTGTGGTGCGAGGTGTCGGCCTGCTTGCTCAGCGCGGACTCCCCGCGGATGAACGCGGGCACCCAGAGCAGCGCGAACCCGGTGTAGGAGTGCCCGTACACCTGGTTGTTCCGGAACACGTTGTAGTTGCCGCCCGCGGTGAGGATGCCGGTGCCGACGGGCACGCCGGCGGCCGGGCAGACCACGCCCTCCTCGTAGCCGCGCTCGGCCGGCGGGAGGGCGCAGGTGCCGTCCCGGACGTGGTCGTTGTAGTCGGTGTTGTTGTCGTGGATCCGGTTGTTCTCGAACAGCGCGTGGTTCTGCGGCAGCCCGGGGTGGCCGGGGAAGGCGCTGTCCATCGAGGCGCCCGCGGAGTTGGCGTAGAACTCGTTGTCGTGCGCCCACACCGAGTCGCCCGCGGTGCCGGAGTAGCCGAGCAGGTTGTGGTGGCTGCGGCAGCGCCGGATCTCCACCGCGTACCGGGTCACGTCGTGCCCGCGGGTGGCGTTGAGGTTGGACGCGCTGCCCGGGTAGACGCCGGAGTCGCCGTTGCCGTACGCCTCGCAGTCGGTGTACAGGCCGTGGTCGGTGGCGAAGGTGAGGAACCCGTACTCGTCCGTCCACCGGCCCACCGCCCGGTCGATCACGAAGCCGTCCGTCTCCAGGATGTAGATCGCGTTGAACGTGGTCCGCTGGGCGGTGAAGTTGCGCAGGTAGATGCCGTTGGCGCGGTCCGCGCGGAGCGCGTTCAGCTTCGCGTATCCCGCGTCCAGGACGACGTCGCCGGGGGTGGGGCCGGTGCCCTCGATCTGCAGGTCGCGCTTGCCGAGGACGGCCACCAGGTTCTGGTTGTTCGGGCAGTCCTGGGTCTGCTCGAAGCTCAGCACCTGGTAGTGCGTGCCGCCGGTGTGCGCCCAGCGAGCGGGCAGCCGCGCGCACTCCCCCTCCGGCGGGCGGCGGCTCGGCTCCTCGGTGTAGACGCCCGGCAGCATGAGGATCCGGGCCCCCGGCTCCGCCGCGTCGACCGCCTCCTGCAGGTGGCGGAACCCATCGAGGCGGCAGCGCTCGAACAGCTCGGCGTTGCGCGCCCGCACCTCGGCGGGGTAGCCGGCGATGCGCTCCGCGAAGGCCTCCGGGTCGGTCTTGCAGACGAGCAGCTCGGGGCCGCCGCCCGTACGGTACTTCGGCACGCTCCCGGAGCCGTCGGGCAGCGTGACCGGACGCTCGTCGTGCGCGAGCGCGGCCGGCGCCGCGACGAACAGGGCTGCGACGGCGGCCACGGCCACCGCGACGATCTTCGCCGCACGGATCATGCCCTGAAATTAGAACGAGTTCCACCCCACGGCCATGCCGCTCGCCCACTTGTTGACGAACCGGTATGCGTCCGGGACCGGCCACTCAGGCCCGTACGGCCCGCACCAGCGTGTCGATCGCGTCCGGAGTGTCCTCCCCGGTGGGACGGGTGACCCGTTCCGCGCGCTCGATCCGCAGCCCGGTCAGCCCGGCGGTCAGCTCGTCCACCGCGTAGAGCACGTCGGGGTCGCTCGGCCCGCCGTACCCCTCCGTGAGGTTGGACCTGTCGTGCCCGATCAGGAACAGCGTGCCGCCCGGCGACACCGCGTCCACAGCCCTGTGCAGAACCCCGGCGAAGTCCGCGGAGGGCAGGTGCAGGTAGGCGATCAGCACGAGGTCGTACGCCTCCGCCGGCGGCACGTACGCGCGGACGTCCGCCTCCACCCAGTCGACCTCCGCGCCGCGCTCGGCCGCGATCCGCCGCCCCTTGCCCAGCGCCACCGCGGAGAAGTCCAGCGCGGTCACCCGCCAGCCGCGTTCCGCCAGCCAGATGGCGTTCCGGCCCTCGCCCGCAGCGAGATCGAGGGCCGCGCCGGGGACCAGCCCGGGCAGCTCCTCGGCGACGAACCGGTTCGGCCCGGCCGTCCACACCAGCTCCGCCGAGGCGTAGCGGCGATCCCATTCCTCGCGATCCATCCCGTCCCCTTCCGTCCCTCAGCCGGACCCGCCGGCGCTCCGCCCTCCGACGACCTGGTCGCGGCCGGCGGGCAGGCACACGGTGGCCAGCAGTACGCAGCAGCCCAGCAGGAACACCACGGGCACCGTCCAGGCGCCGGTCACGTCGTACATCACCCCGACCCCCACCGGGCCGACCGCCGCGATCACGTACCCGGCGCACTGCGCCATCCCGGACAGCTGGGCGGCCCCGGCGGCGTCCGCCGATCGCAGTCCGATCAGTGTGAGGGCGAGACCGAACGCGGCGCCCTGTCCCACGCCGAGCACCGCCGACCACACCCAGATCCCGCCCACCGGCGCGAACGTGACGCCGGCCAGGCCCGCCGCGGTGAACGCGGCCACCGCGACGATGGCCGGACGCTGGTCACGCAGCCGGCGCAGCAGCAGCGGCAGCCCGATCGAGCCCGCCGCCTGCACCACCGAGGAGAACGACAGCAGCGCGCCCGCGGCCGCCTCGCTGAGCCCGCGGTCCGCGCCGATCGTCGGCAGCCAGGAGAACACCACGTACGCGAGCAGCGACTGGATGCCCATCATCGCGGTGACCGCCCAGGCCAGCCGGTCCCGCCACGGCCGGGCGGCGGCCACCGACGGGCGCGGCGGCGGCCCGTCCCGTACCACCGGCAGGCAGGCCACGAAGGCGAGCGCGGCCGGTACGGCGAGCAGCGCGAGCGGCACCCGCCAGGGGGAGCCGGTGGCGTCCGAGATCGGCACCGCCAGCCCCGAGCCGAGCGCGGCGCCGCAGGTGATGAGCATCGTGTAGAGCGCGGTGACCACCGGAATGCGGTCCGCGAAGCGCCGCTTGATCAGCGCGGGCAGCACGACGTTGGCCACGCCGATGGCCAGCCCCACCGCGACGGTGCCGGCGAACAGCGTCCAGACCGGTCCCGCCGCCCGGAGCAGCAGGGACACCGCGAGCACCAGCATGCAGCCCGTGGTGACCGGCCCCTCCCCGAAGCGTTGCGCGAGCACGGTGCCGGCCAGCGCGAACACGCCGAAACAGATGACCGGCAGGGTGGCCAGCAGGCCCAGCGCCGAGGTGGACAGTCCGAGGTCCACGCCGATCCGCTCGAACAGCGGCGAGACGCCGGTCACCGCGGGCCGCAGGTTCACCGCCGCGACCAGCACGGCCACCAGCGGGATCGCCGTGGCGGCGGCCGGACGCGACGCGGTTCCGGTCATCGCGACCGCGAGCGGATGGGCGAACGCACGATGATCCCCTCCAGCTGACCCGCCAAATGTCGGGTACGGGCCGGGCGGCTGTCAACGGTGTCGGTTGTGGAGCCACCACATGGGCACTAACCCGGGCGGGGGGATGTCATATGCGGGGTTTGACCGTGGTGCCCGGCCGGGCCGGCACACTCGAGATCAGCGACCTGCCGGAGCCGGTCCCGGGTCCGACGGAGCTACTCGTCGAGGGCCTCTACCTCGGCATCTGCGGCACCGACCGGGAGATCGCGTCGGGTGAGTACGGGTGGCCGCCGCCGGAGCGGGAGCGGCTGGTCCTCGGGCACGAGTCGCTGGGCCGGGTGGTCCAGGCCCCGCCCCGTTCGACCTTCGCGCCCGGCGACCTCGTCGTGGGGGTCGTACGGCGTCCCGACCCCGAACCCTGCCCCGCCTGCGCGCGCGGCGAGTTCGACATGTGCCGCAACGGCCTCTACGTCGAGCGCGGCATCAAGCAGATCGACGGCTACGGCTCGGAGCGGTGGGTCGTCGAGGAGGACTACGCGGTACGGCTCGACCCCTCGCTCGAGCAGGTCGGGGTGCTGATGGAACCCACCACTGTGCTCGCCAAGGCCTGGGACCACATCGACCGGATCGGCAACCGCGCCTGGTACGAGCCGAGGCGCGCGCTGATCACCGGCGCCGGCCCGATCGGCCTGCTCGCCGCGCTGCTGGCCCGGCAGCGCGGGCTGGAGGTCGCGGTGATCGACCGGATCGAGGAGGGGATCAAGCCCCAGCTCGTGAAGGAGCTCGGCGCCACGTACCACACCGCGCCCATCCCCGAGGTGACCGCGTCCGTCAAGCCGGACGTGATCGTGGAGTGCACCGGCGCGGCCCAGCTCATCTTCGACGCCATGGCGCACACGTCGGTGGCCGGCATCGTCTGCCTCACCGGGGTCTCCTCGGCCGGGCACGCGATCCGGGTGGACGCCGGCTCGCTGAACCGCGAGATCGTGCTGGAGAACGACGTGGTGTTCGGCTCGGTCAACGCCAACCTGTACCACTACCGGCTGGCCGCCGACGCCCTGGCCGCGGCCGGCCCCCGGTGGCTGGAGCGCATGATCACCCGGACGCTGCCGCTGGAGCGCGCGGAGGAGGCCTTCGACTCCGATCCCTCCGACGTGAAGGTCGTCCTCGACCTCACCGCTCAGGGACGGTAACCGTGGCCCGGGACAACGAGGCCCCCGCGCCCGCGGGCGGCTCGGCCCGTTCGGCGGAGCATCGGCGCCGCCGCCTGCTGCACTGGGCGTCCATCGCCACGCTCGGCGGGTTCATGTTCGGCTTCGACACCGCGGTGATCGGGACCCCGTGATCGCGACCCGGGCGTGAACGGTCCGCTCTACTCGATCGCGCCGACGTGCCGCCACAGCGCCAGGCTGGGGCCGCCCATCAGGCCGACCTCGTCGAGGAAGTCGCGCAGCTTGCGGGTGGCCCAGGCCCCGGTGGCGCGGCGGTGCGGGTTGGCCAGCGAGGCCGCCCGCGCCGCCTTCGGGTCCAGCCCCACGGCGGCGTACGCCTGCGGGTGCACGAGGTTGCGCAGCACCAGGTGGACGGCGCGGGCCACGATCCACCGGGCGGCCTCGCGGCGCGCCGGGTTGAGCCGGGGCGCGATCCGGCGCAGCTCCTCTCGCGCGTACTTCACGTGCCGCGCCTCCTCGATCACGTGGATGCGCGTGACGTCCCTGATGACCGGCTGCAGTTGCTCGTCGGGGAAGGTGATCCGCTGGACGGAGTCCAGGATCTCCTCCACGATGAGCGCCCCCGCGAAGCCGGAGACCCGCGGGCCGAACGTCTTCAGGAAGTGCCCCTCGACCATCATCTGCGCGGACGGCCGGTAGACCGGGGTCTCCAGCTTGCGCACCAGGTCGCCGAACATCTTGGAGTGCCGGCACTCGTCGGCGATCTCGGTCAGCGCGTACTGCACGTGCCGTGAGGTGAGGTCGGCGGTGTAGGAGTACCGCAGCAGCACCTGCATGAGGATCATCTCGAACCAGATGCCCTGGTACGCCACGCTGGACATCTCGTGCTTGGACAGCTCGACCTGCTCGCGGTGGGACAGCGCGTCCCACATCGGCGTCTCGTACAGCGAGAGCGTGTGCGGCGGCAGGTAGAACTTGTCCGGGTCGAGCGGCTCGTCCCAGCGCACCTCGCTGTCCGGGTCGAACGAGTGCCTGCGCGAGGTCTTCAGCAGCCGTTCGGCCACCAGCTCGCGGTCCTTCAGGCCGGCGGTGTGGTCGCCGTCGGCGCAGCGCTCGGCTCGGCGTACGGGGGAGGACGCGGGAGTTGACGCGGCACCCATGCTCGTTCTCCTCGCCTACGGTGACATCTTCAACTGTTCCAATAGTCAATGTCATAGTCGCCGAGGGCAAGGTGATGCGGGTCACGTCTCGGATACGGCCTATTCTCAAGACATCATGGCGGAGTACCGGATCGACGAGCTCGCCCAGGCCGGCGGCGCCACCGTGCGCAACATCCGCGTCTACCAGGACCGCGGGCTGCTGCCGCCGCCGCGGCGCGAGGGGCGCGTGGGCATCTACACGGACGTCCACCTGGCCCGGCTGCGGCTGATCGGCAGCCTGCTCGAGCGCGGCTTCACCATGGCGCACATCTCCGAGCTGCTCACCGCCTGGGAGCACGGCCGGGACCTGTCGCACGTGCTCGGGCTGGAGTCCGCGCTCGTGGGGCCCTGGTCGCAGGAGGTGCCGACGTACCGTACGGCCGACGAGCTGCGCGCCATGATGGGCGGCGCGGTCACCGCCGAGCAGCTCGACCGGGCGGTACGGCTGGGGCTGATCGAGCCCGAGGGCGACCGCTACACCGTGCCCAGCCCGCGGCTGCTGCACGCCGGCGCCGAGCTGGTCCGGATCGGCGTCTCCATGGACGACGTGCTGGACATCGCGGAGCGGCTGCGCGCCGACACCGACCGGATCGCCGCGCGGTTCGTGGGGGTGGTGGCGGAGCAGATCCTCGCCAGCAAGGAGCCCGGCTGGCTGCCGTCCGACCGCGAGCTGCCCGAGCTCGCCGAGCTCGTGGAGCGGCTGCGCCCGCTGGTGGGCGCGTCCGTGCAGGCCAGCCTCGCGGCCTCGATGGACCGCGCGGTCACCCGCTGGCTCGGCGATCGCGTCACCGAGCTGACCACCCACGAGTCCGACCGCCGGCGAAGCGGCTGAACCGAGCCGTTAGTTTCCCGCCACCTCGGAAAGGCCGACCGTAGGACCCATTCGAGCACTTGGGGGCGTCATGGCGGGACCGGATGGCCGTACGGCCAAGGACGAACAGCTCGACCGCGACCGCGTGGATCCGCGCGGCGAGAATCTGACCACCGACCAGGGCGTACGGGTCGACGACACCGACAACTCCCTGCAGGCGGGGGAACGCGGCCCGACGCTGATGGAGGACTTCCACTTCCGGGAGAAGATCACCAGCTTCGACCAGGAACGCATTCCGGAACGGGTGGTGCACGCGCGGGGTGCGGGCGCGTACGGATACTTCGAGGTCACCGACCCGCTCACCGACTTCACCCGGGCGGACTTCCTGTGCGACACCTCGCTGCGCACGCCGGTCTTCGTCCGGTTCTCCACCGTCGCCGGCTCCCGCGGCTCCGCCGACACCGTGCGCGACGTGCGCGGCTTCGCGGTCAAGTTCTACACCCGGGAGGGCAACTTCGACCTGGTCGGCAACAACATGCCGGTGTTCTTCATCCAGGACGCGATCAAGTTCCCGGACTTCGTGCACGCGGTGAAGCCGGAGCCGCACAACGAGATCCCGCAGGCCGCCTCGGCGCACGACACGCTGTGGGACTTCGTACAGCTCCAGCCCGAGACCATGCACATGATGATGTGGCTGATGTCGGACCGCGCGCTGCCGCGCAGCTACCGCATGATGCAGGGGTTCGGCGTGCACACGTTCCGGCTGGTCACCGCGGACGGGCGGGCCACGTTCGTGAAGTTCCACTGGAAGCCCAAGCTGGGCACGCACTCGCTGGTCTGGGACGAGGTGCAGAAGATCGCGGGTAAGGACGCCGACTTCAACCGCCGCGACCTGTGGGACTGCATCGAGGCGGGGGCGTACCCGGAGTGGGAGCTGGGCGTGCAGCTCGTCCCCGAGGAGGACGAGTTCGCGTACGACGTCGACCTGCTCGACCCGACGAAGATCATTCCTGAGGAACGGGTTCCGGTACGGCCCGTCGGCCGGCTCGTGCTCGACCGCAACCCGGAGAACTTCTTCGCCGAGACCGAGCAGGTGGCCTTCCACCTCGGCAACGTGGTGCCCGGCATCGACTTCAGCAACGACCCGCTGCTCCAGGGGCGGCTCTTCTCGTACCTGGACACCCAGCTGATCCGGCTCGGCGGGCCCAACTTCCCGCAGCTCCCGGTGAACCGCCCGGTCGCCCCGGTGGCCAACAACCAGCGCGACGGCTACCACCAGACCCGCGTCCACCGCGGCGAGACCAGCTACGCGCCCAACTCCATCGGCAACGGCGAGCCCACGGTCGCCGGACCCGAGGGCGGCGCGTACGTGCACTACCAGGAGCGGGTCGACGGCAACAAGATCCGCAAGCGCAGCGAGAGCTTCAAGGACCACTTCAGCCAGGCCACGCTGTTCTGGAACAGCATGGCCGACTGGGAGCGGGAGCACATCGTGGCGGCGTTCCGGTTCGAGCTCGGCAAGGTCACCCGGCCGCACATCCGCGAGGGCGTGCTCCGGCACCTGAGCCAGGTGCACGGGGACCTCGCCCGGCGGGTCGCCGAGGGCCTGGGCACCGAGGCTCCGCCGTCCGCCCCGGTGCACGAGGAGAGCTCCCCGGCGCTGAGCCAGGCGAACGCCCCGCGTGAGGACATCGCCACCCGTAAGGTGGCGATCCTGGCCGCCGACGGCAGCGACGCCGTGTCCCTGCGGACCGTCAAGCAGCGGCTGTCCGCGGCCGGCGCGCTGCCGGAGGTGCTGGCCGCGCACGCCGGCACCGTCACCGGTGCCGGCGGCGAGTCCATCCCGGTGGACCGCGCGATGTCCACGATGGCGAGCGTGCTGTACGACGCCGTGCTCGTACCGGGCGGCGACAAGGCCGTGGACACGCTGACCTCGGACGGGCTGGCGGTGCACTACGTGGCGGAGGCGTACAAGCACGGCAAGGCCGTCGGGGCGCTCGGCGCCGGCCGGCTGCTGCTGTCCGCCGCCGGGCTGCGGGACGTCGCCTACGCCGAGAACGGCGTGCGCGACGACCGCGGCGTGGTCACCCAGGGCGAGGCGGGCGACGCCAGCGAGGACTTCTGCTCGACGTTCGCGTCCGCGATCGCAGCGCACCGGCACTGGGACCGCGACGTCGACGCAGTACCCGCCTAGACGCCGTGCCCGCCGCTGACCGTGTCGTATAAGTGTGGTTGTCCTGGTTTGGGTAGCCCTACGGTATGCGTCCACGTCAGATCATGATCGTCGGGGGCGGGCACGTCGGGTTCTATGTGGCCCTGCGGCTGCAGCGCCGGCTGGCCCGGGAGATCCGTAATCACGAGGTCGCGCTCACCCTGATCGACGACCAGCCGTACATGACCTATCAGCCATTCCTGCCGGAGGCGGCGGCCGGCAACCTGGAGCCGCGGCACGTCGTCGTGCCGCTGCGCCGGGTGCTCCGGCGGGTCCGCATCCTGACCGGGGTGGTGACCGAGATCGACCACCGGGCGCATCGGATCACCATGGATCCGGCCGGCGGCGGCCACCGCGAGGTGGAGTACGACATGGTCGTCGTCGCGCCCGGCTCGATCTCCAAGCTGCTCCCCATCCCGGGGCTGGCCGACTGCGGCATCGGGTTCAAGACCATCGGCGAGGCCATCGCGCTCCGCAACCACGTGCTCAGCCGGCTGGAGATCGCGGACTCGGCGGACAGCGACGAGGTACGTCGCCGCGCGCTCAACTTCGTCTTCGTGGGCGCCGGCTTCTCCGGCGTCGAGGCGCTCGCCGAGCTCGAGGACATGGCCCGCGACGCCTGCCGGTACTTCCCCACCATCGACACGGCGGACCTGCGCTGGGTGCTGGTGGAGGCGACCGACCACATCCTGCCCGAGGTGGGTCCGGAGATGGGCCGCTGGACCCTGGACCACCTGCGCGAGCGGGGCATCGAGATCAAGCTGGAGACCCTGCTCAAGACCGCGGAGAACGGGCACGTGGTGCTCAGCGACGGCACCGAGTTCGACACCGACACGCTGGTCTGGACGGCGGGCGTGAAGCCGCATCCGCTGGTCGCCGCCACCGACCTGCCCACCGACGAGCGCGGCCGGCTCAAGGCGACCGCGTTCCTCACCGTGGAGGGACTGCGCGACGCGTTCACGGCCGGCGACTCGGCGGCCGTACCGGACCTCACCAAGCCGGGTGAGTTCTGCGCACCCAACGCCCAGCACGCCGTGCGTCAGGCGCACGTGATGGCGGACAACATCGTCGCCTCGGTACGCGACCGGCCGCTGCGCCCGTACCGGCACGCGTACGCGGGCTCGGTCGCCAGCCTCGGCCTGCACGACGGCGTCGCCCAGGTGTACGGCATGAAGGTGCGCGGCCTCCCCGCCTGGGTGATGCACCGCACCTACCACCTGAGCCGGGTGCCCACCCTGAACCGCAAGGTCCGGGTGGTCGCGGACTGGACCCTCGCGGTCTTCTTCCCCCGCGAGACCATCCCGCTCGGCACCCTCCACCACCCACGCGAGGAGTTCGAACTGGCCGCTCAGGAACCGCGGGTCAAGCAGGAGGCGACGGCCGGCTCGCCGCGGTGACGAGCCGGCCGTCCCGGGTCAGGCGGCGGCGCGGGCCGTGTCCACCCGGGCCGGCTCGAGGGCCACGTCCAGGACCTCGCGGACGTCGGCGACCGGGTGGACGTCGAGCCGCTCGATGATCTCGGCGGGCACGTCGTCCACAGGCCCTCTTTGTTCCTCCCGCCCCGTTCGCCCTGAGCGGACCGCCTCGCGGTCAGCCGAGGAGCTCGTCGCGGAGGCGGGTTTTGAGGATCTTGCCGCCCGGGTTGCGGGGGAGTTCGCCTTCACGGAACCAGACGCGTACGGGGATCTTGAAGGGGGCGAGGTGGGTCTTGAGGAAGTCGCGGAGCTCATCCTCGGTGAGGGAGGCGCCCGGGGCGCGGCAGACCACGGCGCCGACCTCCTCGCCGAGCACGTCGTGCGGGATGCCGATCACGGCGCAGTCCGCCACCGCCGGATGCTCGTACATGGCGCCCTCGACCTCGGCGCAGTACACGTTCTCGCCGCCGCGGATGACCATGTCCTTGGCCCGGTCCACGATGTGGACGAAGCCCTCGTCGTCGAGTTTCGCCAGGTCACCGGTGTGCAGCCAGCCGTCCACGAACGTGTTCGCCGTGGCGTCCGGGCGGTTCCAGTACCCCATGATCACGTTGGGGCCCTTGATCAGCAGCTCGCCGACCTCCCCCATCGGCAGCTCGGTGCCGGCCGGGTCCACCACCTTGACGTCCGAGACCGCCATCGGCGGGCCCACGCTCTCCGGCTTCCGTACGTAGTCGTAGCCGGAGTTGTACGTGGTGGTCGCGGAGGTCTCGGTGAGCCCGTAGCCGTTGGACGGCGTACGGTTCGGCAGCACCTCCTTGATCCGCTCGGCCAGCATCGGCGGTGCGGGTGCGCCGCCGTAGCTCACCGCGGTCAGGCTGGACAGGTCGTAGGAGTCGAAGTCCGGGTGCGAGAGCAGCTGCAGCGCCATCGTCGGCACGCCGCTGACCAGCGTGATCCGCTCCCGCTGGATCAGCTCCAGGGCTCGCTGGGCGTCCCACTTGTACATCAGTACGAGCCCGCCGGCGCTGAACACCGTGGTGGACAGCACCGCGTGACACCCGGTCGCGTGGAACAGCGGCACGCCGAGCAGCGTCACCCGTCGCTCGCCGATCGCCCCGGCCGCCTGCTCCATGGACGCGCCGCCGCGCATCGCGCCGGACAGCGTCAGGTACGCCAGACCCAGCGGGTTGCCGCAGAAGTTGCGGTGCGTGCCCAGCGCGCCCTTCGGCTTCCCCGTCGTCCCGGAGGTGTAGAAGATCGTCGCGTCGTCGTCGGCGTGCACCTCGGCGGGCGGCAGCGCCGCGTCGGTGGCGACGTCCCCCAGCACCTCAGTGAACGTACGCGCGCCTTCGGGCAGCTCGCCCTCCGGCCGGACCACCACGGTCGCGATGCCCAGGCGGGGCAGCACCTCGCGCAGCCGGTCCGCCCGCTCGCCGTCGGCGAAGACCAGCCGGGCGCCGGAGTCGGTCAGCCCGAACTCCAGCTCCTGCGCCGTCCACCAGGCGTTCAGCGGCACCACCACGGCGCCGATCGCGGTCGCGGCGAAGAACACCGCGGGCCACTCGGGGAAGTTGCGCATCGCGAGCGCGATCCGGTCCCCCTTGGCCACGCCGAAGTCCTCGACGAGCCGGTGGGCCAGCGTCGCGGCGATCGCGTAGTGCCGCTCGAAGGTGACCCGCTCGTCCTCGTAGATGAGGAAGTCCTTGTCACCGTGGAACTTGGAGATCTCGAGCATGTCGCGGATGCTGCCCGGCGCGTGCTTCCACGTCCGGACGCGTACGCCGCGCACGTCGACCTCGTCCATCTCGAAGATCTGCCCCGGCGCGGTGAGCCGCTCGCGCACCTCGGCGACGGTCAGCGCGGGGGTGGGGAGCGGGTTGGCGGTGTCGGTGTCGGTGTCGGTGTCGGTGTCGCGGTCGGTCACGACGGTCTCCTCGGGGGGCGTGGGGGACCCGTCCGGCGAGAATAACCGGGGCACCGCCTCGGTGGGCAGGTCAGGCCTGCGCGAGGAAGGCCTCCGGGTCGGGGCGCCGGGTGCGCCGCCGGTAGGCGAAGGTGTAGCCGGGCCAGTTGTTGGTGATCCGTCCGTCCGCGGTCTTGTACCAGCTGGTGCAGCCCTGGTCCCAGATCGTGCGGCCGAACAGCCGCCGCAGCCGGCGGTCGTAGGCGTCCGCCACCTCCGGGCGGACCTCCAGCGCGCGCAGCCCGGTCCGGCGCATCAGGTCCAGGCAGCCGAGCACGTACCGGAACTGCGACTCCAGCATGTAGATGATGCTGTTGTGCCCGAGGTTGGTGTTCGGGCCGTACAGCAGGAACATGTTCGGGAAGCCGGACACCGCGAGCCCGAGGTAGGCGTGCGCCCCGGAACGCCAGGTCTCCGCCAGCTCCGCGCCGCCCCTGCCGATGATCTTCATGGGGGCGAGGAAGTCGGTCGCCTGGAAGCCGGTGCCGTAGATGACGGTGTCCACCGCGTACGTGCCGTCCGCCGTCACCACGCCGTCCGCGCTGAGCCGCTCGATCGGGTCGGTGACGAGCTCCACGTCCGGCCGGTTCATCGCGGGATAGAAGTCGTTGGATATGAGCACCCGTTTGCAGCCGATCGGGTAGTCCGGCAGCAGCGCCCGCCGCCGTTCCGGGTCCGGCACCTCCTTGCCGAGGCGGCGCCGGAACCCGGCCTCGTACGGCCGCAGCGCGCGGGTGAACGTCACGAACCCGACCGCCCGCGCCTCGTGCTGCGCGTACTGCCACCCGCGGGTGAGCGCGCGCAGCCCCGGCATGGCGCGCAGCAGGGTGCGCTCCGTGGTGCCGTACGGACGGTCCGGCTTGGCGATCACGTACGGCGCGGAGCGCTGGAACACGTACGTGCGCTCGGCCTGCTCCGCCACCGGCGGGATGAACTGGATGGCGCTCGCGCCCGTCCCGATCACCGCCACCCGGCGTCCGGTGAGGTCGTGGTCGTGCCGCCAGCGGGCGGAGTGGAAGGCGGTGCCGGCGAAGTCCTCCCGGCCCGGGAGGTCCGGGTAGCGCGGCCGGTTGAGCTGGCCACAGGCGGACACCACGACCCGCGCCCGGTAGTCGTCGCCGGACTCCGTACGGACCGTCCACACGCCGGCCTCGTCGCCGTACTCCGCGGAGGTGACGGCGGTGCCGTACCTGATGTGCGGCTCCAGCCGGTACTTGCGCACACAGTGCCGCAGATAGTCGAGGATCTCCCCCTGGCTCGGGTACCTCCGGGACCAGTCCGTCTTCGGCTCGAAGGAGAAGGAGTACAGGTGGGAGGGGATGTCGCAGGCCGCACCGGGATAGGTGTTGTCCCGCCAGGTGCCGCCCGGGCCGTCGCCCTTCTCCACCACGACGAAGTCGCGGACGCCCGCCTGGGTGAGCCGGATGGCCATGCCCACACCGCCGAATCCGGCGCCGATGATCAGTACGGAGAGGGGGGTCCGCTGCGTCATGATTCCTCCGACTATGCGGGGTGCGGGGAGCGTCGCGGCGATCAGAATTCGATTCGGGCTGAAACCATAGCGGTCCTTCAGGCGTCTCATCATCCAGATGGCGTACGAGAATCACCCCTGGGACGGATGTGGGGGCGCGCCACACGCGGGATCATGAGTCATCCGGTGCGGTCGGGGGGGCCGCACCGGGTGGAAAGCGGGCTGGGGAGGCCCGCACGGGGGGCCACGTGCCCTCATGACGGGGAAAGGGCGGGGCCGGGGGGACCAGGTCCCGCGCACGAAGGGGACGGGACGACGAACACCACGACACGATGGGCGGTCGCGCGGCAACGCCGCCGGCTGGTCATCGCCCGAACGGTGCGCACGCGCATCGACGACCGAGCAGACGGCGACCGCAGAGTGGCCGGCGACCTCCAGCCCGTCCCGCCCCAGCGCGACGCGGGCTGACGAGCACGAGTCCGGCCGTCACCTCCGGCGGCCGGACACCCTCACCGGGCCCCGGGGACGACCGCGTTCCCGGGGCTCACGCTTTCCCGGGCACGTCCGCCCACGGTCCGCTGGGCGCGCCCGCACACCTCGATGCAGTCCAACAGCAGCCGGCGCAGCGCGGTGTCCGGGTCGGGCCTACCGTACTTGCCCAACAGCAGCACGCAGACGGCGACCGCGTGCCGCGCCTGGCCGCCCCGGTAGATCAGGGCACCGGCGCGGTCGCGCAGCGGCACCCGGCTCGGCGCCGCCGCGACCCGGCGCAGCGCCTGGCGGCGGAACCGTACGGGCCCCGGCGCCTCCGGGTCGGCCCGCCGTGCCGCGTCCGCGCAGCGGATCACCAGGAACGGATCCACCGCGGTGCCGGCCGCGCGGGTGCCGATCACCTCGGGCACCAGCGGGAGCAGCGAGTCCCGTGCCCCGTCGGAGACCGAGTCGTTGACCAGCCGGGCGATCGCCGCGAGCAGCGGATGAGCGCAGCGCGGATGGTCGCTCCACGGCTCTCCCGCGAGCACCGAGGCCAGCTCCATGAAGCAGGCACCGTCGGCGGGGTCGAGATGGGCCCCGGCGGAGAGCCGGGGAATTCCTTCAGGTGTTCTCGGCTCAGATCTCATGATCGGGGGGCGGCGGTCAACCTCGGCGCCTCGGGCCGCCCCTTGGCGCCGCGGATCGGCGGACGGTCCGTCTACTCCCCACGATAGGACGCCGCGCCCGGGATCGCGAGGGTCCATTTTCCGTACGGGCCCGCACGTCATCGGCGGCTCGGGCTGCGCCAGACGCCGGTGGACCTCGTCGTCCAGCCCTGCGGGATGGTGCGGAGGGAGATCGCCGCGTCCACCGCGCGCAGCGCGAGGAAGCCCATGCCGAGCAGCAGATACTTGGGGCGCCTGCGGTAGGCGGCGACCATGCAGGTCATGAAGTAGTCCGGGACGAAGATTCCGAACGCCAGCGCGGGCAGCGTGATCAGCCCGCTGAGCGCCGCGTGGTTCTCCGCGTAGAGGTCCCAGCCGAGCACGGCGTCGCCGGTGAGCGGCGGCAGCGCGAGGAACACCGCGAGACCGATCGCGGCGAGGAAGCCGATGCTGGTGACGACCACCTCGAGGATGAGCAGGATGAGCGCGGCCCAGAACAGGCTCGGCCAGACGCCGTGCCGCCGTACGGTCTGCCAGAAGCCGAGCGTCCACCGGCGGACCTGGCGGTAGTAGTCCCCGAGGGTGTGCGGCTCCTGGCAGTAGGCCTTCACGCCGGGCTTGAACCCGATCCGCCCGAGCCGCTTGCGGTGCAGCTCGAACGTCATGTTGAAGTCCTCGATCACCAGCCCGTGCGGGTTGACGTCGATCTGCCGCAGCGCGGTGGAGCGGTAGACGCTGGCGAAGCCCGGGACGATGTACGCCACGTTAGTGTGCCGCCAGGTCTGCCCGAACCGGCTGAGGACCTGCAGCAACAGGTACAGCCGGTCCCGGTAGGCGGTGATGAACTGGCCGGTCAGGCTCTGCTCGCGGGGCCGCCACTGGGTCTCCGCGTAACCCGCGACGGCGACGAT
>WHSL01000388.1 GCA_009380095.1 Streptosporangiales bacterium | reverse complement strand
GCGGGTGCTCCCAGTCGGTGAACGGGTCGCCGCCCCAGACCGAGTTCACCAGGACGTCCAGGCCGCCGGCGTCGGTGGCGATCCGTTCGGCGAGCGCGCGGACCTGGGCGGGGTCGGCGTGGTCGGTCCGGACCGGGATGCCGGTGCCGCCGGCCTCGGTGATGCGGGCGGCGGTCTGCTCGATCGTCTCCGGGCGGTCCAGGTCCGAGCGCCCGGCGGCGCTGCTGCGGCCGGTCACGTACACGGTCGCGCCGGCGGCGCCGAGCTCGACGGCGATCCCCCGCCCGCCGCCCCGCGTCCCCCCGGCCACCACCGCGACCTTCCCCGCCAACCGCGGCCCTTCACCGGCGCGGGCATCAACGGCTTGCGGGGCGCCCATGGCGGTCCTCCCCGTACGGGGCCTCAACGGCTCGTGGATCGTTCATCGTGGTCCTCCCGGTGGGGGGTGAGGGCCGCGTCGGTGGCGCGGCGGAGTCGGGTGGCGAGGGCGCCGCGGCGGTCGAGGGCCCAGGTCAGGCCGGTGCCGGCGATGGCCGACTGGAGCGTGACGGCGAGCGCGGCGACGTCGGTGTCCCACCGCAGCTCGCCCGCGGTCACGGCCTCTTCGAGCAATGCCACGAACGCCCGCCGCTCCCCCAGGTGCACCGCCAGCGCGTGCTCGTGGAACTCCGGGTCCGTGAGGTCCACGCACAGGAAGGCGAGATGGTTGGCGAACCGGGCGGGCGTGTCCATGGCGGACATGGACGCGACGATCAGCGACCGCAACCGCCGCAGCGGGGAGCCGCGCCCGCCCCGTACCCGGTCGGCCAGCCCACGCGCCTCCTCCGCGGACCGAGCGGCGAGCGCGAGCAGCAGCCCGCGCTTGGAGCCGAACCGCTGCACCAGCGTGCCCGGCACGACCCCGGCCTCGCTGGCCACCGCGGACAGCGTGAGCCCGGACGGCCCCACCTCGCCGATGACCCGCGCCGCCGTGCGCAGGATCGCCGCGTCGTCGATCACCCGTGGCCGTCCCGCCATCGCCTCCCCCCGTTCATTCTTGAATGCACGTTCAATTATTAATGTACACGGCCTGCCGGGTTTGGCGACGTTCCCGGTGAGCAGGGGACGGACATGGACCACCCGAAGCGTCAACCCTCCGGCAGCGAGCCCCGTACGGCCCGCAGCCCGCTCCGGCTGCGCGCGATCCTGTCCGTCCTGGCACTGGCCGGCGGCGTCATCGTCGCCGTGATCTTCGGGCCGATGGCGGCGCGCGGCACGGGCCCGGGCGCCGGCCCCTGGGTGGTCGCCGGCATCGGCGCCGGAGTGGCCGTCATCGCGGCGATCGACCTCGTGGTGATCGCCCGCCGCCTACGCGGCGAATAGCGCGCCGCCCCTTGTGCGGCGAACAGCGCGCCGCCGGGGACGCCTGGGATCACCGGGACTGGACGAAGGCCGACGCGCGCACGGATCTGCTCCGGCTCGCCATCGAGACCGCGACGACGCTCTGACCACAGGCCGCGAGAGCGGACGGCCCCCGGCGCGCGAGGCAGCGGCGGCGCGCGAGGCAGCGGAACGGCCCGCGACGTGGAGGCGCCGCGGGCCGTTCGGACGGATCCTCACCTCGTGCTGTGCCGCCGGTACCCCCAGCCGCGTCCGCCAGGCCCCCGCCAGCCACCACCTTGGGCGGTGGTCAGCGCGACGACGCCGAGCACGGCGATGAGCACGGCGATGACGACGGCGATCGCGTCACCGGCGCCGAGAGCACCGGCCACGACCCCGCCCACGATCGCACCGGCCGCGCCCACCAGGATCGTCAGGATGATCCCGATGGGATTGCGACCGGGTACGAGCAGCCTGGCGACGATGCCGACCACGGCACCGGCCAGCACGTACCACAGAAGCGTGGAGATCACGTGATAACACCTCCGGCCGGGTCATTCCTCCGACCCGAGCATTCGGTCATCTCCCCCTGCCCCGCAGGCGGCGGCTAAACGCTCCGCGAGCGCTAGTTCCGTGGCCGATCACGGCGCGTAGACAACCGGCGGGATCGCACGGCCGCCCGCACGTGGGCGACCGGTGGCGGACACCACCGGGACCTTCCTCAGCATCGGCCCGCGTGACATCTTCGGATTCTCCGCGGCGCCGCGAAGAGCATCCGAGGAAACGAAAGGTGAACGGCGGCCGTCGCGCGCGATTTCCATGGTCGAAAGTGCCGCGTCCGTGGGGTGGGCCACCGTTTCGGCGCATGACCGCGTGTCCTGTCCGACCGTCCCGTTCAAGCAGATAAGCGCAGCTCAGACCTGGCCACATTGGGGCTTCGGGG
>WHSL01000365.1 GCA_009380095.1 Streptosporangiales bacterium | reverse complement strand
TCCCGGCGCGCCGCGCCGGGATCGAGGCCGGGGGCGTCGCCGTCGGTGAAGGCGCGGAGGTCGCGGCTGGTGGCGGCGGTGGCCGCGGTCAGCAGGAACAGCACGCCGAGCGTGATCAGCGCGCCGGCCCCGCCGAGGCCGTCGGCGAGCGCGCCGCCGAGGACCGGTCCGAGCGGTGTGAGGCCCATGGCCGCCACGACGAAGACCGCGTCCATCCGGCCGAGCATCGCCTCCGGTACGTTCCGGACGATCACCACGTTCATGACCACGTTGAACGCCGGGGTGATCAGCGAGACGACCACCAGCGGGACCATCGGCCACCAGGGGCCGAGCGGGAGCGCCATCGCCAGGTTGGCGAGACCGAGGACGGCGGCGAGCAGCAGGGTCAGCCGGCCCGCCGGCATCAGGCCGCCGACGCGGCCGGACAGTAGGGCGCCGGCGAGTCCGCCGATCCCGATCCCGGCGAGCACCGTGCCCGTGGTGAGGGCGCCACCGCCGCGCTCCCCGACCAGCACGATCAGGGGCAGCAGGAAGGCGCCGCCCAGCAGGTTGAGGGCCAGTACGACGCCGATGATCGCGCGCAGCCCGCGCCGCCGCCACAGCCACCGGAAGGCCTCCGCCACCTCGCGCCGCATGCTCGCCCGCGCCGCCCCTCCCGGCCCGGGCTCGGGCTCCCGCGCTGTGGACCGGCCGTGGCCCGGCGCGGTGGCCGTCGCGTGACGGGCGCCGTCCGGCTCGGTGGCCGTCCCGTCGGGCTCGGTTCCGGGGCGGCGGGGGACCTTGGCGAGGATCGTGCAGAGCAGGGCGATGAGGAAGGTGAGCGCGTCGGCGAGGAACGGGACCGCGCGCCCCAGCCCGTACAGCAGGCCGCCGAGCGGCGGACCGGCCAGCCGCGCGGCGTGGTTGCGGGACTCCTCCTGCGCGTACGCGCCACGCAGCTGATCCGGCGGCACCACTCCGCGGATCGCGGTGGTCCGGGCGGGGCCGGCGAAGGCCGCGCACACCCCGTCGGCCAGCGCGAACGCGACCAGCGCCCAGATCGGCGGCGTCCCGGCCAGGATCAGCGCGGAGAGCCCCGCCGCGTTCGCGGTCTGGATCCCCAGCGCGGCGATCAGCGTACGGCGCCGATCCCACCAATCCACCCACACCCCGGCGGGGAGCTGCGCGCCGATGAAGGCCAGGGCCCGCGCACCGGCGACGAGCCCGGCCAACCCCGGGGACCGCGTCACCGCCAGCACCAGCAGCGGCATGGCCAGCCGGGTCAGCTCCGTACCGAGCTGCGAGACCGCGCCGCCGGCCCACAACAGCTGGAACGGCCGGTTCCGCCACAGCGGCACGCCGTCTGCCACGACCCCTCCGTCCCGAACGATCCGCCGCAGCACCCTACGACGGAAACGCTGGTGAGGGGGTCAGTCCCGGCGCTGGGAGGGCGCCCGGTCAGGGCCGCCGCCGCCCGGGGTGATCAGGCCGGTCTCGTACGCGAGCACCACGGCCTGGACGCGGTCGCGCAGGCGGAGCTTGGACAGGATGCGGGCGACGTGGGTCTTCACCGTCGTCGGGCTGAGTACGAGGCGGTCGGCCAGTTCGGCGTTGCTGAGGCCGGTGGCCAGCAGTTGTCCTTGAGCAGGAAGCCGCTCGCGCCCGCGGTCAGCGCGGCGTAGACGTACCGGTCGAGGTCGTAGGTGGTGAGGATCAGCACCCGGGTCGTGGCGCCGTCCGCGAGCAGTCGGCGGGTGGCCTCGATGCCGTCCATCTCGGGCATCCGGATGTCCATGAGCACCACGTCCGGCCGGGTGCGGCGGACGGCGGCGACCGCCTCCGCGCCGTCCGCGGCCTCGGCCGCCACCTCGATCCCGTCCGCGGCGCCGCAGCTCCGCCATGGCCGCGCGGCCCCCGGCCTCCACCGCCAGCAGCGCCCGCCGGGCCTGCGCCGGCTCCGCCTCCAGCACCGCCCGCGCCGCTCCGGCCTGGATCAGCATCACGCTCACGTTGTGCGTCACCACGTCGTGCGGCTCGGCGGCGATCCGTGACCGTTCCTCCGCCACGGCGGCGGCCGTCGCCGCCTCCTGCGCCTCCCGCAGCTCGGTGAGCCGGGCCCGGCTCGTGGCCAGCCGCCGTCGCCACGACCGCACCAGCACGGCGAGCGCGCCCGCGCTCAGCAGCACCACGAACGGTCCCAGCCAGTTGGGCAGCCCCCGGCGTGACGCCGGAGAAGACGAGACCGGCGGGCACGGCCGCGGCGGCGAGCCCGCCCACCGCCGCCACCCGGTGACGGCTGTGCGCGACCGCCGAATAGGCGGCGACGGCGCAGGCCGCCACGGTGATCCAGGTCGTGCTCGCGCTGGCGGCCAGCGTCGCGGCCAGCACCACCGCGAACGTGGCGAGCGGATACCTCCGCCGGGCGGCCAGCGGGAGGGCGGTCAGCGCCACCAGGATCAGCGGCACGGTCGCGTCCCGTGGGGCGGCGCTCGACGGGCCTGTGGCCGACGCCGGCTGCGGCGCCTCCTGCCGTTCCGGCGGTCCGGACGGCTCCGCCGGTCGCGGTGAGCCGGGTGGGACGGCCGGTGGCGCGTCGGGCCGCGCGGTAGGAGTGGGCCGCAGCCGCAGCGCCTCCAGCAGGGGGCGGTCCCGTACCGGGGCGGGTGCGTCGCTCCGTAGGGTCAGCACCGTGGCCACGGCGAGGAAGGCCAGGACGACGGCCAGCAGGGAGTCGCGCGCCCGCCACCGGCTGCCGCTGGTGGTGCTCTCCCCCGGCTTCGGCAACACGCGCAAGACCCTCACCGCCCTTGCCGAGGACCTGGCCAGCCGGGGATACGTGGTGGCCGGCATCGACCACACCTACGAGGCCTTCGGCGTCACGTTCCCCGACGGACGCGTCACCACCTGCGTCGCCTGCCAGGTGGAGAACCCCAAGCCGGCCTTCTGGCAGAAGGCGGAACGCGGGCGCGCGGCCGACGTCTCCTTCGTCCTCGACTCCCTCACCGGTACGCGCCCGGCCTGGCGCCACGCCGGCGTCATCGACCCGGACCGGATCGCGATGGCCGGGCACTCCGTGGGCGGCGCGAGCGCGACGACGAGCATGGTGGGGGACCGCCGGATCCGCGCCGGGCTGGACATCGACGGGACCGTGTCCGAACCGCTTCCGGAGACCGGGCTGTCCCGGCCGTTCATGTTCCTCGGCACCCAGGCCCGGCACAGCCCCGGCCAGGACGTCACGTGGGACCGCGACTGGGAGCGTCTCACCGGCTGGAAGCGCTGGCTCGTCGTCACCGGCGCCCAGCACCCGTCCTTCACCGACGTCGG
>WHSL01000331.1 GCA_009380095.1 Streptosporangiales bacterium | reverse complement strand
CTAGGAGCCGGAGCGCTCCCAGTCGTCCATGCGGTGGAGGGAGCGGTCGATGTGGGTGCGCATCAGGTCCGCCGCCTCGATGCCGTCGCGGCGAGCGGCGGCCTGGAAGATCGCCTCGTGTTCTTCTGTCTCCTCGGCCCAGGTCGGGGACTTGTGCCAGAGCACGGAGACGATGCCGAGGGCGAGCTGGTCCTGGAGGTCGTCGAGGATGGAGACGACGAGGTGGTTGCCGCAGCGCGCGTACAGGGCGCGGTGGAAGCGGCGGTTGACGAGGGTGAGCGCGCCGTAGTCCTTGCGCCGCATCTCCCGGCGGGCCTCGCGCAACAGGGCCTTGGCGTCCTGGATGTCGGCGGTCGTGAGCTGCTCGGTGGCGCGGGCCACCGACCACGGCTCCAGCTGCAGCCGCACCTCGTACACCGCGCGCAGCTCCTGCACGTCGATGTCGCGCACGGTGACGCCGCGGTTGGGGTTCATCGAGACCAGCCCGCTGCGGGCCAGCCGGATCAGCGCCTCCCGTACGGGCGTCTTGGACACGCCGAGCTGCGCGGCGAGCCGGCGCTCGACGAGCGTGGCGCCGGGCTTCAGCTGCCCGCCGAGGATGGCGGTGCGGATGGCCTCGGCGACAAGGTCGGAGCGGGAGCTCATGTTGCCCAGCGGGGGCAGCGCGGGTAGCTCGGGTGCCTCACCGGCGCCGGCCGGACCGCCCGCGGCCGGCGAACCACCGGAGATCGTGTGGGATGACATCTCGGTATCTCAGAATACCGCCCGACCCGGCCCTCCGCTGTGCGCCGCGCGAGGTCGCCGGCTCCGGCCGGCGATCCGGGAGGCTCGCGGTGGCCGGTTTCGGTCGCGGGGCCGGCGGCAGAGGTCCAGGACCTCATCGCCTCGGGCGCCGCTCCGAAGCCCGCGATCACCGACGGCTACACGAACATGCAGGCCGGCTCCAAGAACATCCCCGCGGCCGAGCTGTTCGTGAAGTTCATGAGCTCCCCGGAGAGCCAGGCGCAGATCGCCGACGAGCTCGGTCTCATGCCGGCCCGTACGTCCGCGTACAACGACCCCAAGGTCAAGGAGAGCGCCCGCGTCACCGCGTTCCAGCCGGTGCTCGCCAAGCAGAAGCCGCGCGCCTGGATCCCCGAGGGCGGGCTGCTCTTCACCCCGCTGGACCAGCAGTACGGCAAGCTCCTGTCCGGCGACGCCACCGCCGAGCAGGCCCTGAAGACCGTGGGTGACGCGTACCGCAAGATGCTCAAGGGCTGGAGCTGATCACGCTGCGCAAGCACTGGTACGCCTGGGCGATGACCGTGCCCGTGGTGATCGTGCTGGCGGTGCTGGTCGGCTACCCGCTGGCCCGCGGCGTGTACCTGTCGCTCACCGACGCCACCGAGCTCACCATGGGCCGGACCATCGGCGTCAACGAGATCCCGGCCTCGGCGCGCGCTCCGCCGCGAGGGGGAGGTGTGGTGACCGCCCGCAAGCGGATCCGCGGCCGGGCCGCCTCGGCGGGCCTGCACCTCAAGCTGCTGGCCGCCGCGGTGACCGCCGTGTTCCCGGTGGTCTGGATCGTGCTGACCTCGATCAAGCCGCGCGGCACCTGGCAGACGACCACGGTGGAGCTGTTCAACACGCCCACGCCGGCCAACTACGCCGAGGTGCTGAGCTCGGAGGTGTTCGGCCTCTGGTTCCTCAACTCGGTGCTGGTCTCGGCGGTCACCACGGCGATCGCGGTGTTCATCGCGGCCACCACCGGATACGCCGTGAGTCGCTTCCGGTTCCCGGGAATGCGTCCCTTGATGTGGTCGTTGCTGATCATACAGATGTTCCCGGTGGCGGTGCTGATCGTCCCGATCTACAACCTGGGCGGGCTCGTCATCACGTATCTGACCTTCGCCGTGCCGTTCTGCGCGTGGATGCTGAAGGGCTACTTCGACACGATCCCGATCGGCATCGACGAGGCCGGGCGTGTCGACGGGCTCTCCCCGTTCGGCACGTTCTGGAGGCTCGTGGTGCCGCTGGCCCGGCCGGGCATCGCGGTCGCCGCGTTCTACGCGTTCATCACCGCGTGGGGCGAGGTCGCGTTCGCCACCGCCTTCATGACCGGGGACGAGCACTACACGCTCGCCGTGGGGCTGCAGCAGTACGTCGGCCAGCACAAGGCCGAATGGGGGCTGCTGACGGCGGCCTCGGTGATCATCTCCGTGCCGGCCACGGCCGTGTTCCTGCTGGTCCAGCGGAACCTGGTGACCGGGCTGACGGCGGGCGGAACCAAGCAGTGACCCACGACTTTCTCGATCACGGGGAGACCATGACCACGACTTCCGAAGCCACCGCGCCGGAGATCATCGGCGGCGGACCCCCTGGCTGGTGGAAGGACGCCGTCATCTATCAGGTGTACGTACGGTCCTTCGCGGACGGCGACGGTGACGGCGTCGGCGACCTCCCAGGCCTGTCCGCACGGCTGCCGTACCTGGCCGAGCTCGGCGCCGACGCCATCTGGATCACGCCGTTCTACCCCTCGCCGATGGCGGACGGCGGCTACGACGTCGCCGACTACCGCGGCGTGGACCCGCTCTTCGGGGACCTCCAGGACTTCGACCGGATGGTCGAGCGGGCGCACGGCCTCGGCCTGCGGGTGATCATCGACCTGGTGCCCAACCACACCTCCGACCGGCACCGCTGGTTCGCCGAGGCGCTGGCGGCCGGCCCCGGCGGGCCCGCGCGGCAGCGCTACATCTTCCGGCCCGGCCGCGGCGCGGCCGGCGAACTGCCGCCCAACGACTGGGAGTCGGTCTTCGGCGGCCCCGCGTGGAGCCGGGTCACCGAGGCGGACGGCACGCCGGGGGAGTGGTACCTGCACCTGTTCGCCCCCGAGCAGCCGGACCTGAACTGGCGGGACCCGGAGGTGCGCGGCGTCTTCGCCGGCACGCTGCGGTTCTGGCTGGACCGCGGCGTGGACGGCTTCCGCATCGACGTGGCGCACGGCATGTTCAAGCAGGAGGACCTGCCCGACGTGGGGCGCACCGGCCAGGCCGGGCTGCTCACCACGGACCGGCTGCCGTACTGGGACCAGGACGAGGTGCACGACGTCTACCGCGAGTGGCGGCGCATCCTCGACTCCTACCCGGGGGAGCGGATCGCGGTCGCCGAGGCCTGGGTGCCGAACGCCCGCCGCCTCGCCCGCTATCTGCGGCCGGACGAGCTGCACCAGGCGTTCAACTTCGACTTCCTGTCCGCCGGCTGGTCGGCGGGGGAGTTCCGTACGGTCATCGAGGACTCGATCGCCGCGACCGGGGACGCGGCGCCCAGCTGGGTGCTGTCCAACCACGACGTCGTACGGCACCCGACCCGCTACGGCGGCGGCGGGCGCGGCCTGCGCCGCGCCCGCGCCGCCACGCTCGCGATGCTCGCGCTGCCCGGCTCCGCGTACCTGTACCAGGGGGAGGAGCTGGGCCTGGAGGAGGTCGCCGACCTGCCCGAAGAGGTGCTGCAGGACCCGATCTGGGAGCGGTCCGGCCGGACCGAGCGAGGCCGGGACGGCTGCCGGGTGCCGCTGCCCTGGTCCGGTGGCCGGCCGCCCTTCGGCTTCGGGCCGGGGGAGGCGTGGCTGCCCGCGCCGGCGCACTGGCGGGCCCTGACCGCCGAGGCGCAGGCGGCGGACCCGTCCTCCACGCTGCGGCTGTACTCCGACGCGCTGCGGCTGCGCCGCGAGATCGGCGGCGGCACCGGTCTGACCTGGCTGGCCGCGCCGCCCTCGGTGCTGGCCTTCGCCGGGGAGAACGGGCTGGCCTGCACGGTCAACTTCTCCGGCGAGCCGGCCGAGGTGGCGCTGCCGGGTGAGCTCGTGCTCGCCTCCGGGGCGGTCGAGGTGCGGGACTCGCACGCCGTACTGGCGCCGGAGACCGCCGCGTGGTGGCGGCTGTGAACGAGATCGCTAGGTTGATCTCATGACCCCCCGACTCGCGGAGATCGCCGCCCAGGCCGGTGTCAGTGTCGCGACCGTGAGCCGCGTGCTGAACGGCCGGCCGGGCGTGTCCGCGGCGTCCCGGCAGGCGGTCGTCACCGCGCTGGACGTGCTCGGATACGAGCGGCCCGCCCCGCTGCGGCGCATCTCCCACTCGGGGCTGATCGGCCTCATCACGCCGGAGCTGAGCAACCCCATCTTCCCGGCGATCGCGCAGGTCATCCAGACCGCGCTGATCTCGCCCGGGTACGCCTCGGTGCTGTGCACGCACGAGATGGGCGGCGTCACCGAGGACGACTACACCGAGCTGCTGCTGGAGCGCGGCGTCTCCGGCATCGTGTTCGTCTCCGGCATGCACGCGGACAGCCGCGCCGACCCCAAGCGCTACCGGCGGCTCATCGACCGCCGGCTGCCGATCGTGCTGGTCAACGGGTACGTG
>WHSL01000241.1 GCA_009380095.1 Streptosporangiales bacterium | reverse complement strand
GAGCGCCTGCAGCGGCTCGCGAAGCGCACGGACGACGAGGAGATGCGCACGTTCAAGCAGGAGCTGGGGGAGGCGATCGCCGATCCGTCGCAGCTCCCGAAGGATGCCCTGTTCTGGGCGGCGCAGTATGACGACGGTTCCGACGCCGCGTTTCTCGCCCGGCTCTGGCGTGACCTCTACCCGGACGAGGCCGTGCCAACGGCCTGACCACGAGCGGCCTGACCACGAGCGGCCTGACCACGAGCGGCCTGACCACGAGTCCGGCCGGCCTGCTCGCGCGCCCTGCGGCGCCCCTCAGACGCGGCGGATGCGGGCCCGCCAGGCGGGGAGTTCGCCGAGGGTTCCGCCGGGGCCGAAGACGCCGCGGTAGGTGACGCGGTCGAGGGATTCCAGCGCCCAGCCGTCGCCGGCGAAGGCGGTGCGGATGTCGTCCTCGCCGACCTCGGGGCCGAAGCCCGGCCCTTCGTCGGAGAGGGCCAGCACGTGCACGCGCCCGCCCGGGCGGACCGCGCTCAACAGCGCCTCCACATAGCGCCCGCGGGTCTCCGCGTCGAGCAGGTGGAAGAGTGCGCTGTCGAGCACCGTGTCGTAGGACACCCCGGTCTCGCCGATCCGGGTGGCGTCGGCGACGGCGAACCGGGCGGCGGTGACGCCGAGCTCGGCGGCCTTGGCCCGGGCCTTCTCGATGGCGACCGTAGAGGTGTCGATGCCGAGCGTGTCGTGTCCCCGCTCGGCGAGGAACGTGGTGTGCTCGCCGGTGCCCGTGCCGACGTCGAGCACGGTGCCCCGGAACCAGCCGTCCCGCTCCAGCTCGACGACCACCGGCTGCGGCTCACCGATCACCCACGGCGCCGTGTTGGTCTCGTACATCGAGTCGAAGATCGACCCGGTCGCGGCGCCGCCGAGCTCGGCGGCCCGCTCGGACAGGGCCTGGTAGTGCGCCATCTGCTCCTTGGAGAGCGCCATGTCCTCCTTGGTCGGCGCGTCCTCCGGGGTGAGGCCGCGGCGCCAGTACGGAGTGAAGTCGATCGCGTGCCGCAGTACTCCCCGCTCGGAGATCAGGTGCTCCCGCAGCGCCTCGACCTCGCGCGCCTCACAGCCCAGGCAGACGAACGGCACGCCGTCGGGGAACTCCAGCCCCCGCACCGCCTCGAGCAGCGAGCCCGTGGCGGACCCGTGCACCCAGTGCACGGTCACCTCGCCGTGCGAGGCGAGAGGTTGCTCCTCGGCCGCGCCGGCGACCTGGACGCAGGCGATCGCGCGCGTGCCGGGCGGAAGCGACTCCAGCACCAGGGCGATGGCGGGCAGCGCGGCGGCGCCGCCGGCGAGCAGCACCCAGTCGGCCGCGCCCACCGAGGCGGCGACCGGCACCGGCCGGGCGAACCACGGCACCGGGCCGAGCAGCCCGAGCGTGGCGCCCGGCTCCGCCGAAGCGGCCCAGCGCGCGGCGGGACCGGCCTCCTCATGCAGCGCGAAGTCGATGTCGACGGTCCCCGCGGCGGCGTCGTGCCCGCGCACGTTGAACAGGCGCATCCACGGCCGCACGTCGTCGGGAAGGACCTGATACTCCCGGAACCACTCGCCCGGGTCCTCCGCCTCCGGATCGGGCAGCCGCGGCACGTCGTCGCCGGGCTTGGGGAAGAACAGCGCCACGGGATCCGTGCCGATGCCGGCGAGCGCGGACAGGTCGTCGCCCTCGAACGTCACCCGCGCCATCCGCGGCGTCACCCGCGCGACGTCGCGCACCCGGACGAACCGCACCGGTACGGCACCCATCACAGCCTCCCCGTGGACCGCGGGCCGCGGGCCCTCCGCCGGCCAGGGCGCCAGACTACGCACCGCCCCCGACAAGATCGACCGAATTCGGACCGGGCCCACGACGCGGGCGGGCAGGGGGAGCGGGCGGGCAGGGGGAGCGGGCGGGCAGGGGGAGCGGGCGGGCAGGGGGAGCGGACGGGCGGGGGGAGAGGCCCCGGATCAGGCGGCCATCTCCGGCACGCGGACCGCCGCCCGCGCGGCCGGGCGCCGTTCGTGCCAGGAGAACAGGGTGACGGTAACGGCGAGCAGCGCCAGCCCGGCCCACTGCGTGGCGGTCATGGTCTCGCCGAGCACGACCACGCCGACGACCGCCGCCGTGGCGGGGAAGGCCAGCTCGGCGAGCGTGGCCCGGGACGCCGGCGTCCCGCGCAACCCGTGGTAGTAGATGAGCATCGCGAGCAGCCCGGGGATCAGCGCGAGCCCGGCCAGCCCCGGCAGGTCCGCGACCGGCGGCAGCACCGGCGCGCCCGTGACCGCCACCGCCGCCGCGGAGCCGAGCAGGCCGAAGGCGTACCGGAGGCCGGTGACCTCACCGGGCCGCAGCACCGGGCTCACGTACCGCCCGAGCACCGTGCCGGCGGCCCAGAGCGCGGCGGCGCCGATCGCCATCAGCGCCCCCACCACCCCCTGCACGCTCACGCCGAACGGGTCGGGAAAGGCGAGCAGCCACGACGCGCCGAGCGCCACCACCAGGAACGGCAGGTACGTGCGCCGCAGCCGCTCCCCGAGCAGTACGGCCGCCAACGCCACCGCCACCAGCGGCTGCAGCTTCTGCAGCACCACCGGCGTGATCGGCCCGGACTGGACGAACGCCGCGGTGAACAGCGCCGTCGCCACCGCCGAGGCGCCCACGCCGATGCCGATCAGCGCCGCCCACTGCCGCGGCCCGCAGACCCGCGCCGCCCGGCGGATCGCCCGTACGATCATCGGGGAGATCAGCACCGCCACGATCACATGCTCGGCGAGCACCACCGTCGTCGCGGGCAGCTCGGTGGCCAGCGGCAGCCGCAACAGCGCATCCGTGCCCCACAGAGCGGCACCGCCCGCGACGATCCACGTACGGTCCCGTACGGCCGGCTGCGCCTCCGCGGTCACGTCGGCCGGCCGATCACACCGCGGGACGCCAGATCCTCGGCCTCGCCGCCGGTCATGCCGAGCAGGTCGCCGAGCACGCCGGCGGCGTCCCCGCCGAGGGCCGGCGCGGTCCCGGACCCGGCGTCGTCGCCGAACCGCAGCGGCAGCCCGGGCATCAGGTGCCGCCCGACACCCGGCTGCTCGATCTCCGAGATCAGCGGATTCGACGCGAGCTCGGCACGGTGCTCGGTGACGAGCGAGCGGAAGCTCCGGTACGGCGCGCACAGCACCGCTGTCTCGGCCAGCGCGCCGAGCACCTCCGAGAGCGTCCGCTCGGCGAACCACGGCTCGATCAGCGCGGCGATGACCTCACGGTGCCGGTACCGGTCCCCGTCGGTACGGAAGTCCGCGCCGAGCAGCCGCTCCAGCTCGGTGAACGCCTCCGCCCGCCCGGTCACCTTCCCCAGCTCACGGAAGTGCCGTCCGGTCAGCCCGACCACCATCACCCGCTCGCCGTCCTTGGTGGCGAAGTCGCGGCCGAACGACCCGTACAGGTAGTTGCCGTCGCGCGCCCGCTCGACCCCGCCGACCTCGGCCTCGGCGAGCAGCCCCAGCCCGCCGGCGATGGACAGCGCGACGTCGCCGAGCGCGAGCCGGATCGCCCGCCCCTCGCCGGTACGGCCCCGGTGCCGCTCGGCGGCGAGCAGCCCGGCGACGGCGTACAGGCCGCAAGCCACGTCCCAGGCCGGCAGCAGGTGGTTGACCGGCGTGGTGCTCCCCGGGTGCCCGGTGACCAGCGGGAACCCGGTCTCCGCGTTGACCGTGTAGTCCACCGCGGAGGTGCCGTCGTACCGGCCCTCGATCTGCAGGTGGATGAGGTCGGGCCGGACCTCGGAGAGGCGTTCGTAGCCCAGCCCGGGACGGCCGACCGCGTTGGTGAGCACGATTCCACCCTCGGGCCCCGAGCCGGCCACCAGCCGTTCGATGAGCGCCTGGCCCTCGTCCGAGCGTAGGTCCACGGTGACGGAACGCTTGCCGCGGTTCAGCCCGGCCCAGAGCATGCTGGCCCCGGACGGCGCGATCGGCCAGCGCCGTACGTCGGCCGAGCCGCCGATCGGGTCGATGCGGATGACCTCCGCGCCGAGCTGCGCGAGCGTCATGCCGCCGAGCGGGGCGGCGACGAAGCTGGAGATCTCGATGATCCGCAGGCCCGCGAGAGGAGCGACTGGTGCCATGAATGGGGACCCTTCCGAGCAAGGCGTCAACGCTGGAGTGTAAACAGACAGCCAGGACGCACCACGCGACCGGGGGGTCCCCGGCCGCGCGACGATACGGACCCAGGAGGACGGCGGATGGGGCGGCTGCAACGCACCGAAGGGCTGACCGAGGAGCAGCAGGAGATCATCACCACGGTCAGGGAGTTCGTGGACCGCGAGGTGCTGCCCGCCGTCGCCGCCCTCGACAAGGCCGACGAGTACCCCACGGAGATCGTCGCGGCGATGCGGGAGATGGGCATCTTCGGGCTGATGATCCCCGAGGAGTACGGCGGGCTCGGCGAGTCGCTGCTCACGTACGCGCTCGTCGTCGAGGAGCTGTCGCGCGGCTGGATGAGCCTGTCCGGCATCATCAACACGCACTTCATCGTGTCGTACATGGTGCTCAAGCACGGTACGGACGCGCAGCGCGCGGAGTATCTGCCGCGGCTGGCGGCGGGCGAGCTGACCGGCGCGTTCTCCATGTCGGAGCCGGGCTGCGGGTCGGACGTGTCGGCCATCCAGACCAAGGCGGTGGCGGACGGCGACCGCTACACGATCACCGGCCAGAAGATGTGGCTGACCAACGGCGGCTCCTCCTCGCTGGTCGCGGTGCTGGTCAAGACCGACGAGGGTGCCCAGTCGGTCTACAAGAACATGACCACGTTCCTGATCGAGAAGAAGCCCGGCTTCGGCGAGGTCGCGCCCGGCCTGTCCGTCCCCGGCAAGATCGAGAAGATGGGCTACAAGGGCGTCGACACCACCGAGATGATCTTCGACGGCTTCTCCATCGAGGCGTCCACGGTCCTCGGCGGCACGCCCGGCCAGGGCTTCTACCAGATGATGGATGGCATCGAGGTGGGCCGCGTCAACGTGGCCGCCCGCGCGGCCGGGGTGGCGCGCCGCGCCTTCGAGCTGGGCATCGCGTACGCGCAGCAGCGCGAGACGTTCGGCAGGGCGATCGCGAACCACCAGGCCGTACAGTTCCGCCTCGCGGAGATGGCGACGAAGGTGGAGGCCGCGCACCAGATGACGGTGATGGCCGCCCGCCGCAAGGACTCCGGCGAGCGCAACGACCTCGAGGCCGGCATGGCCAAATACTTGGCCGGCGAGTACTGCAAGGAGGTCGTGGAGGACGCCTTCCGCATCCACGGCGGCTACGCCTACTCCAAGGAGTACGAGATCGAGCGCCTCTACCGGGACACCCCGATGCTGCTCATCGGCGAGGGCACGGCCGACATCCAGAAGATGATCATCGGCCGGCGGCTGCTGGAGGACTACAAGATCTAGCCGGGGATCAGGCAGACCGGGGTGGGGGCCGCGACCGCGCCCCGGTACTCCGGCACGCCGAGGTCCGGGTCCAGGTGGAAGATCGTCACGTTCTCGGAGAACTGGTTGGCCGCGTACGCGACGTCACCGTCCACCCAGAGGTCGCGGGGCCACCGGCCCTCACAGGGGTAGTCGGAGATCGGCCGCAGCCGGGATCCGCCGTCCAGCACCTCGAGCGTGGTGATCACGTCCGGCCCACGGGTGGTGGTGTAGACGAAGCGGCCGTCCGCGCCGGTACGGATCGCCGCGCTCAGCGCCTCCGGCGTCGGCTCCCCGTGCATGGCCGGGGACTCGGTCAGCACGTCGAGGCCGCCGGGCGCCCCGCCCTCCGGGCGCAGCACGATCACCGACCTGCCGAGCTCGGCCACCAGGTACACGTGCCCGCTCGGGTGGGTGACCAGGTGCCGCGGCCCGCTGCCGGCCGGCAGCCGTACCTCGCCGCCGGGCAGCGGCCCGCCGCCGGTGATCCGGAACTGGCGGATCCGGTCCGTACCGAGGTCGGTGCTCCACAGCGTGCCGTCGCCGGCGAACGCCACCATGTGCGCGTGCGGGCCCTCCTGCCGACTCGGATCCGGCCCGTGGCCCTCGCCCTGGAAGATCTTCGGGTCGCCGTGGAGGCCGCCGTCCGGCGCCAGCCGCTGCAGCGCGACCGCGCCCGCGGTGTAGCAGGCCACGGCCAGGTACGAGCCGTCGGGCGCCACCGCCAGGTGACAGGGGTCGGCCGGTACGGGACGCGTGCCCAGCGGGCGCAGCCGGTGCCCGTCCTCCACGGCGAACGCGGCGATCGCGCCCTCGGTCAGCTCGCTGACCGCGTAGAGCACGCCGCCGTCGGGGTGCAGGGCCAGGTAGGAGGGGTTCGCCAGCTCGGCGGCGAGCTCCGGCTCGGCGAGCCCGCCGTCCGCCGCACGGCGCATCCGGTAGATCCCGCGGCCGGTTCCTTGGCCGCCGGTGTAGGTGCCAAGCCAGAACAGTCCGTCGCCCACGGCGGCACTCTAGGGCACCGGCCCGGGAAGATCTCTCCAAGCGCCGGCGTGGCGCGTCGCGGGGGAGCGGCGGGCGTCCAGCACCGGGGAAGCGGACTTGGGAGCGGGGGTGTCCGCCTCCCCGGCGACACGAAGGGGCCGGTGGCCCTGGCGCGGTTGGGCGCTGGCAGAGCTTCGCGCCTGGTCCGCGGGCCCCTCGTCGGGGACGTTTCGGCTGGGTCTGATCCGCGCGGGCACGGCCGGGGCGAGGGCCGGCCGCGTCCTTGCGCCGTTACTGTGCTGGTTCCGCCCTACGCCGTCAATGTGCCGGTACGCGGCCGATCACCCGCCCTTTCCGGTCATTTCGCAGGTCAACGGGTTGATCGGCGGTGCCGGCGTGGCCGACAGCGGACGGTCACGCGACCGGAACAGGACGTGACGCGGATGCGGGGCTTGACGGGCCCGCGACGCTGTCCGTTCTGCGGTTGATATACCTGGTCACACGGGTTTCTGATGCCAGGACGTTTTGAGAACGTCCCCTCCGGGGGTGCCCGCGTCCAGAGTGAAGGGCTTGGGTTACGGACACGGCCGTGGAGCAACGGGGGCGTTGAGACATCCGCCTCATCGGATCCGGCCGCAGTACGGTCCCGGGCCTAGGCGGGGGGTGGCCCGGGGCCGTGCGCGCACCGGCGCCCGGCACCGTGATCACGGTCACTCCGGGCGAGCGTGCTCATCCACGGATTAATTCACCGTATGCTGATGACGGAGAGTACGCCGGGTTCGCCTGCCCGGCGCCCGGCCGACAGCGATCCGCTGCGCTGCGCCCGGCACCGAACAAACCGTCGAATCCGGAGTCAACCGTGACCTTCCTGGCCAGGTTCAGCCTTGCCAACCGAAGCCTGATCGCGCTGGCGTCGCTGGCCGTGATGGTGTTCGGGCTGGTGGCGACCGTCTCGATCAAGCAGGAGCTGATCCCCTCGATCTCGCTCCCCGTCGTCTCGGTCAGCGCCCCGTACCCCGGCGCCTCGCCGGAGATCGTCGAGCGCAACGTCACCGAGCCGCTGGAACGGGCGGTGCAGGGCGTCGAGGGGCAGGAGGGCTACACCTCCTACTCCAGCCAGAACGCCGCCGTGCTCGTCGTCCAGTACGACTACGGCACCGACACCGACGAGGCCGTGTCCGGCCTGCAGCAGGCGATCGGCCGGATCCAGGGTGAGCTGCCGGACGGCGTCACCCCGACGGTGATGGCGGGCAGCAGCTCCGACCTGCCGGTGGTGCAGCTCGCGGTGACCGGCGGGGGCGACCAGCACAAGCTCGCCGACCTGCTGGAGCGCTCGGTCATCCCGTCTCTGGAGTCCATCGACGGCGTGCGCGAGGCGTCCGTCACCGGCAAGCGCGACCAGGTCATCCGGGTCGACCTGGACCCGGACGAGCTGAAGAGGCGCGGCCTGACCGTCGACGCGGTCACCACCGGGCTGCGCACCGGCGGCACCTCCATCCCCGCGGGCAGCGTCACCCAGGACGGCAGGTCGCTGTCCGTCCAGATCGGCGAGCCGTACACGAGCATCAAGGACATCGAGAACATCCGCCTCATGCCGTCCGCGGCCGCGGCCGGTGCGGGGGGCGCCGCCGGTGGCGCCGCCGGTGGCGCCGCCGATGGTGCAGGCGGCGGTGCAGGCGGCGGTGCAGGCGGGAGTGCAGGCGGGAGTGCAGGCGGGGGTGCCGCCGGGGGCGGAGCCGGCGCGGGG
>WHSL01000020.1 GCA_009380095.1 Streptosporangiales bacterium | reverse complement strand
GTCACAGCGGAGCGGGAAACACCCGGACACATTCCGAACCCGGAAGTTAAGCCCTCCAGCGCCGATGGTACTGCCCCGGAGACGGGGTGGGAGAGTAGGACACCGCCGGACACTTTTCACATGAGAGGCCCGTCACCCCACGGGGGTGACGGGCCTCCACGCATTTCCGGGGATCACCAACTATCGCTGTCGCCCGTAAGCGGCCTCACGACACCGCCACGTGAGCGACCCCGCGACACGGGGTGAGGGGCAGGCCTGAGGCAGGTGAGAGCCGGCAGCGTCGGGAGAGTCCCTGGTTTGGGGATTCCCCCGGCCACGCTTACCCTTATGAGGCCACGTCGGGTGCGGCCGGCGATCCGTTGCATCGCACCCGCGGGCAGCGGCTTCGATGCGCGGCCACGACGTGCTCGGCGCTCGCCGCTGGATTTACGACTTCCACCGCGACCCTTTCGGGTCGCCATCAGTGATGGACGAGGACATGAGCGAAGAGGGCCGGTCAGGCGCAGAAGACTCGGATCGCCCCAACGGGCGCCGAGAGACCGGTCAGGGCAAGCCGTACTCGCGCACGCCCCGCGACGACTCCGCACGCACTGACGGCCCCCGAGGCGGCGGCTCCAGCGCTGGCGGCCCAAGGGGCGGCGGCTACCGAACCGGCGGCCCCCGCCAATCCGGCTCCGGCGGGCCCCGCGAATCCGGCTCCGGCGGCCCCCGCCAGTCCGGCTCCGGCGGGCCCCGCCAGTCCGGTTCGGGCGGCTCGCGCCAGTCCGGTTCGGGCGGCTCGCGCCAGTCCGGTTCGGGCGGGCCCCGCCAATCAGGTTCCGGCGGCCCCCGTCAGTCCGGCTCCGGCGGCCCTCGTCAATGGGGTTCGGGCGGGCCCCGTCAATCCGACTCCACTGGGCCCCGCCGCGATCGGAACGGCTCGGCCTCCCGCTACGACCGCGCCTCAGGCGACTCCCGCTACCGCCGCGGCAACGACGACCGCGGCCCTCAGGACAACGACCGCCCTCGCTACAACCGTCGCGACGACTCCTCGTCCCGCGACGACCGTCCCCAGCGCCCCAACTACCAGCGCCGCGACGACCGCTCCGCAGGCAATCGCTATGACCGCGGGGACGACCGGCCCCAGGGCCGCTATGACCGCCGGGACGACCGACCTTCGCGGGGCCGCTACGACCGCGACGACCGGCCCCAGGGCCGCTACGAGCGTCGCGACGACCGACCTTCGCGGGGCCGCTACGACCGCGACGACCGGCCCGCGCGCGACGACCGGCCCCAGAGCCGCTACACCCGTGACGACCGCCCCGCGCGCGACGAGCGGCCGCAGGTCCGTTCCGATCGCCGTGACGACCGACCTCAACGGCGCTTCGACCAGCGCGACGACCGTTCCAGTGGCGGCTTCGGCCGCCGCAACGACGGGCCGCAGCGTGCCGGCTCCGAGGGACGTGGCGACCGTCCCGAGCGCGGCCGCTTCGATCGGGGCGACGACCGTCCCCAAGGTGGCTTCGACCGCCGCGGGGACCGCGCAGGGCGTGGTGGCTACCAGGGGCGGGGCGACCGTCCCGAGCGCGGCCGCTTCAATCGGCCCGATGACCGTCCCCGGAGTGGTGACCACGAGGGACGCGGCGAGCGTGACCGTTTCGACCGGCGTGACGACCGGTCCCGGAGTGCGGGCTACGAGAAGCGTGACACCCCCTCGGCCGGCGGCCGCTACGGACGGCGTGATGACCGTCCCGGCTACCAGCGTGGCGGCGATCGTGGCGAGAGCCGCGGCGGCTACAGAAGCCAGCGAGGCGGCGGCTTCCGCCGGGACGACCGGGAGCGTCGGCCCTACCAGCGGACCGACCGCGAGGAGGGCCGTCCCACCGGGCGCCCGGACGAAGGCGGCCGCGACGAACGGAACCGCGACGGTCAAGGACGCTCGTACCGCGACGACCGTGGAAGTTCCCCTCGCGACGACCGTGGTCGTCCGTACCGAGACGGCCGCGACGACCGTCCCCGCTCCGGTCCACGAGACGACCGTAGCCCCGGCGCGCGCCGCCCCTATCGCGATGACCGCACCGGCGACCGGCCCTATCGCCGTGACCGCGACGCCGCCGCCCGAGGCGACTTCCGCACCGACCGCGACAGCTCCCGTGATGGCCGCGACGACCGCCCGGGCCATGGCGGCCGTCCGTACCGTGGCGACCGGGACGACCGTCCGGGGCGTGGCGACCGTCCGTACCGGGACCGTCCGTCCCAGGGTGGGCGTGACGAGCGTCCAGGACGGGGGGACCGTCCGTACGGGCGTCGGGACGACCGCGATGGCGCCCGTCCGTTCCGGAGTCGGGACGAAGGTGGCTTCCGCGACCGCGACCGTGACGGCGGCAGCCGATATGAGGGGCGCGGCGGGCCACGCGATGACCGTCCGCGTCGTTTCGCGGAGGACCGCGGCGACCGGCCCGAGTACCGCGACCAGGATGACCGTCGCGACGAGTCGCGTGCGCCCTGGGACCGTGAGCGTGCCGAGGCCGAGGTTCCGGAGCTCCCCGAGGGCGTGACCGCCGACCTCCTCGACGACGAGGTGCGCAAGGAACTGGCCGGCCTGCCCCGCAACCTCGCCGACAAGGTGGCGGGACACCTCGCCGCCGCCGAGATGCTCATGCCGGAGGACCCGGCGGAGGGCTACCGGCACGCACGGCACGCGCGCAACCTCGCGTCCCGCGTCGGGACGGTACGGGAGGTCTGTGGACTGGCCGCGTACCACGTGGGGGAGTGGTCCGAGGCGCTCGCCGAGCTCCGTACGGCACGCCGGGTGACCGGCAACAACGCGTATCTGCCGATCATGGCCGACTGCGAGCGTGGTCTCGGCCGTCCCGAGCGTGCGCTGGACATGGCGCGTTCGCCCGACATGGCGAAGCTGGACCAGGCCGGGCAGGTCGAGATGCGGATCGTGGCCTCGGGTGCGCGGCGCGACCTGGGACAGTACGACGCCGCCGTGGTGGGCCTGCAGGGGCCGGAGCTGGAGAGCCGGCAGCGGCGCCCGTGGTCGGCACGGCTGTACTACGCGTACGCCGAAGCACTGCTTGGCGCCGGCCGCAATGACGAGGCCGTCGAGTGGTTCGCCCGGGCCGAAGCGGCGGATGAGGCGGGCGAGACGGACGCGGACGAGCGACTCGCCGAACTGCAGGGCGTCGACCTCGCTGAGCTTGACGAGGACCTCGTCTGGGGCGACGCCGAGGAATCCGACCCCGAGGCCGCGACCCTCTGGTCCGACCCCACCGCCGAAGAAACTCTGCCCACCTCACCGACCGAGCCCTCACCCCATGCCGAGAACGAGCAATCCGACACCGCACCGACGGCCCCCCAAGCCGATGCCCCAGGGGAGTCCGAGGGTGCGCCCGACGCCTCATCGGGCGTCGATCAAGCCGATTCTCCAGCGGAGGCCGAGGCTACGCCCGACGCCGCATGGGGCGATCAAGCCGATTCCCCAGCGGTGGCCGAGGGGATGTCCGACGCCTCACCGGGCGTCGATCAAGCCGATTCCCCGGCGGAGGCCGAGGCTACGCCCGACGCCGCACCGGCTCTTGCCCCGGCCGATTCCCCTGCCGACGCGGAGGCCATGCCCGACGCCGAGGATGAAGCGCCCGTCGAGGCTCGGAGCGAGGACGATGCCTACGCGGTCGACGGACTCGGTGATGGCGGAGGCGCTGTGTCGGGGGAGTCGGAGGCCGCGAGCGCGGACGCGGACGCAGACGCAGACGCGGACGCGGACGCGGTCGAGGACTTGGTGAGCGACGATCCGGACGACGCCGATGGGCGGTCGTCGGGCGACTGAGTGAGCGAGGGCGGGATCTGCCGGGCCGTAGTCATGCGGAGGGTCTCGCCCAGCCCAGCCCGTCGTAGGCGCTCAGTCCTGCGGTTCCGTACGGTCGAGCCAGTGCATGATGCCCTGGACGCTTCCCTCCATGCCGGAAATGATCTCGTAGCCTTCGTGGCGGCGAGGATCCAGTACGGACGAGGCGTCGGCGTACCGCTCCTTCGTACGGTCCCGCACCATCGCGACCGCGTGGTCCAGGTCCATTCCCGCGCCCCGCGCCTCCTTGACCAGATCGACCCAGACCCGCAGCTCCTCGGCGGACCGTTCGAGGGTCTCCGGCACCGCGGTGACCGGCCCGTAGTGCGCGAAGAGCAGCCGCTCCGGCCGTAGCGCCTCGAACATGCGCAGCGACCGCAGGGCCGTGTCGAGATCGAAGTCCGGCGGGGGCGTGGCGGGGCGCAGGTCCCCCGTCTCCTGCAGATAGATCCCCACGGCGTCGCCCACGTACAGGTCGCCGGTGTGCGAGTCGATCAGCCCGACATGGTGCCGAGCGTGACCGGGGGAGTAGTGGCCGGCCAGGGTGCGTCCTCCGCCGAGGTCGACGCTCCCCGTCTCCTCGACGGCCCGGATCCGCGCCGCCTCGGTCGGCCGCATCTCGCCGAAGAGCACGTCGAGGAGGTCGCCGTACACCATCCGCGCGCTCTTCATCAGCCGGCTGGGGTCGTTGAGGTGCCGTGCCCCCTTCTCGTGGACCACGATCTCCGCCTGCGGGAACATCCGCGCCAGCTCCCCGACGCCGCCCGCGTGGTCCAGGTGGATGTGCGTGACGACGATGGTGGCCAGGTCGGAGGGGGCGAGACCAAGGTGGGTGAGCGCGTCGCGTACGACGGGCGCGGACGTGGAGGTGCCGGTCTCCACGAGGCACGGGCGGTCGGAACGGATCAGGTAGCCGGCGGTGATCCCCTCGTATCCGGCCATCCGGGTGTCGATCTCGAAGACATCCTCGCCGATCGCCGTGACGTTTTCCACAGCCGGTTCCTTCCGTCTTGCCGGATTCATCCCTCGGCTATCCCCAGAACCGAATTCTAGGCCCGATTGCCTGACAGCCCAGGCCAGGATGGTCCCCAGAGGTTCCAACGATGGGAGTGAATCATGACCGACCTGCCCCCCTTCCCGCCACGCCCCACCATGCCCGGCCCACGTCCCACCATGCCCGGTCCCCACCCCACCGTGCCCGCCCCACGGCCTCCCGAGGAGCGCGCACCCGGCACGCCGCCCTCCGCCAGGCCGGCGAGCGAAAGGCCGGCGAGCACCGGGCCGGCGACCGAAGGGCCGCCCACCGGCCGGCTGACATCCGGCAGGCCGACGCCCGATACGCCGACCAGCGACGGATCGCCGACCGACGGATCGCCGACCGACGGATCGGCGGCCGGTGGAGCAGCGGCCGGTGGAGCGGCGAGCGACGGATCAGCGGCCGACGGGGCGGTCGCGCATCGCAATGAGGTGCGGCTGCTGGGGCTGGTCGTGGTGGAGCCCTCGGTCCGTGCGTTATCCGACGGTGAGGTCGTCACCGGCTGGCGACTCGCCATCGAGCGTCCGCCTGAGCGGCGGCGCCCGCTCGTCGGCTCCGACACCGTGACCTGCGCGACGTCGGATCCTGCCGTGCGCGGCGTGGCCACGTCCTTCCGGCTGGGCGACACGGTCGAGGTGTCCGGCGGCCTGCGCCGCAGGGCCTGGCGCACCACCACCGGCGTCGTCAACTTCTATGAGGTGGAGGTCTACAAGGCCAGACTCGTGAGCTCCGCCCTGCCCCTGGACGGCCGTCAAGCCCTCCAAGACGAGCGACCCGATGGCTCTGACGACGAGCAACCCGATGCCACTTAGAACGGGCGCAGCACCAGCCCGGTCCGCGGCTTGGGGCCGAACGACGTCGACTTGTGCGGCACCCGTTCCCCGTCGCGGGCCAGGGCGCGCACGTCCGCCGTCCGCATCGGCGGCAGCAGCACCGCGACACCATCCGTCTCGCGGGCGAGCGCCACCGCCGCCGAGGAGTCGTCGTGCACCAGCCGCACGTCATCCTCGGGGTCTCCCGTCGTCGCGCCGAGGGGGAGCGACGGCAGGAGCAGCCGATGCAGCATCGCGGCGGGAATCCGCCGCCAGAGCGCCGACCGTTCGGCCGGCATGGCACGGTCCAGCGCGACCGGGTCCGGATCGGTGAGGAGGTGGATCCTGGTCCCATCGGTGATCAGCAACGCGGGCCCCAAATCGGCCGCCGTGGCCAGCGCGCGCTCCGCGGCGCCGAGGTCCTCGCCGAGCTCCGTCACCCGCAGCACCTGCTTGGCGGTCTCCACGGTGCGGTCCAGCCGCAACCCGGGCAGCACCCGGTGGATGGCGCCCAGCCGGGGCGGATAGACGGTCGAGTCCACCAGCAGGGCGAGTCCCTGGTCCCACGGGCCCGGCCCGTCTCCCGCCTCGCGGTGGCGGCGCTGCAGCTCCAGATATGTCGCGTAGCGATGGTGCCCGTCGGCGATCAGCGCCGTGCGCAGGCGCAGGTCGGCGTCGATGGAGGCGAGCGTGCCGGGCTCGGTCACCGCCCACAGCCGATACCGCGTGCCGTCCGCGGTGTCGACGCTGAGCAGCGGTGGCCGGGTCGCGGCCACGTCGTCGACGATGCGCGTGGCAGCCGCCCGGCGCCCCTCGGCCTCGCCCTCATAGAGCAGCAGGATCGGCTCGAGGTTGGCCTCGGTCGCGGTCATCAGCGCGAGGCGGTCGGCGACCGGGCCGGGGAACACGTCCTCGTGCGGCAGCACCACAGGGCTGCCGGGCGGGACCAGATCGAGTGCGCCGATCAGCCCGCGCTGCAGCACGACACCGGCCGGCCCGCTGCTCCGCTCCTCGTAGACGTACAGGGCGGGCGCCGGGTCCGGGCGGAGCACGCCCTCGCCGCGCCACTCCCGTAGCGTGTGCGCCGCGTTGTGGTAGCGCTCACCGGGGTGCGCCACATCCTCCTGGGGAAGGATCAACCGGACCACGTTGTGCGGGTCGGCGGCCATGAGACGGCGCATCGCGGCCGGCCCGACCACGTCGTACGGAGGCGATGTGACCGAGGCCAGGTCGCTCACGTGAGCCGGGTCGTAGCGCAGGCCGCGGAAGGGCCGCAGGCGCAGCCCACCGGCGCCGTCACCGGGCGGCCGGTCGGAGGGCGGCGGCGCACCGCCATACTCGGAGAAGGAGGAGGACCACACGAATGAGTCAAGGCTCGACACCTCCGTGGGATTCCCGGGAAAGCGGTGACGGTCCGGATGGCGAGGTCTACGAGTGGTATCAGCGCGGCATGGCGTTGCTCTCCTCCGGCAGCCCGCAGGCGGCATCGCAGCTGCTCGAGCGGGCTGCGGACGCCGAGCCCAACTCGCGGAGCATCCGTGAGGCCCTGGCCCGCGCCCAGTACGACTCGCGGCGGTACGCCGAGGCGGCCGACAGCTTCCGCCGCATCGTGGACGTGAGCCCCGACGACGACTACGCGCACTTCGGCCTCGGGCTGTCGCTCACCAGGCTCGGCGAGGTCGGGCAGGCGGTCGAGTACCTCGCGATCGCCGTGGCGATGCGCCCCGACGTCCGCCACTACGAACGCGCGCTGCGCGGGGCCCGGGCCACCCTCCGCGCCCGCGCCGAACGCCACGGAGATCCCACATGACGGACCGGACGGATGCAGGCCAGGGCCGTGGCCCGACGGAGGCGGAGGGGCCCGTGCCGCGCGGCACCGCGCGGGCGTTGTGCGAGGAGTACGACGCGGCGCTGTGCGACCTCGACGGCGTGGTCTACGTCGGTGGCGCGGCGGTGCCCGGGGCGGCGGAGGCCCTGCGGGCGGCCCGTGCGGCGGGGATGGGCGTGGCGTTCGTCACCAACAACGCCTCCCGCACGCCCAGCGCCGTCGCGGCCCGGCTCACCCGATTCGGCGTCCCCGCCACCGCGGCCGACGTGGTGACGTCGGCTCAGGCCGCGGCGCGTCTGATCGCGGAGCGGTTTCCGGCGGGCAGCCCGGTGCTGGTGGTGGGCGCGAACGGGCTGCGCACGGCCCTGCGGGAGCGTGGCCTGCGCCCCGTCACCTCCGCCGAGGACGAGCCCGTCGCCGTCGTGCAGGGATACAACCCGCGGCTCGGCTACGACCAGCTGGCCGAGGGCACCGTCGCGGTACGGCGCGGCGCACTCTTTGTGGCCAGCAACGGGGACACCACCGTGCCCGGCAGACGCGGGCCCGAGCCCGGCAACGGGGCGATGATCCGCGTGATCGCGACGGCGGCCGGGGTCGAGCCCGTGGTGGCGGGCAAGCCCGAGCCGCCCATGCACCGGGAGGGCGTGCTGCGCACGGGCGCGAAGCGTCCGCTCATCGTGGGGGACCGGCTGGACACCGACATCGAGGGCGCGAGCCGTGGCGGCGCCGACAGTCTGCTCGTCCTCACCGGCGTTACCACCCCCGCGGAGCTGGTGGCGGCGTCCCCGGAGCACCGCCCGACCTACCTCGCGGCGGGCCTCGACGGGCTGCTCGCCCCGCATCCCGAGGTCAAAGAGGGGCCCGATGGGCACGCCTGCGGCGGCTGGACGGTCCGGATCCGCGACGGGCGGCCCGAGATCACCGGCTCCGGCGACCCTCTGGACGGCCTCCGTGCCCTCTGCGCCGTCGCCTGGACCTCCACAACCCCACCCACCCCATCCACCATCGAAACCGCCCTGAAAACCCTCGGTGCCCTCTGACGACGCCCTTGGGTGAAGGGGTGCGTGGCCCGGACGAGGGCGTCGAACGCGGTGACGTCGAGGGCGGTGGGTGCTGGTGAGGTCAGAGGAGGCGGCGGAGGCGGAGGAGGTCGCCCAGGCTCGCCTCCAGCTTGACGCGGCCGGTCAGCCAGGATCGGGCGAGGTCCAGCCGCTCGTCGGCCAGAGCGACGAGGTCATCGCTGCGCAGCGAGATCCGAACCTGAGCGGGCGGCTCGGCGTCGGCCGGCTCGGCTAGCCGGATGTCCGTCAGGCCGGCCTCGTGCAGGCGCATCCGGAACATCGTGTCGAGATCGGTCACCCGGCAGCTCACCGTACGGTCCATCAGGTGCGCGCGGCGGTGCTCGGGGTCGACCTCCGCCAACCGGCCCGCGAGCCGATCGATCGCCTCCCGGCACTCCTGCACGCCGGCCATTCGGTAGTCCCGCCTCCCCGAAGCGTCACGTCGCCATGGCGGGAATGTCACCGCCGGACTCCATGATGGAGGCTGAACACCGCACCGCGTACGCACCCCGCCGCGACCACCTCGAGGAGGAGGGCCCGGAGGGCCGGAGCCGTCGGGACGCCGGGATGGCGACGCGGGCGGGTGCGGGCGGGTGCGGGCCGGGGCGGCGGCGCGCCGGGGCGACCGGGCACGCGGCGGATCCGTCCGTTCCGTGCCCCATCATGGAAGTACGCGAGAAGACGAGGAGACGCGTGACTCACGACATGGAGTCCACCGGCACGGCGAGCGACCCTCAGGTTGCCGCCGCGCTGGCGCGGCTGGAGGAGCTCGGCGCGCTGCCCGTCGCCGAGCACGTGGCCGTGTTCGAAGACGTCCACCGGCGGCTCGCCGGCGTGCTCGGGAGCCTCGATGAGGAACAGGCGTCCGGTGAGGGCAGGAGCTGAGGTCTTGGCCAGGCGCAGCCGCCTCGACACCGAGCTCGTCCGCCGCGGGCTCGCCCGCTCGCGTACGCAGGCGGCCGAGCTGATCGACGCCGGTCTGGTGACCGTGGCCGGCGCGGCGGCCACCAAGGCGGCCTCCCAGGTGGGGACGGATCAGGCCATCCTGGTCACCGAGCCGGACGACGGCCCGCGCTACGTGTCCCGTGGCGGCCACAAGCTGGCCGGCGCGCTCGCCGCCTTCACGCCCCGCGGCCTGACCGTGCGCGGCCGCCGCTGCCTCGACGCCGGCGCCTCCACCGGCGGTTTCACCGACGTGCTGCTGCGCGAGGCCGCGGCGCACGTCGTCGCGGTCGACGTCGGATACGGGCAGCTCGCCTGGTCGCTGCGGAGCGACGACCGGGTCACCGCGGTGGACCGGGTCAACGTACGGGACCTCACGCCCGAGCTCGTGGGGGAGCCCCCGGAGCTGGTGGTCGGCGACCTCTCGTTCATCTCGCTCGCGCTCGTGCTGCCGGCGCTGGTGCGCTGCGCCGCACCCGGAGCGGACCTGGTGCTGATGGTGAAGCCGCAGTTCGAGGTGGGCAAGGACCGCGTCGGCGCGGGCGGCGTGGTGCGCGACCCGGAGCTGCGCGCGGAGGCGGTCCGCAAGGTGGCCGCGGCCGCCGCCGCGGAAGGGCTGGGCGTCAACGGCGTCACCGCGAGCCCGCTGCCGGGCCCGTCCGGCAACGTGGAGTACTTCCTGTGGCTGACCGCGGGCGCACCCGCGCTGGACGACGCGGACCTCGCCGCCGCGCTGGCGGAGGGGCCACGATGAACGACGGCGCGCACCGTCGCACGGTGCTGCTCGTGACGCACACCGGCCGCGGCGCCGCGGTGCGCAGCGCCGAGCTGGTGATCGAGCGGCTGACCGCGGCGGGCATGGCGGTGCGCACGCTGGAGTCGGAGGCGGCGGACCTGTGCCGCGCCGGGGCGGACCGGTCCCAGCTCGACGTGATCCCGGCGACGCCGGAGGCGGCGAAGGACGTCGAGGTCGTGATAGTCCTCGGCGGCGACGGCACGCTGCTGCGCGCCGCCGAGCTGGCCCGGCCGGCCAGGGCGCCGCTGCTGGGCGTGAACCTGGGCCACGTCGGCTTCCTCGCCGAGGCCGAACGGGAGGACCTCACCGAGACCGTGGCGAGCGTGGTGGCCCGCGACTACACGGTCGAGGAACGCATGACCGTGGACGTCACGGTCCGCACCGACGGCGCCGTCGTCGCGGAGAACTGGGCGCTCAACGAGGCCACCGTGGAGAAGGAGGCCCGGGACCGCATGCTCGAGCTGGTCGTCGAGATCGACGGCCGGCCGCTGTCCCGCTGGGGCGGCGACGGTGTGGTGTGCGCCACGCCCACCGGCTCCACCGCGTACGCGTTCTCCGCCGGTGGTCCCGTGGTGTGGCCGGAGGTCGAGGCCATGATGGTGGTCCCGCTGTCCGCGCACGCGCTGTTCGCCCGGCCGCTGGTGGTCTCGCCGAGTTCGCTGGTGGCCGTCGAGGTGCTGCCCGAGACACCGGGCGGGGTCTTGTGGTGCGATGGTCGCCGTACCGTCGACCTTCCCCCGGGGGCGCGGGTCGAGGTGCGCCGCGGCGTACGGCCCGTACGGCTGGCCCGGCTGCACCGGGCCCCGTTCACCGATCGGCTGGTGGCGAAGTTCGGGCTCCCCGTGGTGGGGTGGCGCGGACGGCGCGACGCGCCGTCGCCGAAGGAGGCCGGCGGGCCCGGGGGAACCGCACGCCTGGCCGATCCGAGGGAGGAGCGCTAGCCGGTGCTGGAAGAGGTGCGCATAACAGGGCTCGGCGTGATCGACGACGCCGTGCTCGAGCTCTCCCGAGGCTTCACGGTGGTCACCGGCGAAACCGGGGCGGGCAAGACGATGGTGGTGACCGGGCTCGGGCTGCTGTTCGGCGGCCGGGCCGATCCCGCTCGGGTGCGTCCCGGCGCGGACCGGGCCGCCGTCGAGGGCCGGCTCGTCATCGACCCGGCCGGCAAGGTGGCGGCCCGCGTCGCCGACGTCGGCGGCGAGCTGGACGGCGGCGACACGCTGATCGTGACCCGGACCGTCTCCAGCGAGGGCCGGTCACGGGCGCACGCGGGCGGCCGGTCGGTCCCGGTCGGCCTGCTCTCCTACCTCGCCGAGGAGCTCGTCGCGGTGCACGGCCAGTCCGACCAGCAGCGCCTGCTGCAGCCGGGCCGGCAACGCGACTCCCTGGACCGGTACGCGGGCGAGGAGCTGGTCAAGCCGCTGGCCTCCTACACCGCCGCCTACCGCAGGCACCGCGAGGTGACCGCCACCCTGGAGGAGCTCAGCACGCAGGCCCGGGAGCGCGCCCAGGAGGCGGACATGCTCCGCTTCGGCCTGGAGGAGATCGAGCAGCTCGCCCCGGAGCCGGGGGAGGAGGCCGAACTCGCCGCCGAGGAGGAGCGCCTCGGCCACGCCGACGCGCTCCGCGCGGCTGCCTCCGGCGCCCACGAGGCCCTGCTCGGCGACCCCTCCAGCGAGCTCGCCGCGGACGCGGTGGGCCTGGTGGGCGGTGCCCGGCACGCCCTCCAGGCCGTACGGGACCACGACAAAGAGCTGGCCGGCCTCGCCGACCGGCTCGCCGAGGCCGGCTACCTGCTGTCCGACGTGGCGACCGAGCTGGCCTCCTACGCCGAGACCGTGGAGGCCGACCCGGCGCGGCTGGCCGCCGTACAGTCGCGGCGGGCCGCGCTCACCCAGCTCATCCGCAAGTACGGGGACGCCGAGGGCACCTGCGAGGAGGTGCTGGCCTGGGGCAAGCGCGCCGCCGAGCGCCTCACCGAGCTGGACGGCGACGACGAGCGCATCGAGGAGCTGCGCACCGAGAAGGCCGAGCTGGACGGGCGGCTCGAGGAGCTGGCCACCGAGCTCACGCGGGTCCGGGAGGCCGCCGCGGAACGGTTCGGCACCGTCGTCACCGAGGAGCTCACCGCGCTCGCCATGCCGCACGCGCGGGTGGCCGTCTCGGTCACGCCGCTGGGCGACTACGGCCCGCACGGCCGGGACGAGGTGGAGCTGCTGCTCGCCGCGCACCCGGGCGCGCCGCCGCTCCCGTTGCACAAGGGCGCGTCCGGCGGTGAGCTGTCCCGGGTGATGCTCGCCATCGAGGTCGTCTTCGCCGGTGCCGACCCGGTGCCGACGTTCGTCTTCGACGAGGTCGACGCCGGGGTGGGGGGCAAGGCGGCGGTGGAGATCGGCCGCCGGCTGGCCAGGCTCGCGCACACCTCCCAGGTCGTGGTCGTCACGCACCTCCCGCAGGTGGCCGCGTTCGCCGACGCGCACCTGCTGGTGGAGAAGTCCAACGACGGTACGGTCACCGCCAGCGGGGTGACCCGCCTGGACACCCAGGGCCGGGTCCGGGAGCTGTCCCGCATGCTCGCCGGGCTGGAGGACTCCGAGCTTGGCCGGGCGCACGCGGAGGAGCTGCTGGAGACGGCGGCGGGCGACCGCGCGATACCGGACTGAGCGGAGCGCGGAGCCGGCCATGCCGTGCGGCCGGGCGCGTGCCCCGAGCGTTTGAGACACTGTCGGCACGGTGTCGACGGGGAGGCGGTCAACCTTGGGGGAAGGTGAGGTTCACCACGTAGGTCCGGAAGATCCCTGCGTGCGGAGCGATGTGAGCGGCGATGAACACGCCGTGACGTGGCGTTTTTCGCCTGGCAGGGCCCATCGTCTGGCAGGATTGCTGACGATGAAGACTCCGTCCCTGAAGATCCCCAAGCTGCGCCGGAGCCGGACGGAGGAATCGTCCGGAGTGACCGCCGTGGTGCGACTCGACCGGCGGACGAAGAACCTCACCAAGCGCATAAGGCCCGGCGAGATCGCCGTCATCGACCATGTGGACCTCGACCGGGTCAGTGCGGAGGCGCTCGTCGCGTGCGAGGTGGGGGCCGTCGTCAACGCCGCCACCAGCATCAGCGGCCGGTATCCCAACCTCGGCCCGAGCCTCATCGTGGAGGCGGGCGTGCCGCTCGTCGACGACGTCGGCGGCGAGGTGTTCGCCAAGCTCAGCGAGGGCGACGAGGTGTGCCTGGAGGGCGACACCCTCTACCTCGGCGACCAGGTCGTGGCCAAGGGCACGCTGCAGGACTCCGAGAGCATCGAGGCGGCCATGGCCGAGGCCAAGGCCGGCCTGTCGGTCCAGCTCGAGGCGTTCGCCGCGAACACCATGGAGTACCTCAAGCGCGAGCGTGAGCTGCTCATCGACGGCATCGGCGTGCCGGACATCGCGACCCCGCTGGACGGCCGGCACGTGCTCATCGTGGTGCGCGGCTACCACTACCGGGAGGACATCGCGACGCTGCGGCCGTACATCCGGGAGTACCGGCCGGTGCTGATCGCCGTCGACGGCGGCGCCGACGCGCTGCTTGAGGCCGGTTACACGCCGGACATCATCGTCGGCGACTTCGACTCGGTCTCCGACCGGGCGCTGGCCACCGGCGCCGAGCTGGTCGTGCATGCGTACCGGGACGGCCGCGCCCCCGGGCTGCAGCGCATCCGCGACATGGGGCTGGACGCGGTCACCTTCCCCGCCACCGGCACCAGCGAGGACGTGGCGATGCTGCTCGCCGACGACATGGGCGCGAGCCTGATCGTCGCGGTCGGGACGCATGCCACGCTGGTGGAGTTCCTCGACAAGGGGCGGGCCGGCATGGCCAGCACCTTCCTCACCCGGCTGCGGGTGGGCAGCAAGCTCGTCGACGCCAAGGGCGTGAGCCGGCTGTACCGCAGCCGCATCTCGCCGCCCGCGTTGCTGCTGCTCGTCCTCGCCACCCTCATCACCGTCGCCGCCGCGCTCTGGAGCACCCCGGCCGGGCAGACCTACCTGGGCTTCCTGGACGCGCGGTGGGACGCCTTCATCTACTGGCTGACCGGACTCTTCTCGTGATCGATTTCCGTTATCACCTCGTCTCCATCGTCGCGGTCTTCCTCGCCCTCGCGGTCGGGATCGTGCTCGGTACCACCATGCTGCAGGACCCGTTCCTCGACCAGCTGAAGGCCGAGGGCGTGAGCCTCAAGGAGGAGACCGACAAGCTCCGTGCCGACAAGGACGCGCTGACGGCCCTCAGCACCGGCGACGACCAGCTCATCGGGGCGTACGCGCCGCAGCTGGTCGCCGAGCGGCTCACCGACGCCCGCGTGGTGGTGATGACCGCGCCCGGCGCCGACGCGCGCATGGTGGAGGCCGTCGCCGCCCGGATCCAGCAGGCCGGCGCGACGGTCACCGGCACCGTCGGCTTCACCGACAGGTACCTGGAGGACCAGGAGGGCGGCGTCATCTCCGGGCTCACCGACCGGCTCAAGCCGGCCGAGCTGGCCCTGCCGTCGGGCACGCGGTACGAGCGTGCCGCCGCGGAGATCGCGTGGGCCACGCTCGCCAAGAACGAGGAGAAGGCCGGCCGGGAGGATCCGGCGGCCGAGGCCGTGCTCACCGGCTTCCAGACCGGGGGTTATCTGAAGCTCAGCGGCGAGCCCGCCACGCGTGCGACACTCGCTGTCGTGATCGCCCCGTCCAGCGCGTTCCCCGGCCCGGACATCAATGGGGACAACGCGGCGTTCGTCGCGGTGGCCCGAGCGCTCGACGACACCGGCCAGGGCGCGGTGGTCGCCGGTGGGCCGACCGCCCGTGCCACCGACGGGCTGCTCGCCGCGCTCCGCGACGACGACGCGGCCGACGGGGTGTCCAGCAACGACGTGGCCGACACCCAGGCCGGGCAGGTCGTCACCGTCCTCGCGCTGGCGGGTGAACGCAAGGGGCAGTCCGGTCAGTACGGCATCGGCGAGCGGGCCGACGCCTTCCTGCCCGACCCGGTGCCCCCGCCGATCTCGAAGGGATGAGCGGCATGGGACTCGTGCGTGGTCTAGCCGGTGCCGCGCTCGGCGCGGTCGCGGCGCGTGCCGCGTACGCCGCGCTCAACCGCAGGCCGCCGCGCGGCCGCGAGCCGTGGGAGCGCACGAACTTCCGGGGCGAGACGCTCACCCTGCTGGAGGGCCCCGCCCTGGCGCTGGGCGCCTCCGCGGCGGTCGCGGTGTCGCCCGGTGTGCCGGGCCGTACGCGGGCCGCGGCGCTGCTCGCGGGGGTGGGCTGCGGCGCCCTCGGCGCGTACGACGACCTGGCCGGGTCCGGCTCCTCACGCGGCTTCAAGGGCCACCTCGGCGCTCTGGCCCGCGGCGAGGTCACCACCGGCGCGGTGAAGATCCTCGGCATCGGCGCGGCCGGCCTGACCGCGGCCGCCATCGCCCGCTCCGGCCCCGCCGCGTCCGGCGGTGGTGCGCTGCCGGACACGACGAGTGACGCGTTCTGCGGCCGCGCGCGCCGGCGGGGCGGCGGTCGCGGCGTGCTGGGGCGGGTCGTCGGCACGCTGGCCGACGGTGCGCTGATCGCCGGGTCGGCGAATCTGATGAACCTGTTCGACCTGCGTCCTGGGCGGGCGGCCAAGGTCGGCCTGCTCACCGGCGTGCCCGCGGCCCTGGCGGGCGGCCCGGGCGGGGCCGTCGCCGCGCCCGCGGTGGGCGCCGCGGCCGCGCTGCTCCCCGAGGATCTGGGAGAGCGCGCGATGCTCGGCGACGCCGGGGCCAATGCGCTCGGCGCGCTGCTCGGCCTCGCCGCCGTCACCGGCCTGGGCCCGCGCGGCCGCGCCGTCGCGCTGGGCGGCGTGGTGGCGCTCACCGCCGCCAGCGAGTTCGTCAGCTTCACCAAGGTCATCGCCGCCAACCCGGTCCTCGACCGCCTCGACCAACTGGGCCGCCGCCCCGCCCCGCCGCAGCACGCCGGCGCGACGGCTGGTACCGGGGCCGGCGCGGCGGCGGGAAGTAGGGCCGGCACGGCGGCGGGAACCGGCGCCGGCCCGGCGGCCGATCCGGCGGCCGACCTCAGCGACGGCGGCGGCGCGGGGTCCGCCGGCCTGCGCGCGTCCTGACCGCGCGAGCCAACAGTGAGCGCCCTTCGCCGGGCCGGTGCCGGGCTGGCCGGTGCGGCCGTCCTCATCGGCGTCGTCACCGCGACGGCCCGCGCGGTCGGCTTCTCCCGCAGCTGGGTGCTGTCCCAGACGGTCGGCAACGGCTGCCTCAACACCGCCTACAACACCGCCAACCAGGTGCCGAACATCGTGTTCGAGGTGGTCGCCGGGGGAGCGCTGGCCGGCGCGGTGGTCCCGGTGCTGGCCGGGGCGGTGGAGCGAGGCGACCGCGAGCACGTGGCCCGTACGGTCTCCGCCCTGCTCACCTGGGTGATCGTGGTCCTCACCCCGTTCGCGGCGCTCGTCGCCGTGGCGTCCGGTCCGCTGATGGACCTGCTGGTGGGCACGCCGCGCGGTTGCGACGCGGGCGAGGTCGTCGCGGTCGCCGTACGGATGCTCCGGGTCTTCGCCCCCCAGATCGTGCTGTACGGAGTCGCGGTCGTCCTCTACGGCCTCCTCCAGTCACAGCGCCGCTTCCTCGCACCCGCCCTGGCGCCACTGCTGTCCAGCCTGGTGGTGATCGGCGCGTACCTCGTGTTCGTGCCGCTCGCGGGCGCGGCCGCGTACCAAGGCGACCTGACCCGGCTCCCGGAAACCGCGGAGCTGACGCTGTCCATCGGCACCACCGCGGGGGCGGTCGCGCTGGTCCTCACCGCCCTCGTGCCGGCGCTGCGCACCCGGGTGCCACTGCGCCCCTCGTTCACCTTCCCGCCCGGCGTGGCCGGGCGAGTAAGGGCGCTGGCCACCGCCGGTATCGCCACCCTGCTCGCCCAGCAGGCCTCGGTGGTGGTCGTACTCGTGCTGGCCAACGACCGCGGCGGCGCAGGCGCCCTCGGCCTGTACAATTACGCGTGGCAGATCTTCCTGCTGCCCTGGGCGGTGCTGGCCGTTCCGATCGCGACGAGCGCCTTCACGCACCTGTCCGGCCGGCACAGCGCCGGCGACCGTGATGCCTTCGACGCCACCGCCGCCGCGACCACCCGAGCCGTGGTGCTGGTGTGCTGCCTCGCCGCCGCCGTGGTGGCGGCGACGGCCACGCCGGTGGCGCGGTTCTTCGTGCTGGGCACCCCGGGCGACCCCGATCCGGCCGTGCTGGCGCGGGCCCTGGTGGCCTTCGCGCCGGGCCTCATCGGGTACGGTCTCGTCGCACACCTCGGGCGTACGCTGATGGCCACCGGCCGGGCCGGGGAGGCGGCGGTGGCGACCGTCGCCGGCTGGGCGGTGGTGATCGTCGCCGACGTGGCGATCGCGCTGTCGGTGCCGCCACACTGGACGGTGCCGGCCTTGGGGCTCGGCAACACGATCGGTATGACCGCCGCGGGCGTGCTGCTGCTGTTCGCGGTGCGCCGGGCGCGCGGCCGGGAGGCCCTGGCCGGGCTGCGGCGGGCGCTGCTCGCCGGGGCGCTGGCCATGGCGGCCGGATATCTGGCGGGCACCGCCGTGGAGGCGCTGGCCGGGGAGGCGGGCCGGTTCGGCAGTCTGGGGGTGGCGGCGGGCGCCGCGGCGGCCGCGCTGGCCGGGTTCGCGGTGGTGGCCCTCCCGCTGGCCGGGCGCGACCTGCGGGCCGTACTGCGGCGCGGCAGGACCACGAGGCGCGAGCCGGACGAGGACTCTGCCGGCAACAAGGAGGAAGGCGCGTGACGTGACCGAGAAACCGTCGATCGCTCTGCTGCTCGGCACCAGCGGGGGCGGGGTGGGGGCGCACGTCCGCGCGCTCGCCGAGGGGCTGATCGCGCGCGAGCACCGGGTGCTGGTGGCGGGGCCCCGGGCCACCGAGGACCTGTTCGGGTTCACCGCGGTGGGCGCCACGTTCGCGCCGGTCCCGATCAGTGACCGGCCGCGGCCCAGCGGCGACGCGGCCACCATGACGGCGCTGCGCCGGCTCCTCAAGGACGCCGACGTCACGCACGCGCACGGGCTGCGCGCGGGCGCCCTGGCCGGGCTGGCCGGCGCCCGGCCGCTGGTGGTGACGCTGCACAACGCCCCGCCCGCCGGGGGCGCGCTGGCCACCGTCTACCGGATGCTGGAGCGGATCGTGGCCCGCCGGGCGGACCTGGTGCTCGGCGTCTCGCCGGACCTGCTGGGCCGGATGCGAGCGCGGGGGGCGCGGCAGGTGGAGCGCGCCCTGGTGCCCGCCCCGCCGGGGCCGTCGGCGCGCCGCTCCCCGGAGGGCGTACGGGCCGAGCTCGGCATCGGCCGGGACCGCGTGCTGCTGCTCACCGTGGCCCGGCTGGCGCCGCAGAAGGGCCTGTCCACGCTGCTGGACGCGGCGGCCCGCTGGTCCGGCGGCGACGCCGTGCCGCTCGCGGTGGTGGCGGGGGAAGGGCCGCTGGAGGCGGAGCTCGGCGAGCGGGTCGCCGCGGAGCGGCTGCCCGTACGGTTCATCGGGCGCAGCGACGACGTGAGCGGGCTGATCGCGGCGGCGGACCTGTTCGTGCTGCCCAGCCTCTGGGAGGGGCAGCCGCTGGTGCTGCAGGAGGCACTGCGCGCCGGGCTGCCGATCGTCGCGACGGACGTCGGCGGCGTCCGGGACGTCGTGGGAGACGCGGCGGTGCTCGTTCCCCCCGGCGACCCGCCCGCGCTGGCCGAGGCGGTGACCGAGCTGCTCACCGACCCGGAGCGGCCGGGCGAGCTGGCCGCGGCGGCGCGCCGCCGCGCGGTCACGCTGCCCTCCGACGCGGACGCCGTGGAGCAGGTGCTGGGCCACTACCGCCGGCTCGCGAGCGCGGGTCCGTGAGCGGCGCCGCCCGCGCGGATCGGGGCCGTACGGGCCCGCCCCGGCCGCTTTCACGCGCGGCGCCGGGGTAGGAATGCGACGTGATCATTTTGTGATAGGCCGGGCGAGGGCCCCTGTGGCCAGGGAACAGAGGGGAGGCGGCCTGACGTTGCCACCGTGTAGGCGCGACACCGAGCCGACCCCGAGGGTTCGGCTGAGCCCTGCTTTTCTCTATACTCAAACCCGGTGGAGGGGAGTATCCCTTCGCGCCGGTGTCGTCAATACGGTCTCGGTCTTGAGACCCGGCGCCGGCGGCCCTGCGTTCCTCGGCGCGTGTGGGCGGGAGAGACCTCCGGCAATCATCCCCGTTCGCGGGATTCATCGGCCGGAGGGATGTAACCGTTGAACGTGCCGTTGTGGGCATGGGCCCTGACCATCGTGGGCCTGATCGCCATCATCGTGATCGACCTGATCATCGTCGATCACCCGGGCAGCAAGAAGACCGACGGACCCAAGGAGTTCACGCTCAAGCAGGCCACCCGGTGGGTGCTGATCTACGTCGCGCTGGCCGTGCTGTTCGGCCTGGGCCTGCTGCTCTTCGCCGGCCCCCGTACGGGGGGTGAGTTCTTCGCCGGCTACCTCACCGAGTACAGCCTGAGCGTCGACAACCTGTTCATCTTCTACCTGATCATGGCCAGGTTCGCGGTGCCCAAGCGGTACCAGCACGAGGTGCTGCTCGTCGGCATCGTGATCGCGCTGATCATGCGCGGCATGTTCATCGCCGTCGGCGCCACCGCGCTCAACCGGTTCAGCTGGCTCTTCTACATCTTCGGCGTGTTCCTGCTCTACACCGCCTGGAACACCTACCGTGACGCGCGCAAGAAGGCCGCCGGCGAGGAGGAGGAGTACGAGGAGAACCTCATGCTCCGCATGATGCGCCGCGTCCTGCCCTCCACGGACGAGTACCACGGGGCCAAGCTGACGATCAAGAACGACGGCAGGCGGCTCGTCACCCCCATGCTGATCGTGATGATCGCGATCGGCACCACCGACCTGATGTTCGCCCTCGACTCCATCCCCGCGATCTTCGGCCTCACCCAGGACGCGTACATCGTCTTCACCGCCAACGCCTTCGCCCTGATGGGCCTGCGCCAGCTCTACTTCCTGCTCGGCGGGCTGATGGAGCGGCTCGTCTACATCAGCTACGGCCTCACGGTGATCCTCGCGTTCATCGGCGTGAAGCTCATCCTGCACGCCATGCACGAGGGCGGCATCCACGTGCCGGACGTCAACATCTGGGTCTCGCTCGGCGTGATCATCGGGACCATGGTGGTCACGACCGTGGCCAGCCTGATGAGGTCGCGCAAGGACCGGCGGAACGGCGCCGACGAGGAGCCGGCCGGAGTGGGCGGCGGCACGGCCTCCACGGAGGACTGACCCGGCCGGGGACCGGCCAGGCGCGACCGCGCTGGGCCTGATCGACATCCTCGGCCGGCTCATCGCGGACGTGCTCCGCAGCAACCATCTCGCCGGCTCGGCGTTCTGGACCGAGGGCCGGATCTACCTGACCGTGGTGTGGGTGGAGGTGCTGCTCGGCTCGGCCATCCTGCTCGCGGGCATGGACCAGCCGGTGGTGCTGCTGCTCATCTCCACCTCGGCCGCGTCGGTGGTGACGCTCGTCTACGCGGCGCTGCTGATCAAGCTGAACCGGCGCTCGCTGCCGGAGGCCATCCGGATGCGCGGAGCGCGCCTCTACCTCATGATCGCGTCGGTCGCGTTCTACGCCTTCTTCGCCATCATGACCGTACGCGGCGAGCTGCTCGGGCTCCTCGGCGGCTGAGGCGCGTACGCGCAGGTGAGCGGGGCGCCCGGCTGTTCTGCGAATGCCGGGCGCCCGGCACCGATGAGTTCCCGCGCCCCTTGGGGTCTTCTCTCACAGCGGCACACACCTGAGGAGACCACGATGACCCCCAACGCCCCCGAGGCCCGCCTCCGGCTGGCCGATCCGGCCGTACGGAACTTCGCGCAGTTGCTGGTCAACGTGCTCATGGTCTCGGTCACCAACTTCACCGTCTGGTTCGCGATCACGTTCTTCGTCTACCTGGAGACCCGGTCGGTCTTCGCCACCGGAGTGCTCTCCGGGATCTTCCTGGTCGCCACCGCCCTTACCGGGATCTGGTTCGGCAGCCTGGTCGACCACCACCGCAAAAAGTCGGTGATGCAGGCCTCCGCCGCCGTCTCCGCGAGCCTGTACGCCGCCTGCCTCGTGCTCTACCTGGTCACTCCGGGCGAGGAGTGGGGGGACCCGGCCAGTGGCCGGCTGTGGCTGCTGATCTGCCTGCTGATGGCGGGCGTGATCGCCGGAAACCCCCGCACCATCGCGCTACCCACGGTCGTCACCGTGCTGTTCGACGAGGCCCGCAGGGCCCGCGCGAACGGCCTGGTCGGCACCGCCACCGGCATCTCGTTCCTGGTCACCTCGGTGATCAGCGGCCTGCTCGTGGGGGCCGGGGGCATGCTGCCGGTGCTGCTCCTCGCGGTCGTCGTCCTGGGGATCTCCCTGGTCCACCTGCAGGCCGTACGGATGCCCGAGGGGCTCACCGAGGCCGCCGCCGGCGAGGGCGACCACGGCGTCGACCTGCGCGGCACGATCCGGGTGGTCCGCGGGATCCCCGGGATGTTCCCGCTGATCTTCTTCACCACGCTGAACAACCTGCTCGGCGGGGCGCTCATGGCGCTGACGGACCCGTACGGCCTGTCGATGATGTCGGTCGAGACCTGGGGGATCGCCTGGGGCGGGCTGAGCACGCTGATGATCATCGGCGGGCTGACCATCGCGCGCACCGGCGTCTCGTCCAACCCGGTACGGCTGGTCCTGCTGGTGAACCTGGCGCTGTGGACGGTGACGTTCATCTTCCCGATGTACGCGTCTGTGGTGCTGCTCCTCGGCGGGCTCGCGGTCTACATGTTCCTGATCCCGTTCGTGGAGGCGGCCGAGCAGACCGTGCTGCAGAAGGTGGTGCCGTACGAGCGTCAGGGCCGGGTGTTCGGGTTCGCGCAGAGCGTGGAGCAGTCGGCGTCGCCGCTGACCGCGTTCCTGATCAGCCCGCTGGCGCAGTTCGTCTTCATGCCGTTCATGACGGACGGGGCCGGCGCGCGGCTGCTGGGCGGCTGGCTCGGCACCGGGCCGATGCGCGGCGTCGCGCTGCTGCTCATGATCGCCGCGGTCCTCGGGTTCGCCCTCACCGTCGTCGCCCTGACCAGCAAGCAGTACCGGCTGCTGAGCCGGCGCTACCGCGAGGCGGAGCCGGTCGGCGCCGAGCCCGAGCCGGTCGCCGCCCAGCCCGCGCTCGAGCTGGTCACCACCGTGCCCGCACCGGTCGCCGGCACGCCGGAGCCGGGCCGGGCCCTGGAGCCGGAGTGCGCCTGACTACCAGCCGCGCTCCCGCCACTCGCCGAGGTGAGGACGCTCCACGCCGAGTGTGGTGTCCTTGCCGTGGCCCGGGTACACCCAGGTGTCGTCCGGCAGCCGGCCGAAGATCTTGGACTCCACGTCCCCGATGAGGCTCTCGAAGTTCTCCTTGTTCCCCCAGGTGTTGCCGACACCGCCGGGGAACAGGCTGTCGCCGGTGAAGACGTGCGGCGCGTCGGCGAGCGCGCCGCCACCGTCGTACAGCAGCGCGATGCTGCCGGGCGTGTGCCCCTTCAGGTGGATGACCTTCAGGGTCACCTCGCCGAAGCGGATCTCGTCGCCTTCGTCCACCTCGTCGGCCACCGGGACCGGCAGCGTCCCGGCGTCCAGCGGGTGCGCGGAGACGGGCGCCTTCGTGGCCTCCACCACGGCCTCGAGGGCGCCCCAGTGGTCCTGGTGGCGGTGCGTGGTGACGATCCGGGTCAGCCGGCCGTCGCCGATCAACTCCAGCAGCCGCTCCGCCTCGCTCGCGGCGTCGATCAGCAGCAGGTCGCCGGTGGCGGTGCAGCGCAGCAGATAGGCGTTGTTCTCGAACGACCCGACCGCCACCTTGGTGATGGACAGACCAGGCAGCTCGCGGACGTCGGCGGGGCCGCCGACGGCGACGTCACCGGTGTAGGGCATGCGGGTTGCCTCCTCAGGGCCAGGTGGGCGGGGCCGGGATCGGCCCTGGCTTGACGGACAGGTCGTGGCCGGGCGAACGGCCGCACAGCCAGGCGAACAGCGCGTGTTCCGGCCCGGTGACGACCTGTGCGTCGCCGTCCGGGCCGAGCCTGGCGGTACGGCCCGTGTCGGTGGCCGTGATTTCGACGGCGGGCATGCCGTCACGGTTCCGGAAGCCCACGACGGTCCGGTCCATGATCCACGAGACGAGGGCGGGGGGCCAGTCCTCCGGCGTGTGGCCCGCGTCGAGGTCCACATGGTGGATCTCCACCTCGGCCATCCGCTGCCAGGCGAGGTCGCGGCCGAGCAGCTTCTTACCGTTCAGCAGGAACACCTCGGCGTCCAGCCGGCCGGCCGGGAGCGCGGCGAGATCGGCGGCGAGCGCCTCGGCGCCGCGGGCGAGATGCTCCCGGTGCGCGGCGAGCGGCCGGGGCGCCCCGGCCTCGATGTCCGCGTTGCGCGACTCCGGGCTCGCGTACATCGGCGTCTTCTCACCGGTACGCGCCCACGCCACGAGGTTCCGCAGCCCATCGGCGTTGTACGCGATGTGCGCCAGCACGTGCCCCCGCGTCCACCCGGGCAGCGTGGACCGCTCGGTCACGGCGTCTTGGGACAGACCGTCGACCGTCGCCAGCAGGCGCTCGGTAGACGTCGCGAGCAGGCTCAGCGGCTCGGCGGTGCCGGGCGCGGGGGTCTGGGTCATCATCGCCTCCGGGGTCATGTCTACCCCACACGCGTGGGGGCGGAGCGGCCGGGTGCGCAGGGCGGATCTCCGACCGCGACGCTACAGAACGAGCCGTCCTCGGGCCAGCCGACGGGCCTCGGATTCAGCCCTCTGGGTTATCGAGACACGCTGTGTGAGCGTCGATCAGGATGCTCTTTTCCTTCGGGCCGTAACTTAGGCGGCCACCTGCCCCCTCTTCATTGTCGAACCGCAGCTGGGGGTTACCTTCGATCGTCTCCTCGCCGATGATGCGCCATCCGTGCTTCGTCAGGGTTTGGCGCGCGGTCCGCATGACCTCAGGAGGGGAGGCGTCGAGTCCGGGATCGCGAATGAACGTGCCAATTTTGCTGTAGACCTTGGACTCATTGGTTCCCGCTGGTCCGCCGCACGCGATGTCTGCCTGTTCAATCCTTGTGTCGGCTTGATGGCCGGGGAGAATCGCCTCGGCGATGGCCGTGAGTTCCGCCACGAGATCGGTACTGGCCCGTTGTGGGGTCACGCTGTTTCCTCCGAAGAACGGAAGAGAGGTGCAGCCGGTCAGGAGGCACGCGAGGGCCACGGCGGAGAGTGTCCGGGGCACCGTACAGGTCCGGGGCATGGTCAGGGCCTTCCGAAGGGCCAGGGTACGGGCAGCTGACGTACGCGCTCGGCGATGCGTTCCGCGGTTTCTCGTGCCGCGTCCACGGCCCGCTCCATGGCTTCGTCGGCGGCCCCGGTGGCCCGTTCGGCCACCTCGGCAGCGCCGCGGGCGGCGAGTACCGAGGCGTCGTAGGTGTTCTCATACAGTTGGGCCCGGGATGCGGCCTGGACGGGGAGTGTGACCGTGATCCGGGTCGCAGCCGTCGCTTCCGTCGAGGCCACCCAGGCGACGGTATCGCTCGCGCCGTGCAGCTTGGCCTGCCGGTAGGCCTCCGAGCCAGCGGTGGCGGTGACGGCCTCGGTGAACTCCTCGGGAGTCAGGAAGTCCAATAGATCGGAGTCCTCAAGCACGTATGCCAGCCAGAGCGGGTCCAGGCGGGCGCGGCCGATCTCGGTGAGATCACGCACGTGAGGGGCCATCCGAGCCACGAATTCCCGGCGCTCCTCGGGCGGTACCCGCTTCAGCAGCTCGGTGAGGAGCACCTCCTCCGCCGGAGCCCACCAGGCCTCTTGCGCCGGAGTGGTGGGCGGGGCCGGTCGAGGCGTCCCGATGCCCCACGCAACAGCCGAGAGGTTGGCGAGGCTCCCGGTCTCCGGCATGAAGTACTGGGAGTGGCCGGTCGGTATCGTTGGACCGCCACTCGTATCCAAACGGGTGATGTCGGGGAAACGGGCAGGGTCTGGGCCTGTGAAGTGGGCGTAGGAGACATAGTCACCCCTTGCCCGCATCGCATAGACCCTGGTGTCTCCTGGCAGGCGAAGGTCCGCCACGCTGCTCACGCCTGGGGCGAACCCGGGGCCGCCCATGAATATGACGTTGTCGAACACCGCGCCCGTCTGCAGGGCGGTGGCGCTCACCCGGGTGCCGTAGCTATGGGCGATCAGAGTTGTCCGCGCATCCTCACGGGTGTTAAGCCCGGCGCGGAAGGCGTGCAGAGCCGGGCCGCCAACTTGGGCCGCATCCGGTAGCAGACCATCAACGATGCCGGGCGTGTCGTAGCCAAGCCAGGCCACGGCTGCTACATCCTGCTTTCCGGCATTCCGGGCGGTCGCGTATAGATCGTGGACCCCTTGCGAGTATTCGTCAAAGTTGTCTAGCCGATTTGTGACACCGGGAACTGAAACCGCGACGTTGTGCGCGGAGTCGAGATTGCCGAAGACTTCGGCCACCTTGCCGTCGCCGGACGGGTCGAAAAGGAGGAACCGGCGCTCCTCTGATTCGTATCCGGTACGTGTCTTGACCTCTCGTGGCTGGAGAAACTCGGTGAGTCGGGCTACGCGGGCCGCGGCGTACTCCCGGTTCGGGTTGTTGTTCGTGCCCAGGGCGGCCAGGACGAGTAGCTCCTTGCGTAGCTCGCGTTCGATCAGTGCGCGGTTGGCCGCATAGCGGAGGGTGTGCGGCGCGCCGTTGAGCGAGCCGATCATGGTCGGGTCCGTCGCCACCAGCGCGGCCTGCTCGGCCGGGGTGAGGCCGGTGAAGAACCGCCGTACGGCCTCCGACGTCGCCTCGGGGGTGCCCTCCCGGGCGATCAGCTCGCGCAGCGTCTGCGCCTGCAGGTCGGTGATGGCGGGGTCCAGTCCGTAGATCTCGCGCCCGGGAAGTCCGTACAGCGCGAGTCCGGCGAAGACGTCCGGCATCGTGTCCAACTCCCGGGCGCGGGCTGCCGCCCGGTCGATCCCGCGCGCGCAGTCGGCGGCCCAGTCCAGCAGCCGGCGGAGCCGCGTCGACTCACCGGGGACCTGGAGGGAGTGCAGCGTCCGGAGTACGGTCTCAGCGTCCTCGGCGTCGCGCCGTAGTCGGGCGGCCAGGCGGGTCAGCCCGGACGGATCGATGACGCGCCTGTCCAGATCCGGCACGCACCGAAAGTAGCCGACCACCCTTTGTGTTCGCCAGCATGGAGGAGACGGGAGCGTGTCCTGGAGGTGGCCGATGCCGGACCCGGATCCGGGGCTCATGCGCGAGGCGCGCGAGCTCCGCCTGGCCGCGGACGCCCTCGAGGTCTGCTTCGGCCGGTCCCGCCGGCTGGCGGGGTCGATCGCCTGGCAGGGCCCGCACGCCGCGCGCACGAGGGACGCGCTGGACCGTACGGTGATGGAGACGCGACGGCTCGCCGTCAGGTTGCGGGAGGCCGCCGACGAGCGCGAACGGCGGGCCCGTACGGCCGGCTGAGCGGCGGCGGGGTGACGAGCGGAACATGCGTTCGGAGCAACTCTGTCGTACCCCCTCGTTAAGCTTGCGAGCGTATCTCTCACATCCCTTCTAGCTGCTGGAAGACCGTGGCTGAACGACTTCTCGTGCGTGGTGCACGCGAGCACAATCTCAAAGACGTCTCCCTCGATCTGCCGCGGAACGCGCTGATCGTGTTCACCGGCCTGTCCGGGTCCGGCAAGTCCAGCCTGGCGTTCGACACGATCTTCGCCGAGGGACAGCGGCGCTACGTGGAGTCGCTGTCGGCGTACGCGCGGCAGTTCCTCGGGCAGATGGACAAGCCCGATGTCGACTTCATCGAGGGCCTGTCCCCGGCGGTCTCCATCGACCAGAAGTCGACGAGCAAGAACCCGCGGTCCACCGTCGGCACGATCACCGAGATCTACGACTACCTGCGGCTGCTCTACGCGCGCGTGGGCAAGCCGCACTGCCCGCTGTGCGGCCGGCCGATCGCCCGGCAGACGCCGCAGCAGATCGTGGACCGGGTGCTCGAGCTGGAGCAGGGCAGCAGGTTCCAGGTGCTCGCCCCGGTCGTGCGTGGCCGCAAGGGCGAATACGTCGAGCTCTTCAAGGAGCTGCAGACCAAGGGCTTCTCCCGGGCCATGGTCGACGGTGAGGCCGTCCGGCTGGACGAGGCCCCCACGCTGAAGAAGTACGAGAAGCACGACATCGCGGTGATCGTCGACCGGCTCGCGGTGAAGGACACGGCGCGCCGCCGGCTCACCGACTCCGTCGAGACCGCGCTGGGGCTCTCCGGCGGCCTCGTCGTGCTCGACTTCGTGGACCTCCCGGAGGACGACCCGCACCGCCAGCGGATGTACTCCGAGCACCTCGCCTGCCTCTACGACGACCTCTCGTTCGAGGAGCTGGAGCCGCGGTCGTTCTCGTTCAACGCGCCGCAGGGCGCCTGCCCCGACTGCACCGGCCTCGGCACCCGCATGGAGGTGGACCCCGAGCTGATCGTGCCCGACCCGGCGAAGCCGCTGTCCGGCGGCGCGATCTCCCCGTGGTCCAACGGGCACGTGAGCGACTACTTCCTCCGCCTGGTGGACGCGCTGGCCGACGACATCGGCTTCCGCACCGAGACGCCGTGGGAGCGGCTGCCCAAGAAGGTGCGCAAGGCCGTGCTGTACGGGCACGACCGGCAGATCCACGTGCGCTACCGCAACCGGTACGGGCGCCAGCGCTCCTACTACACGACCTTCGAGGGCGTGATCCCCTGGGTGAAGCGGCGGTACGCGGAGGCGGAGAGCGACTCCAGCCGCGAGCGCTTCGAGGGCTACATGCGCGAGGTGCCCTGCCCGTCCTGTGACGGGGCGCGGCTGAAGCCGGTGTCGCTGGCGGTCACCGTGGGCGGGGAGTCCATCGCCGCGGTCTGCCACATGCCGATCGGGGAGTGCGCCAAGCTGCTGCTCCAGCTCGAGCTCTCCGAGCGGGACCGGACCATCGCCGAGCAGGTGCTGAAGGAGATCAACGCCAGGCTCGGCTTCCTGCTCGACGTCGGCCTCGACTACCTCTCGCTGGACCGGGCCTCGGCCACGCTGTCCGGCGGCGAGGCGCAGCGCATCCGGCTGGCCACGCAGATCGGCTCCGGCCTCGTCGGCGTGCTGTACGTGTTGGACGAGCCGTCCATCGGCCTGCACCAGCGGGACAACCACCGGCTGCTGGAGACCCTGGTCCGGCTCCGCGACCTCGGCAACACGCTGATCGTGGTGGAGCACGACGAGGACACCATCCGCGCCGCCGACTGGGCCGTGGACATCGGCCCGGGCGCGGGCGAGCACGGCGGCGAGATCGTGGTCTCGGGACCGGTCGGGGACCTTCTCACCAGCGAGCGCTCGCTGACCGGCGCGTACCTGTCCGGGCGCGAGGCCATGCCGGTGCCGGAGCTGCGCCGGCCGACGGCGAAGTCGCGCGAGCTGGTGGTGAAGGGCGCGCGCGAGCACAACCTGCGCGGCATCGACGTGGCGTTCCCGCTGGGCACGTTCATCGCGGTCACCGGGGTGTCCGGCTCAGGCAAGTCCACGCTCGTCAACGACATCCTGTACAACACGCTGGCGCGCGAGCTGAACGGGGCGCGCACGGTGCCGGGCCGGCACACCCGGATCACCGGCACCCAGCAGCTCGACAAGGTCGTGCACGTCGACCAGAGCCCGATCGGGCGGACGCCTCGATCCAACCCGGCGACGTACACGGGCGTCTTCGACCACGTACGGAAGCTGTTCGCGGCGACCACCGAGGCGAAGATCCGCGGTTACCAGCCCGGGCGCTTCTCCTTCAACGTCAAGGGCGGGCGCTGCGAGGCATGCTCCGGCGACGGCACCCTCAAGATCGAGATGCAGTTCCTCCCGGACGTGTACGTGCCCTGCGAGGTCTGCGACGGCGCGCGGTACAACCGCGAGACCCTCGAGGTCCACTACAAGGGCAAGACCATCGCCGAGGTGCTGGACATGCCGATCGAGGAGGCCCTGGGCTTCTTCGAGGCGGTCCCCGCGATCCGGCGCCACCTCCAGACCCTGGTGGACGTCGGGCTGGGGTACGTGCGGCTCGGCCAGCCCGCGCCGACGCTCTCCGGCGGCGAGGCGCAGCGCGTCAAGCTCGCCTCGGAGCTGCAGCGCCGCTCCACCGGGCGGACGGTGTACGTGCTCGACGAGCCCACCACAGGCCTGCACTTCGAGGACATCCGCAAGCTGCTCGGCGTGCTCGGCCGGCTGGTGGACGGCGGCAACACGGTGATCGTCATCGAGCACAACCTCGACGTGATCAAGACCGCCGACTGGGTCATCGACATGGGGCCGGAGGGCGGCTCGCGCGGCGGCGGCATCGTCACCACCGGCACGCCCGAGGAGATCGCCGAGGTCAAGGAGAGCTACACCGGCCACTTCCTCAAGCAGGTGCTGGAGGGCACACGGGTCTGACCGGCGGTCCGGCCGCGCGCCTCGGCAGGGGCGCGCGCTCATCACATCGCCTGTAGTACTACAGTTCGTAGTCGATGTGATGACGGTACCCCGGAAAGAGGCGAACCGAATGCCCGCACACGAGGACGTACGCGACCTGCTCGGCCGGCGCGGCCTGCTGTGCGCCGCTGCCCTGCTCGGGGCCGGCGCGCTGGCCGGCTGCGCGACCCGCGAGGGCGGGGGAGCGACGACCCCGGCCAACCTCAAGGGCAAGGAGCTCGCCAAGGCCGCCGACGTGCCGGTCGGCGGCGGCACCGTGGTCGGCGACCTCAAGGTCGTGGTGACCCAGCCGCGGGAGGGCACGTTCAAGGCCTTCTCCGCGGTCTGCACGCATCAGGGCGCCACGCTCGGCTCGGTCGAGGACGGCATGATCCTCTGCCCGTCGCACGGCAGCGGTTTCGGGATCAGCGACGGGTCCGTGAAGGAGGGGCCGGCCCGGGCGCCGCTCAAGTCCTACCCCTGCCAACTGCGGGACGGCGCGATCTACGGCGTCTGATCGAGCTCCGGTTCCCTCGTTTCCTGGGGCTTTCTCCCGGTTTTCGGGCATCCCGTCTATGACTTATGCGCAAGTCGAGAACGGATGGACGGGACGGGAGGATCGTCATGCCGGATCCGGATCAGGGGCGGCCGGAGGAGCACGCGACGAGCAGGCGGAGGCTGATGACCGGCGCCGGAGCGGTCGGCGTCGGCGTGCTCGGCGCGGCCGCGCTCGCGGCCTGCGGCACAGGTGACGAGGGCGCCGGTACGGCGGGCCCGGGCGCGTCCACCGGCCCGTCCGGTACGCCGAGTCAGGCCCCGCCGTCCAGCCCGCCCGCCGCCGAGGGCGCGCTGGCCAAGGTGGCCGACGTGCCGGTCGGCGGCGGCAAGGTGATCAAGGACCAGCAGATCGTCGTGACGCAGCCCGAGGAGGGGACCTTCAAGGCCTTCGCCACCGTGTGCACGCACAAGGGGTGCGACGTGGACAGGGTGGAGGACGGCACGGTGTTCTGCCCCTGCCACGGCAGCGCCTTCTCCGCCGCCGACGGCTCCGTCGAGCGGGGACCGGCCAAGCGGCCGCTTTCCGAGCAGGCCGTCAAGGTCGAGGGCGACTCGATCGTGAAGGCCTGACCGGCGTCGTTCAGCGGGCGGGACCACCACCGGGCGGACCACCGTACGGGGACGCCGGGCCGCCCGGTGGCGGGCGGTACCCGCCTGGTCCGCCGGGGCCCTGACCGCCGGGGCCGTACCCGCCCGGCCCGCCGGGACCGGGGCCGCCGGGCACGGGCGGGCCGGCGGCCGGGGCCGGCTTCTTGCGGCGGAGCAGCATGACGCCGCCGCCCAGCGGCAGCACCCCGAGCAGTCCACCGACACCGGCCACGACGAGCAGGCTCGTCTCGCTCCCGTCCGGAGTGCCCAGGTTCTCCTTCCCCTGGTACGGAACCGCCGCCTTGAGCGTCTTCGGCGGCCGGGCCGCGCCGGCGACCGCGCGGGCCGCGTTGATCTGGCCGTACCCGACGAGCACGTTCCGCTCACTCGGCGGCTGTTGCGCGGTGCCGCGCCGCACGGCCCGTACCTCCGCCGGCGTGATCCCGGGGTTGCGCGTTGACGAGCCCGAAGTCGTAGCGCACCTCGGCGAGCCGCGAGTCGAGCACGGCCGCCGGGGTCTCGCCGTTCTCGTTCTCCGCGCCGCCGGGCTTGAGCGCGACGAGCGCGACGGTGGCGACCATGTTCCCCGTCGCGTCCACGTACGTGGCCCGCGGGGCCGCGACGCAGCCGGCCTCCGTCGCCAGGTCGATCGCCTTCTCCGACAGCCCCGCCCGGCAGGAGGTGTCCGGCGCGATGCCGACCCGGTACCAGGAGGCGAGCCTGCCGCCGGAGGCGGTGCCCGGCTCGTAGTGCATCGCGATGTTCTTGGGGAACAGCCGCTCCGCCGGCGCGTTGCGCCACATCGCGTTGGCCCACGCGGGGTTGATCTTCTCACCCCGCTGCGTGTACCCGAGGACCACGAGGGCGGTGGCGGCCAGCAACAGCAGGACGCCGGCGACGGCGAGCCCGGCGCCGAGGCAGCCCCTGCCGGTACCGGCCGACTCGCCGGACGGGGGCATGGCGAGCCCGGGGGACTATAACGGATCCGCGTTGATCTTGGATGCGGAGTCCAATAGATCCGGAGATGATCACCCTTCGGACGTGCCGTCGCCGTCCCCGGTTCCCCGCGGTGGCGCCTCGTGCGGGCCGTGCCGGTGACCCTCGTCTCGTACGGCCTCCCGGTCGGCCCAGGAGACCGGCTCGCGGAACGCCGAGGCCGGATACGAGCGCGCGTACAGGTCGGCGGGCAGCACCTCGGCACGGAAGCGGGGGAGCGCGTCCGGGTGCTTCTCCCGGACGTACTCGATCAGCCACTCGCGCATGTCGCAGGAGAGGTCCCACAGGCTCGCCGAGTCCGCCGCGCTGACCACCGCGCGTAGCTCCACCAGCCCGTTGTCCATCAGGTTCGTGACCGACAACGACCACTCGCGGCGGTCCCACAGGGCCTGCCGCTGCAGCCACTCGTACAGCGCGGAGCGCAGCTCGCGGACCGGGACCGTCCAGTCCAGCCGGATCATCACCGGGCCGAGCAGGGCGCCGCCGGCCTTGGTCCAGTTCTCGAACGGGGTGGTGGTGAAGTACGAGACCGGCATCACCAGCCGCCGCTCGTCCCAGGTCGTGACGACCACGTACGTGAGCGTGAGCTCCTCGATGCGGCCCCACTCGCCGTCGACGACCACCACGTCGTCGATCCGCAGCGCGTCGCTGAACGCCAGCTGCAGCCCGGCGAACAGGTTGCCCAGCGTGGACTGGGCGGCGATGCCCGCCACGATGCCGAGCACGCCGGCCGAGGCCATGACGCCCGCGCCGAGGGCCCGTACGGCCTCGAACGTGAACAGCGCCACGCCGAAGCCGAGCACCACGATGATCGCACCGGCGGCGCGCCGCAGCATGCCGATCTGCGTCCGGGCGCGCTGGATGTGCCGGGTGCCCTCGCCGGCCTGCGCCAGCCGGAGCAGGTAGAGGTCGCTCGCGGCGTTGACGATCTCCACGATCATCCAGGTGACCGCGGCGATCAGCGTCAGCGTCACCAGGTGCGAGATCGCCGACTCCAGGGAGTTCGGCAGCATCTCCGGGCGCAGCGAGGCGCGCACCCCGGCCAGCACCGCGGCGACGAAGGCGGGCCGCACCACCGGGCTCAGCTCGGCCGAGCCGGTCGGCCAGCGGCGCGCGAGCCGGTGCGTGACGAGGCGCCTGACCAGCTCGAGCAGGGCGACCGCGACGAGAACGCCGACGACGAGGGTGATCCACCCGCTTGTCGCGGTTCCCACGGTGTTACCTCCCGGTGCGCGTCTGCAGCAGCGTCGAACTCCTCCGCTAACCGAAACGTATCCGGCGATTCACGCGTTTCACCAACGCGACCCCCGGACGGCGCCCCTGAGCGCGGCCGGGATGTCGGTGGCCGCCACTAAGGTGAGGCACGTGGCAGATCCGGCGACCTACCGGCCCGCCCCCGGGTCCGTGCCCGAAGCTCCGGGGGTCTATCGCTTCCGCGATGAGAACGGCCGGGTGATCTACGTGGGCAAGGCGAAGAGCCTGCGCTCCCGGCTGAACTCCTACTTCCAGGACTACGCCGGCCTGCACCCGCGCACGCAGACCATGGTGCACACCGCCGCCTCCGTGGAGTGGACGCTGGTCGGCACCGAGGTCGAGGCGCTGCAGCTCGAATACTCCTGGATCAAGGAGTACGACCCCCGCTTCAACGTCAAGTATCGCGACGACAAGAGCTATCCGTACCTGGCCGTCACGCTCGGCGACGAGTTTCCCCGGGTGCAGGTGATGCGCGGCGCCAAGCGAAAGGGGGTGCGCTACTTCGGGCCGTACTCGCACGCCTGGGCCATCCGGGAGACGGTGGACCTGCTGCTCCGCGTGTTCCCCGTGCGCACCTGCTCGGCCGGGGTGTTCAAGCGGGCCGGCCAGATCGGCCGCCCCTGCCTGCTGGGTTACATCGACAAGTGCTCCGCGCCCTGCGTGGGCCGGGTCTCCGCCGAGGAGCACCGGCTGCTCGCGGAGGATTTCTGCGCCTTCATGGCCGGCGACACCAACCGCTTCATCAAGCGGCAGGAGCGGCTCATGCGCGAGGCGGCGTCGAGCCAGGAGTACGAGCGGGCCGCACGGCTCCGCGACGACGTACGGGCCCTCCAGCGGGCGCTGGAGAAGCAGTCCGTGGTGCTCGGCGACAAGACCGACTGCGACGTCATCGCGTTCGCGCAGGATCAGCTCGAGGCCGCCGTCCAGGTGTTCTACGTGCGCGGCGGGCGCATTCGCGGGCAGCGCGGCTGGGTCGTCGACAAGGTCGAGGAGGTCACCACCGGCGACCTGGTGGAGGACTTCATCTCCCAGGTCTACGGCGGGGAGAGCGGGAGCGGCGTGCCGCGCGAGGTGCTGGTGCCCGAGCAGCCGCCGGACCTGGCGGCCGTCACCGAGTGGCTGACGGAGCGCCGCGGCGGCCGGGTGGACCTGCGCGTGCCGCGCCGTGGCGACAAGAAGGCGCTGATGGAGACGGTCGCGCGGAACGCCAAGCAGTCGCTGGCGCTGCACAAGACCCGGCGCGCCGCCGACCTCACCACCCGCAGCCGCGCGCTGCGGGAGATCCAGGAGGCGCTCGGGCTGGCCGAGGCGCCGCTGCGGATCGAGTGCTACGACGTCTCCAATCTGCAGGGCACGCACGTCGTCGCGTCCATGGTGGTGTTCGAGGACGGGCTGGCCCGCAAGTCGGAGTACCGCAGGTTCGGCATCAAGGCCGTGGACGGCCAGGACGACGTGCGCTCCATCCACGAGGTGATCACCCGGCGGTTCCGCCGGTACCTGGAGGAGAGCGAGGCCACCGGCGAGCTCGACACGCTGGGGGACCGGGAGGAGTCCGAGCTCACCCCGGGGGAGGCCGGCGGCCCGGGCACGCCGATCGACCCGGAGACCGGCCGGCCGCGCAAGTTCGCGTACCCGCCGAACCTCGTCGTGGTCGACGGCGGGCCGCCGCAGGTGGCCGTGGCGCAGCGCGCGCTGGACGAGCTGGGCATCGACGACGTGGCCGTTTGCGGCCTGGCCAAGCGGCTAGAGGAGGTGTGGTTGCCGGGCGACGATGACCCGGTGATCCTGCCCCGCACCAGTGAGGGCCTCTACCTGCTGCAGCGGGTGCGCGACGAGGCACACCGGTTCGCGATCACGTACCACCGGGCGAAGCGCTCCAAGGGCATGACCGCCAGCCGGCTGGACGAGATCCCCGGCCTGGGGCCGGCGCGGCGCAAGGCGCTGCTCAAGCACTTCGGCTCGGTGAAGAAGCTCGCCGCGGCGGGGCCGGAGGAGATCGCCACCGTCTCCGGCATCGGCCCGAGGCTCGCGGAGACCATCGCGTCGACGCTCGCCGGAGCGCCCGAGCGCGAGCCGGCCGGCGACGCGGCGCAACGAGGAATGGGGAACGGGACGTGATCGCACCGGGCATGGCGGGGGGCCCCGCACCGGAGATCGTGATCATCAGCGGCATGTCGGGGGCGGGCCGCAGCACCGCGGCGCGCGCGCTGGAGGATCTCGGCTGGTTCGTCGTCGACAACCTGCCGCCGGGGCTGCTGCCACCGATGGTGGACCTGGCGGCCCGCACGCGGGGCGCGGTGCCGTACGTCGCGGCCGTCGTGGACGTGCGCAGCCGCGCCTTCACCACCGACCTGTGGTCCACCATCGAGGAGCTGAGGAGCCGTGGCTGCCGGGTGCGCGTGCTGTTCCTGGAGGCGGGGGACGACCCCCTGGTCCGCCGCTTCGAGAGCGTACGGCGCCCGCACCCGCTGCAGGGCGAGGGGCGGCTGTCCGACGGCATCGCCGCCGAGCGCGAGGTGCTCCGGAGCATCCGCGGCGAGGCCGACCTGGTGGTGGACACCTCCCAGCTCAACGTGCACGAGCTGCGTGCCAAGATCGTCGCGTTCTTCGACGCCGACGGGAAGAACACGCTCCGCGTCAACGTGGTCTCCTTCGGCTACAAGTACGGCCTGCCGGTCGACGCCGACCTCGTGATCGACTGCCGGTTCCTGCCCAATCCGCACTGGATTCCCGAGCTCCGCCCATTGACCGGGCGCGACCAGCCCGTCCGGGAGTACGTTCTGTCTCAGAGCGGCGCCAAGGAGTTCCTCGACGCCTACACCGAGGTGCTCCGGCTGCTCTCGGCCGGCTACGAGCGGGAGGGCAAGCACTACGCCACCCTCGCCGTCGGCTGCACCGGCGGCAAACATCGCAGCGTCGCGATGGCCGAGCAACTGGGCGCGCGGCTGCGCGACGACGGCATCGAGGTCCAGGTGGTCCACCGTGACCTGGGCCGCGAGTGACGGCGTCGCCGGGCGGCACCATGAGGCGGAGCATGACCGAGAGCAAGACCGCAGTCGACGGACGCGGGCCGGCGAAGGGCGGGGTGCGTACGGATGGGTGATCGGGGACCGCGGGTCGTCGCGCTCGGCGGCGGCCACGGACTCTTCGCCTCGCTGTCCGCGCTGCGCCGCGTCGCCGGCGACCTCACCGCCATCGTGACCGTGGCCGACGACGGCGGGTCCAGCGGCCGGCTGCGCTCGGAGTTCGGCGTGCTGCCACCCGGCGACCTGCGCATGGCGCTGGCCGCGCTCTGCGGCGACGACGACTGGGGCCGTACCTGGAGCCGGGTGGTGCAGCACCGGTTCGGCGGGTCCGGCGAGATGTCCGGGCACGCGCTGGGCAACCTGCTCATCGTGGCGCTCTGGGAGCTGCTCGGCGACCAGGTCGCGGCGCTGGACTGGATGGGCCGGCTGCTCGGCGCGCACGGCCGGGTGCTGCCCATGGCGTCGGTGCCGCTGGACATCCAGGCCGAGGTCGCGGGGGGCGACCCGGCCCGGCCCGGCGAGGTGGTGACCGTGCGTGGCCAGGTGGCCTGCGCGAGCACCCCCGGCCAGGTGCTCAACGTGTCCCTGGTGCCGGACGACCCGCCCGCCGCGCCGGAGGCGGTGGCCGCGGTCAGGGAGGCCGACTGGGTCGTCTTCGGCCCCGGCTCCTGGTTCACCAGCGTGCTTCCGCACCTCAAAGTGCCGGAGCTGGCCGAGGCCCTGGTGACCACCCGGGCGCGGCGCATGGTGGTGCTGAACCTGTCCCACCAGCCGGGGGAGACCGACGGGTTCTCCGCGCACACGTATCTTGATGTGCTGGCGGCACACGCGCCCCGGCTCGCCGTGGACGTGGTGCTCGCCGATCCCGGGGTGGTCGACGACCGGGACCGGCTGGCCAAGGCGGTGTCCACGCTGGGCGGGCGGCTCGAGCTGGCCGAACTGAACGACGGCCGCGACCGGCACGACCCGGGCCGGTTCGGTGACGCGTTCGCCGAGATCTTCGGTGCCGAGGGGCAGGCCGGGTCACGGGGGCCCGGCCACGGTGCCGACTGAGTGCCGGCCGATACAAGCCACGACGAGGGGGAGGAACGTTCATGGCGATGACGGGCGTGGTGAAGGACGAGCTGAGCCGGCTCACGGTGCTCAAGCCGTGCTGCCGCAAGGCGGAGGTCTCGACACTCCTGCGGTTCGCCGGGGGGCTGCACCTGGTGGGCGGCCGGATCGTGATCGAGGCCGAGCTGGACACCGGGTCGGCCGCCCGACGGCTGCGCAAGGACATCGCCGAGGTCTTCGGGCACAGCTCCGACGTCGTCGTGCTGGCGCCCAGCGGGCTGCGCAAGGGCAACCGGTACGTGGTCCGCGTCTACCGCGACGGTGAGAGCCTGGCCCGGCAGACCGGGCTCATCGACAACAACGGGCGGCCCGTACGGGGCCTGCCCCGGCACGTCGTGGCCGGTGCGGTCTGCGACGCCGAGTCCGCCTGGCGCGGCGCGTTCCTCGCGCACGGCTCGCTCACCGAGCCCGGCCGCTCCATGTCGCTCGAGGTCACCTGCCCTGGGCCGGAGGCCGCGCTCGCGCTCGTCGGCTCCGCGCGGCGGCTCAAGATCCACTCCAAGGCGCGTGAGGTGCGGGGGGTTGATCGAGTCGTGGTGCGGGACGGTGACGCGATCGGTGCGTTGCTGACGCGGCTGGGGGCGCATGAGTCCGTGCTCGCCTGGGAGGAGCGGCGGATGCGGCGGGAGGTGCGCGCCACGGCCAATCGGCTCGCCAACTTCGACGACGCGAACCTGCGGCGGTCCGCTCGGGCGGCGGTGGCGGCGGGTGCTCGGGTGGAGCGGGCCTTGGAGATCCTCGCCGATGAGGCGCCGGAGCATCTTGTCACGGCCGGGCGGTTGCGGCTGGAGCACAAGCAGGCCTCGCTCGAGGAGCTCGGGCAGCTCGCCGATCCGCCGTTGACGAAGGATGCGATCGCCGGGCGGATCCGGCGGTTGCTCGCCATGGCCGACAAGCGGGCCATCGAGCTCGGCATCGCCGGTACGGACGCCAATCTGACGCCGGACATGCTTGTTCCCTGAGCCGTCCGTGCCAGGTGCGGGGCGGGTGTCGCGCGGTGTTCACGTGGTGGTCTTGTCGGGGTCACGGGTGGGACGCTCGGGTTCGGGAGTGTGGTCCTGCCGCCGCCCGGTGGCCGTTTGGATGACCGATGTAGCAGCGCGCCTTGGAGGGCGTCCCGGGAACGGGGCGCCCTCGCCACGTTCGGCGTGTTCGTGTGGGAGCGCGCGGCGTGGGTCATCGCGATGGCCGGACGGGGGTGGTTGGCTAAATGACGATCACTGTGCGTGCTCGTCCCTGAGCTCGTCCCTGAGGAGGAGTCACGCTTCGCCGGGTCGCGTCCCCGCTGCGGTGGACCACGACGACAACGACGATGGCCACGCTCAGCCTCGGCTGGCTCGTGGTCTGGTTCGCCTACCTGCGCCCGCCGTATCCGTCGGACCAGCTCAACTACCTCCGGGCGGCGCTGGCCTTTCCCGAGCCGCTGGACAACCCGGGGCTGGCGCACCAGTACCTGCGGTTCGGCGTGACGTTGCCCGCCCGGGCGGCCATCGAGGTGTTCGGGTACTCGCAGACCGCCTACCACCTTGTGCCGTTGTTCACGACCGTGCTGTTGGTGGCGGCGGTGTACGTGCTGGGTGTGCTGCTCTACGGGCGGGTCGTGGGGGCCGCCGGGGCGTTGACCCTGGTGGCGATCACGCCGGTCTTTCTCGACGGGTCCGAGCTGCTTCCCGACGTGCTGGCGGCCGCGTTGCTCACCGCCGCGCTGGCGCTGGCCGTCGCGGTGCGGCGGGGGCGCCTGCGCGCGGCGTGGCCCGCGTACGTGGCCATCGGCGTGCTGCTGGGCTGGAGCTACCTCGCCCGGGAGTTCGTGGTCTGCGTGTGGCCGCTGGTGCCGTTGCTGCTGTGGCGGCGGGCCGGGCTCCGTGGGCTGCTCGTCGTGGCCGCGCCGATGGTGCTGCTGTTCGCCGCGGAGCTGGTGCTCTCCGCGCTCGTCGCCGGCGACCCGCTGGCCCGGCTGAAGGCCGCCGCCGGGCACGGCCAGGCCCCGTCACCGCCGGAGATCGCGGCCACGTACCGGGACAAGCCGCTGCACGTCTACCTGCTGCGGCTGCCCACCACGCTGGAGGACTTCCCTGAGGCCGGGTGGCTGAACGCGCTGCTCGGCCTCACCGCCCTGATGGGGCTGGCCGGCCTGTTCCTGCTCTGGCGGCGGCGCAAGGCCGGGCCGGGCCGCCCGCTGCTGCCGCTGCTGCTCCCCGCCGCCTGGGTGGCGTCCCTGTGGGTGCCGCTCACGCTGCTCGGCGGGGTGCTGGACCCGTCCGCGCCGAAGCTGCGGCTGCAGCTGATCCGGTACTGGTTCCCGATCTTCCCCGCGTTCGTGCTCGGCGGCCTGGGCGCGCTGGCCCTGGCCGCGGCGTTCGCGGTGCGCCGCTCGCCGGCGCGGGGCCGCGCCGCGACGGCGCTGGCGGCCGTGCCGGTGCTGGTCATGGCGCTGGGTACGGCCGGCACCGCGGCGGCGGGCTGGGCGCGTGACCCCGGTACCCGCGCGGGCGGCGCCACCCAGATGGAGCGCGTACGGACCTGGCTCGCCGCGCACCCGGCGCCCGCCGCCACGGTCTGGGCGGACCGGCGGACCGTGGGGGTCCTCGGCGTGTACCGGCAGGGCCCGTTCGGCGGCGAGGCCTGGCCGATGCGGCTGCGTACGCACGGCCCGTCGGACCGGCCCGCCGCGGGTGACCTCATCGTCGTGTACGGGGCGGGGGAGCCGACCGTCTGTGGCCACTGCCGCGAGGCCGCCGCCGATGTGTTCGGCCCGGCCCTGCGCCCGGCCGGGACCGCGCCGGCCTACCGCACGCCGGACGGCCAGGCCGTCGTCTACCGCGTCCGCTGACCCGCGCGCCGGAGGCCCCGGGTTTTCCCGGGTTCGATAAGGTCAAAGTGGCTCTAGGACAATGGATTCCCACCCCCGATCCGGGGGCTCGGGCACGACGTACGAGGAGAGCACTGCCGTGACCATCCGCGTAGGCGTCAACGGCTTCGGCCGTATCGGTCGGAACTTCTGGCGGGCGGTGCACGCCGCGGGTGACGAGATCGAGATCGTCGCCGCCAACGACATCACCGACAACGCGACGAACGCCCATCTGCTCAAGTACGACACCATCCTCGGCACGCTCAAGGAGGACGTCCGCGCCACCGACGAGGGCATCCTGGCCGACGGGAGGCTCCTCAAGGTGTTCTCCGAGCGCGACCCGGCGAAACTGCCCTGGGGCGACCTCGGCGTCGATGTCGTCGTCGAGTCGACCGGCCTGTTCACCAAGGCCGAGGATGCCAAGAAGCACATCGAGGCCGGTGCCAAGAAGGTCATCATCTCCGCCCCGGCCAAGGGCGAGGACATTACGGTCGTGATGGGCGTCAACGACGGCGCGTACGACCCGGCGCAGCACTCCGTCATCTCCAACGCGTCCTGCACCACGAACTGCGTCGCGCCCATGGCCAAGGTGCTGAACGACTCCTTCGGCATCGTCCAGGGCTTCATGACCACGGTTCATGCCTACACCAACGACCAGCGCATCCTCGACGTCCAGCACAAGGACCTGCGCCGGGCGCGCGCCGCCGCGGCCAACATCATCCCGACCACCACCGGTGCCGCGAAGGCGACCGCGCTGGTGCTGCCCGAGCTCAAGGGCAAGCTCGACGGCATGGCCATGCGCGTGCCGGTGCCCGACGGCTCGCTCACCGACCTGGTGGTCGAGGTCGGGCGCGAGGTCACCAAGGACGAGGTCAACGCCGCGTTCAAGGCCGCCGCCGAGGGCCCGCTCAAGGGCTACCTCTACTACACCGAGGACCCGATCGTCTCCTCCGACATCGTCGGCTCCCCGGCGTCCTGCACCTTCGACTCCCAGCTGACCATGGTCTCCGGCAGGACCGTGAAGATCCTCGGCTGGTACGACAACGAGTGGGGTTACTCCAACCGCATCGCCGACGTGGTCACGCTGGTGGGCCGCGCCCTCTGATGAAGACCATCGACGCCCTCGACGTACCCGGCCGGCGGGTGCTCGTCCGCGCCGACCTCAACGTCCCCCTGGACGACGGGCGGATCACCGACGACGGGCGGATCCGTGCCACCCTGCCCGCGCTGCGCAAGCTCGCCGAGCGCGGCGCGAAGGTGATCGTCTGTGCCCACCTGGGCCGCCCCAAGGGCCAGGTCAAGCCCGAGTTCTCGCTGCGCCCGGTGGCGGAGCGGCTGAGCGAGCTGCTCGGCGAGCCGGTCGCCTTCGCCACCGACGTCGTCGGCGAGAGCGCCCAGGCCACCGTCGGCGAGCTCGGAGACGGGCGGTACGCGCTGCTGGAGAACCTGCGCTTCGAGCCGGGCGAGACCAGCAAGGACGACGCGGAACGCGGCGCCTTCGCCGACCGCCTGGCCGGGCTCGCCGAGCTGTTCGTGAACAACGCGTTCGGCGCCGTGCACCGCAAGCACGCCAGCGTGTACGACGTGCCGAAGCGGCTGCCCAGCGCGGCCGGCGGGCTGATCCTCACCGAGGTCGGGGTGCTGCAGCGGCTCACCGAGAGCCCCGACCGGCCGTACGCGGTGGTGCTCGGTGGCTCCAAGGTCTCCGACAAGCTCGGGGTGATCGACAACCTGCTCGGCGTGGCCGACCGCATCCTGATCGGCGGTGGCATGGTGTTCACGTTCCTCGCCGCGCGCGGGCACGAGGTCGGGAGCAGCCTGCTGGAGGAGGACCAGATCGACACGGTCCGCGGCTACCTGCGGCGCGCCGAGGAGGCCGGCGTGGAGTTCGTGCTGCCCACGGACATCGTCGCGGCCGCGGCGTTCAGCGCGGACGCCGACCACGGGGTGGTGCCCGCGGACGCCATCCCCGCGGACCGGATGGGGCTGGACATCGGGCCGGACAGCGGCCGGCTGTTCGCGGAGCGGCTGACCGGCACCAAGACGGTGTTCTGGAACGGGCCGATGGGGGTCTTCGAGATGGCGCCGTACGCCCACGGCACCCGCGCGGTCGCCCAAGGCATGATCGACTCGGGCGCGTTCACCGTGGTCGGCGGCGGCGACTCCGCGGCGGCGGTCCGCACACTGGGTTTCGACGAGAACGCGTTCGGACACATCTCGACCGGTGGCGGCGCCAGCCTCGAGTACCTCGAGGGCAAGACGCTTCCGGGCCTTGTCGCACTGGAGGGCTGAGCCTTGTCCCGCAAGCCGCTGATCGCCGGCAACTGGAAGATGCACAACAACCACTTCGAGGCGCTCAAGCTGGTCCAGCAGCTGGCGTTCGCGCTGTCCGACAAGGACTACGACGCGGTCGAGGTGGCGGTCCTGCCCCCGTTCACCGCGCTGCGCAGCGTGCAGACGCTGATCGACGGCGACAAGCTGCGCATCGAGTACGGCGCGCAGGACGTCTCCGCGCACCCCAAGGGCGCGTACACCGGCGAGGTCTCCGCGTCGATGCTGGCCAAGCTCGGCTGCCGGTACGTGCTCGCCGGGCACTCGGAGCGGCGGGAGCACCACGGCGAGTCCGACGCGCTGGTGAACGCCAAGGTCAAGGTGGTCTTGGCGCACGAGATGGCGCCGCTGCTGTGCGTCGGCGAGGGGCTGGAGGTCCGCCGGGACGGCGCCCAGGTGGCGCACTGCGTCGGCCAGCTGAGGGGCGCTCTGGACGGCATCACCGCCGAGCAGGCCGAGGAGATCGTGATCGCGTACGAGCCGGTGTGGGCGATCGGCACCGGCGAGGTCGCCACCCCCGACGACGCGCAGGAGGTCTGCGCGGCGATCCGCGCTCAGCTCGCCGACGTGTACGGCGGCCAGCTCGCGGGCCGCATCCGCATCCTGTACGGCGGGTCCGTGAAGTCCGGCAACATCGCCGGCATCATGGCCCAGCCGGACGTGGACGGCGCCCTGGTCGGCGGGGCCAGCCTCGACGCGGTGGAGTTCGTCACGATCTGCCGGTACCGTGACCTGGCCGTCGCGGGGTGATGATCGGCGGCGACGTACGACATCCGGAGTGACGGCGGTGAGTCGCGGCGCATGACTTTTCCCGGCACCTGAGGACACGCTGGGGGGTTCGGGCCGCAGCACGTGCCGGTTCGTCGTAGGCTTGTCGAGTCTGGGTGATACTCGGTTCGGGTAACCGCCCATGCACCCCCAGCGCTTCCGGCGTCACGACGGCGTGGCGCCGGATATTGAAAGCAGGCCCGCCCAGCGGCGGGGCCGGAGCCCACACAGGGAGCAGGCTTCTACAGTGATCATCGGTACCTCCATCGTTCTGATCATCACGAGCGCTCTGCTCGTCCTGCTCGTCCTGCTCCACAAGGGCAAGGGCGGCGGACTCTCGGATCTGTTCGGTGGCGGTGTCTCCACCTCGCTCGGTGGATCGTCGGTGGTCGAGCGCAACCTCGACCGCCTCACCATCGGCACCGCCATCATCTGGTTCGCCTGCATCGTGGTGCTCGGCCTGCTGATGAAGGCCTGACCCACGCGGGTTCCACCGGCCGCCGCGCGCCCGGCGGAGGCACTGCGTGGCCCGCTGACAACAATCGAACCGTCGTCCCCACCGTGAGTGGGGCCGATCCGCAGTGTTGGTCCCGGGGGGTGACCCCCTGGCCCCCCGAAAGGTGTGATCCGTGGGAAGTGGCAACGCGATTCGCGGCAGCCGCGTCGGCGCCGGCCCGATGGGCGAGGCGGAGCGTGGCGAGTCGGCGCCGCGCGTCCGGGTGGCGTTCTACTGCGCGAACAAGCATGAGACCCTGCCCAGCTTCGCCTCGGAGGCGGCCGTCCCCGAGCAGTGGGACTGCCCTCGCTGCGGTTTCCCCGCGGGCCGGGACCCCCAGGCCCCGCCCGACCCTCCCCGTACGGAGCCGTACAAGACCCATCTCGCCTACGTGAAGGAGCGGCGCAGCGAGAGCGACGGCCAGGCCATCCTGGACGAGGCTCTGGAGAAGCTCCGCGCCGACCGCGCCGCGGTCAGGGCCGCCATGCGCGGCTGACCCGCGACGCACGCCTGCGACGGCCCCGTCCCACCTCCCGCGGGACGGGGCCGTTCGCGCGTTCGGCTCCGGCTCAGAGGCCCTCGGCGAGGGCGTCCCAGAAGGCGAGCTCGTAGGCCTGCATGGCGCGGGCCGTACGGACGGCCGTCTCCGGCTCCTCGCCGCCGTCGAGCCCGGCCTGCGCCACGTCGACGGCCTGCTCGGTGAACCCGTCCGGCGGGGTGGAGAAGAAGTCGAAGAAGGCGACCGCCTCCGTTCCGAGACCGTACGATCCGCGCAGCGCCGCGCCGGTGGCCGAGCAGTACGACCCCCAGACCTCCAGGTTCGCGGCCATCGCCATCGCCACGGCGCTCGCCGGGGCGCTCAGCGCGCACCAGGCCAGGAAGTGCGGATAGGTCTGGGCGAGCGGCTTCGGCACGTACGCCGCGAGGTCGCGCGGCCCGGTCTTGTCGATCAGCGCGGGCAGCAGGTCGAGCGCGGCGATCTCGCCCTGCGCCAGGCCGAGGAAGAACGGCCCGGCCGGCGCCTGCGGGAAGCGGGTCGCGAGCGCGCTGAAGCTGCGCTGGTCGCTGTTGATGATGTGGTGTTGCTCAGCGGCCAGCCAGGCGAGGCGTTCGCGTGGCACCGCGCCCTTGGTGAGCAGGGCGATGAAGCGGTTCGGCGGGGTCTGCCCGCCCGGCATCAGCTCCGCGCGCAGCGCGTCGAGCATCTCCCGCGCCCGGCGACTCTCCGTGGCCATGAGCGCATTATCCCGTGACCGCACAGCCCTCGCACAAGGGCCTTTCGCCCGTGACGACACCGGCTCAGGGCGTCCCGGTGGCCATGATCGGCGACGAGGGTGCGCAGAACACGCGTCCTCGGGCATGCTGCGTCCATGACCCTTCCGCCGCCACCCGGCACATCCGGCACTCCCGCCCCTCCAGGACCGCCCGGCGGCGGGTACGGCGCGATGGGGCCGCCCGGATATGGCGCGATGGGCCCGCCGTGGGCTCCGGCCCTGCCGCCGCCCGAGGAGCGGGCTCGCCGGGCCGCCAAGCTGGTGATCATCTGGCTGGTGATCAGTGGCGTCTGGCTCGGATCCACCTGGGCCTTCTGGAGCATCGCGGCCTCGC
>WHSL01000391.1 GCA_009380095.1 Streptosporangiales bacterium | reverse complement strand
GCCCCAGCGCGTGCACGTGGGTCACCGCCTGGTCGATGCCGGTGCCCCAGTCCATCGCGATGGACGGGACCGTACGGCTGACCCGGTGCGCGATCACCGCCGTGGTGCGCTCGGCGATGGACCGCAGCCGCTGTCCGGACATCCGTGGTGAGCAGAGGATGAGGCCCCCCGGTGATGTCCGATTCGATTGTCGGACCCACCGTGCCAATTCGGACTAACCGCCCGCTAAGTACGGCCTCCGCGCGCGGGCCTCAGCCCAGGAAGTCGGCGATGGCCGTGCCCAGCTCGGGCTTGGTGACCGCGCTCATGTGATTGCCGGGGATGGGCACGTACGTGCCGCCCGGCAACGCGGCGGCGAGCGCCCGGGGGGAGCCGTGGTCCAGATCCTCGGTGCCCATCACGGCCGCCATGGGCGTCTCGATCTTTTCGATGTCGCCGAGCGGCGTGTCCACCGAGGTCTCGATGACGTTGAGCAGCGCCACCGGGTCGCCGCCGACGGTCTTCAGGAAGGCCTCGGCCCGCCACTCCGCGGTGCCGCGCTCGAACGTGCCGAGGTTGTTGAACACCCGGTGGAAGAAGTCGGTCCGCTCGGCGGTGGCCGTGATCGCCTCCAGCCCCATGCCCGCCACGATGGCCCGGCCGGGCGTCGCGCCACGGATCAGCATGCGCACCGTGGTACGCCCGCCCAGGGAGTACCCGCCCAGGTCGTAGTCGGGCGAGCCGGCAGTGTCATGACGAGCGGTGTCCAGGCCCAGGTGCTCGAGCAGCGCGAAGCCGTCGTCGGCGAGCACGTCCGGCGGGTACGCGGCCTTGTCGTGTGGCTTACCGCTGTCCCCGTGGCCGCGCAGGTCCGGCATGATCACGCGGTGCCCGCGGGCGGCGATGGCGGCGGCGTGACCGTACTTGATCCAGTTCACCGTGGCGGTGGAGAAGTAGCCGTGGATCAGCACCAGCGGCCGGCCCTCCCCCACCTCGCGGTACGCCAGCTGGGTGCCGTCACGGCCGGGGAAGTACTGCACGGGAAGCTCGGTCACGTCACGCAAGTCTACGGGCCTACCCGGCCGAGACCGTGCCGGGTTCGCGGGTGCGCGCCTGGCGGCGGCGCACCAGTACGGGCCCGACCAGGAAGAAGACCGCGAGCAACAGGATCGCCAGGCTGATCGGGCGCGTGATGAAGGGCGTGGGGTCGCCCTCGCTGAACGCCAGCGCCCGCCGGAACTGCATCTCCATCAACGGTCCCACCACCACCACACCGAGCACCATCGGCGCCACCGGATAGCCCGCCCGCCGCATCAGGAACCCGCCGAGCCGGCACGCCACCGCGATCGCCAGGTCCGCGATGGACCCCGCGACCGCGTACGCGCCGAGCGCCGCGAACACCAGGATGCCCGCGGTGAGCAGGTTCTCCGGCGCCAGCGCGTTGCCGAAGCCGGGCCGCGTCCGCGACGATCCCCCGCGCGCCGACTCCGACAAGTTCTACGCCGCCACCGTCCGCCTCGACGCGGACGGCACGGTGCTCGTGCCGTCCGTGCACGTCAACCCGCACTTCGTCATCAAGCACTATCCCGGCCACCCGGTGGCCATCCAATACGCCATGACCAACGAGGCGGCCGGGCGGCCGTACGACGCCGGCCTGACCCTGGACGAGGTGCGGCGCCGGCTGTCCGTGCTGCACGACCCGCTCCGCCTGGAGCTCTGCCACTCCATCCTGCGGAACGCGATGACCACGACGGAGCTGGCCACGCGGTTCCAGATGACGGTCCCGCAGATGAGCCGCCACCTCCGCCACCTCCGCGAAGCGGGCCTCGTCCACACCCACCGCGACGGCGCCCAGGTCCACTACCAACTCGACCAGGAGGCCTTCCGCCGCCTCGGCACCGACCTCCTCACCGCCCTGCACCGCTGACGACCTCAAGCTACATTTATGTTTAGTAAACTTCAGTGTAGCAAGTTCAAGTAGAGTAAACTCATGCCCTCCGATGAGGGGTGACCATGCGAGGATTCGTTGGGCGAGAGCGGGAGCTGGCCACCCTGGGCGATGAGCTCGCCGCGATCGGTTCCGCGATCGGCACGGCAAAGCCTGGCCGCTGCGTTCTCATGCGCGGGCGCCGCCGGGTCGGGAAGTCCAGCCTGATCGAGGAGTTCAT
>WHSL01000166.1 GCA_009380095.1 Streptosporangiales bacterium | reverse complement strand
GTCGCGATGACTGCGGTGCGCTTGACGCGCGGCATGATCTTCTCCGTTCCGTCGAACACCCGATCGAATCCGAACGGGAACGACGGTACGCAGGACGGCCGCACGACCGCCTCCACCGAAGGGCTGGTCTTCCGCCTCCCCCTGAGGGTTGATGAGCCATGTTCGCGTCACGGCTGGTCACCGGTGATGGCGGCGATCTCCTCCCTGGTCAGACCGGCCTCGGCGAGTACGTCGGCCGTGTGCTCCCCCACCAGCGGAGCGTGCCGCCGTACGGACATCGGCGAGTCCTCATACCGGACCGGCGGCCGGATCTGCCGGTACGTCCCCGTCACCGGATGCTCGGCCTCCCGCAGCACCCCGCGGTGCAGCTCCGGATCGTCCACGATCTCCTGCAGCGAGGAGACCCGCGCCGCCGGTACGGCCCGCTCCCGGGACAGCTCCAGCCACTCCCCCGTGGTCCGCTCCGCCAGGATCCCGGCCAGGCTGCCGTACACGGTGTCCGGGTCGGCGTGCCGCGTCTTCGCCGAGGCGAACACCGGCCGCTCCAGTTCCTCCACCCGCCCCGCGGCCGTATACACGGCCCGCCAGTCCGCGTCGGCGTACGGCAGCAGCGCCACATGCCCGTCGGCGGTCCGGTGCGGCCCGCGATGCGGCGTGAGGATGCGGCGGTATCCGACCCGCCCGCCCGGCACCGCGGCCTGCGCGAGGTGCTCGGCGAGGTTGAACGCGAGCACCGCGTCGAACATCGGCACCTCCACCCGCTGGCCGCGCCCGGTCGCCTGCCGGTGTACGAGGGCACCGAGCACGGCCTGGGTCACGTACATCGCGGCGATCTTGTCGGCGAGCACCGCGGGCAGGAAGCCGACCTCGCCGCCGACGAGCTCGCGCAGCCGGGAGAGCCCGGTCTCCGCCTGGATGACGTCGTCGAAGGCGGGCCGGTCGGCCTCGGGCGAGTCGGTGGCGAAGCCGTGCGCCTCGCAGTAGATCAGCCGCGGCCGCCCCTCCAGGACCGTCCCGGCGTCCAGCCCCAGCTTGCGCAGGGTGGCCGGCTTGAGATTGGTGACGAACACGTCCGCCGTGCCGAGCAGCCGCAGCAGCGCGTCCCGCGCCTGCGCACCCTTCAGCTCCAGCCGCACCGACCGCTTGTTGCGCTGCAGGTTGAGCGCCATCCCGGAGAGTTCCTCGTGCGGTCCGCCGCCCATCTGCCGCCCGATGTCCATCCGGTCGCCCTCGACCTTGATCACATCGGCGCCCATGTCGCCGAGCATCTGGGCGGCGTACGGAACCATCAGTACGGTCGCCAGCTCCACCACGCGGATCCCGGCCAGCGGGCCGGCGTTCTCTGAAGTCGTCACGCCCCCACGGTCGGCCGGGACCGGGGACCTTGGGAAATACGCGATCGCGATGGCTGCGATCGGCACCGCCTATGTCAGCTGATCCGTACGCGCCCCTGCGTGAAGTACGCGGCCGCCTGGTCGATCTCCGGGAGCGGGCGGCGCAGCGTCGGCACCGCGAACCGCAGCCCCTTCACACCCAGCACCTTCCGGCTCAGCACCCGCTGCACGTCGGGGTGGTCCAGGCCGATGACCCCCGGGGAGGCCGGGGTCACGCCGGGGGCCAGCCCCAGCATGAGCAGCTGCTGCCCGCGCCACGTCCGGACGTGGAAGCCCGCCACCGCGAGCCAGGGCAGGAAGACGTGGTCCGGGGCCGTGTCCACGCTGATCCGCAGGCCCTGGGCCGACATCCGCATCGCCACGTCGGGCAGACCGTACCGCTCCCAGGTCGCCTGAAGCTCACGGATCCGGGCGAACTTCTTCCTCTCCGAGGCCAGGAGGATCACTCCGGGGACGGCCATGAGCGCCGCGAGCATGAACCCCGTCCCGCCCAGCGGCCCGGTCGCCAGCGCGGCCATGACCCCGGCCAGCACCAGGATGAGCCCGCCCCCGACCACGCCGGTCCAGGCGGAAATGCGCAGGAGGCGAAGCGTGCGGACACGTGCCGCGGCCACGACGTCCTGGTCGACCTCGACCACGTACTCCTGCTGGTCTTGAAGCATCGGGCAATTGTGACGTACGCGCCGCGACTCGTCACATCGCGGGAATCCGGTCGAGCACGATGCCGAAGTTGTCCCGATACTCGCCCAGCACCGCGTCCTCGGCGAGCTCCATCTCGTGCCGTCCGGACGCGTCCGCCGTGATCAACGTACGGCCGCTCAGCGTCACCCGGCCCTCGGCGGTGGGCATCGAACAGACCGGCGACTTCGTAAAGTGTGACTTCGGTGAGGTGCACTGCCACCAGCAGGCCATCTCGAAGTCCGCGAGCTCCCGCGGGCGCGTCTCCAGCCGGTACTGCGGCGCACCGTCGAGATACACGTCCAGGTCACCCTCGGAGGTCTCCTCGATCCGGAACACACCACCGGGATCCCGCTGGTCGCCGCGCTCGTCCAGGCGCAGCGGGTACGTCGAGTGCTTGCCGAACCCCACGTCCGCCAGCCACGGCTCGCCGCCGGCCTCGACGCGCAGCGCCAGGTGGTCGAACGGCGGCCCGAGCCTCCCGCCGCCGAACACCCGCGCGGCGAGCAGCGTCACCGGGTACCCCAGCTCGCGCAGCAACGCCGCGAAAGCACCGTTCAGCTCGTAACAGAACCCGCCGCGCCGAGCGTCGATCAGCTTCGCGGCCAGCGCCTCCGGGCGGAGCGAGACCTCCTCGCCCAGGTGGATGCTGAGGTTCTCGAACGGTACGGACCGCAGGTGCCGTTCATGCAGCTCGCGCAGGGCGGCGGCGTCGGCCGCGGCGGGCCGTACGGCGCCGATGCGCGCCAGATACTCGGCGCTCCTGGCCCCGACCCCCGCCAAGTCCCCGGCCGTCCCGATCACGGATTCCGTCATGGGATCAGTTATCGCAGTCCGGGACCGGCCTGTCATCGGGCCTCGGGCCTAGGACGCGGGCCGGAACGAGCTTAGGACCCGGCCGCGGTGAACGTGCACGGCATCGACTTGACGCCGTGGAAGATGGCGCTGCCCGTCAGGTAGTCCGGCTCGCCCGCGCGGATGTCCGGCAGCCGGTGCAGCAGCTCGCGGAAGATCGCCCGCAGCTGCGTCTTGGCCACCTGGGCACCGAGGCAGAAGTGCGGCCCGCCACCGCCGAACCCGACGTGCGGGTTCGGGTCCCGCGCCAGGTCGAACCGGCCCGGGTCCGCGAAGACCTTGGGGTCGCGGTTGCCGGACGGGTAGAACATCACGACCTTCTCACCCGCCGCGATCTTCTGCCCGTGCAGCTCGGTGTCGGCCAGCGCCGTACGGCGGAACGTCATCACCGGCGACGCCCAGCGGATGAACTCCTCCACCGCGCGGCCGATCCGGCCCTCGAAGTCCTCCATCAGCCAGGCCCGCTGTTCGGGGAAGTCGGTGAGCGCCTTCAGCGTGTGGCTGGTGGTCTGCCGGGTCGTGTCGTTGCCCGCGATGGACAGCAGCACGAAGAACGCCCCGATCTCCAGGTCGGTGAGCCGGTCCCCGTCGACCTCGGCCTGCGCCAGCCGGGTCATCAGGTCGTCGGCCGGCTCCCGGCGCCGCTGCTCCGCCATGGCGATCGCGGTGTTCTGGAAGTACGTCTGCGCCTCGAGGATGATCTCGAACGGGTCGCGCCCCGCCCGGAACGCCGGGTCGCCCGACTGCGCGGTGGCGTTGGCGTGGTGGACGACCTGGTCGCGCTCCTGCTCCGGGATGCCGATCATGTCGGCGATGGTCTGCGCGGGCAGCCGCCCCGAGCAGTGCGCGACGAAGTCCGTACCGCTGCCCAGGACCGCGAGGTCCTCGACGATCGTGGCGGCGTTGGCGTTGATCCGGTCCTCCAGCCGCTGCACCTGCCGGGGCGTGAACGCCGAGCTCACCAGCTTGCGCAGCTTGGTGTGGCGCGGATGGTCCATCGCGATGAAGGACTGCGACTCCTCGTTGAACTCCGGCGGCACGGTCTGCAGCTGCACACCCTCGCCGGAGCCGAACACCTCGGGGGTACGGCTCACCTCGACGATGTCGTCGTAGCAGACCACCGCCCAGTACCCGGGATCGGGCAGGTGAGGGAACATCGGCCGCCGTACGGGCCGTTGCCAGGAGATCGGCCGCCGCTCGCGCAGCACCGCGAACCGCTCCTCCCGCTCGGCCGCGGACAGCGCCCAGAAGGCCCGTGTCGTCAGGTCGATCTCATCGTACGGACGCTCCTGGCTGATGTCCCCGGCCATCGCAACCCTGCCCCAATCGGACGTGCCGCCGTGTCCTGGGCATTGTTGGCCGGATCTGAAGGGAATTCAAACTGATTCGCCGCCGCGCGGGCCGGTAAGCGGCGAAGTGTCCCGTCAGCGACCCGATCGGGTGACCAGCAGGGTACGGATCCGTTCCGCGGCGGCGTGCGCCTCCGGCCCGAGCACCGGATGCGGCCCACACCGATCCCCCTCCCGGCGGCCATGACGTACGTCGGCGTACCGCGGGAACGGAACCATGCCTATCCCCGCGTCGGTCCCAGCGACGATCTCCACCCCGGCGGCGAGCATGGCGCGCAGGTTGCCCAGCAGATGTTCGCGCTCGTCCCAGGGGCAGAAGCACGGATCCGGCAGCCACGCGGTGTTCGTGGTGGGGCAGACCGCCGTGCCCGCCTCCGCCATCCGGGCGGCGATCTCCGGGTCGATCCGGGTGCCGTCCGCGGTGACCCACCCGCAGTGTTCGATCATGTCGAGCCCGGCCCGTACGGCCCGGTCGATGCCCTCCACGCCGAGCGCGTGCGTGGTGATCCGCAGGTTCAGCCGGTGCGCCTCCTCGGTGTAGCGGGCCTGCCAGGGTTTGCTTCCGGGTGTCATGAAGCCGCCGGTGTGTCCGCGTCCATGGCAAGGTGGACGTGGCAGTCGATCAGGCCGGGCAGCAGCGTCACGTCGCCGAGGTCCCGTACCTCGGTGCCCTCCGGCAGGGCGGCCGCGACGGTGGCCCAGGGCCCGGCAGCGACGATCTCGCCGTCCGCGGCGAGGACACCAGCGTCGGGGACGATGTCGGCGTACGCGTGCGGCAACAGCCGGGCGGCGCGCAGCGCGACCGGCGCGGTCATCGGCCCGTCTCCGCGCGGTACGCGGCGACGGCGTCGGCCAGCGCGGCCACGTCGGAGGGCGCGCTGTAGTAGTGCAGCGCGATGCGCAGGGCCGGGCCGCGCGGCGCGGTGATGATCTTCCGCTCCGCCAGGTACGCCGCCAGCGCCGGCGGGTCGGGGTCGGCCAGCGCCACCATCGGGCCGCGCGCGGCCGGATCCGCCGGACCGAGCAGCCGCTCCCCCCGCCGCGGTGAGCCGGCCGACCAGCTCCTCGGCGAGCCCGGACACATGGGCGAACGCGGCGGTCATGTCGATCTCGCGGAGCAGCGAGAAGCCGGCGTTGGCCGCGTACGCCGCGGGGATCGCCGGCGTGCCGACCTCGTACCGGCGCGCGTCCTCAGGGTGGTCGAGCCCGCGCGGGTCGAACGCGTACGGATCCCGCCGCCCGAACCAGCCGGTGAGCTGCGGCGGCAGGTCGTCGGGCACGCCGCCGCGGGCGTACAGGAACGCGATACCCGGCAGCCCGAGCAGGTACTTCAGTGCCCCCGCCACCAGAAAGTCGCAGCCGAGCTCGGCCACGTCGATGGGCACCACGCCGGCGCCCTGATAGGCGTCGACGAACACCAGCGCGCCGCGCTCGTGGGCCGCGCGCGCGATCTCCCGGACCGGCGGCCGGGCGCCGTTGCGGTAGCTCACCAGCGGCACCGACACCAGGCCGGTGTCGGTGCCGGCACACGCATCGTAGGCCTCGGCGGTGACCGACACGCCGTCGTCGGCCACGTACCGGACATCCGCGCCGCGGGCCCGCTGGGCCAGCCAGACGTGCGCCACCGAGGGGAACTCGAAGTCGGTGGTGACGAGGCCGGGCCGGCGCGACCAGTCCCGGGTGGAGGCGACCTGGAACGCGGCCTCGGACGCCGAGGGCAGCACCGCGACCTCCTCGGGCCGGGCGCCGATCAGCTCGGCGAAGGACGCGCGGGCCCGTTCGACCTGGTCGATCCAGCCCGACTCCCACGGCGCGCCGCGCTCCCGCATGGACCGGGTGAGCTCCGCGAGCGCCTCCTCCAGCCGCCGGGACAGCGCGCCCTGGCTGCAGGAGGCCAGGTGCACGAGGTCGTCCAACACCGGAAATTCCGCGCGGAACTCCGCCGCGGTACGCGTGCCGCCCATCTCCCCGCCGCCACTCCCCTCGGTCGTCCGCCGTGACGCTAAGTGGCGGTTTCAACGTTGTCAATGAGCTTCAACCCTATTGACACTCCGCGCGTGTGACGGGTGAGGCTGTCGCGCATCCCAGGGCCCCCGAGACAGCATGGAGCAGCAGGTGGACACTGCCGAGCGGCCGCCAGGCGGCGCCGAACCCACCGCGTCCGACCCCCCGGTCACCGGCAGCGGCCGGCCACGCCGGCACCGGGTGCTGCTCGCCGTCCCCGTTCCTCTGGTGCATCGCGGCGATCGGGCCGGTCAACGAGGTCCCGTACGTCTTCGGGCGAGTCCCGTTCCTGCTCGTCTGGATGGTGCTCGGGGTGCTCGTGGGGACGGCGGCCATCGCGGCGGTGTACGCGATCGACCGCCGCCGCGGCGACCTGGACCGGCTGTGAGCGGGGAAGCGCGATGATCTACGCAGTGGCGCTGGTGCTCTCGGTCGGCTCGATCGTCACCGGGAGCGTGCTCGCCGCACGCGGCCGGCGGATGGACGTGGCGGAGTGGTCGGTGGGCGGCCGCCGGTTCGGCAGCGTGATGTTCTGGTTCCTGATGGTCGGCGAGACGTTCACGACCTTCGCGCTGCTCGGTGCCTCGCAGGGCGTGTACGTGGACGGCGCGCCCGGCTACTACGTGCTCGGCACCGTGGTGCTCACCGCCGCGCTCGGCTACTGGATCGCCCCACGGATCTGGCGGGCCGGGCGGGACGCGGGGCTGATCACCGAGGGCGACTACTTCGCCCGCCGCTTCGACGCGCCCTGGCTCGGCCTGATCCTCGCCCTGTTCGGCATCGCCGCGCTGCTGCTGTACACCCGGGTCCAGCTCACCGGGCTGGCGCTGATCCTGGAGACGCTGTTCGGCGGCGCGGTCTCCCCGGCCTGGTACGTGGTCGGCGCCGGCCGCAGCCTCTTCAACCGCAACGTCTACCGGGTCGTACGGCCCCAGGCGGACGACGCTCGGCAGATGCTGGTCAGCCGGCTCGCGGTGCTGGCCGTGACCGCGCTCGCCGTCGGGTTCACGCTGCTGAAGAGCGAGACGCTGGTGAACGTCATGGTGGCGGTGTACGACACCGTGAGCCAGCTCGCGCCCGCGCTGGTGCTCTCCCTGGTGTGGCGCCGGGTCACCGCCGCCGGGGTGCTGAGCGGCCTGCTCGCCGGCGTGGTCTGCCTGGTGGTGCCGCCGGTCACGGCCGCGCTGGCCGCGCTCGTACCGGCCGGCACGATCGCCGGGCTGCCCGCGCTGGTGGTCCACACGCTGGTCGCGATCGCCGTCAGCCTGGCGACCCGCCCGCCCTCGGCGTCCGCGATTTCCGTCGGCCTACCGGTCCCGGCCCGGCAAGATGTAGCGCATGGTCGGTAGCCGAATCCGCGCGCTGCGCGCCGCCCGCGGCCTCACCGTCGCGCAGCTCGCCGAGGCGGCCGAGGTGTCCACCGGGCTGATCAGCCAGGTCGAGCGGAACCTCGCCGACCCCAGCCTGGAGACGCTGCGCCGGGTCGCGCGGGTGCTTGACGTGCCGCTGTTCAGCCTGTTCACCGACGCCGAGCCGGAGCCGGTGGCGGTGGTCCGGCGCGACCGGCGGGTGCGCGTGGCCTCGCCGGAGAGCCAGGTCGTCTACACCCGCGTGTCGCCGGGGCGCGGGCGCTTGGAGGTGCTTGAGGGCGAGCTCGAGCCGGGCGGCAGCTCATCCGCCAAGCCGTGGTCGCACCCCGGCGAGGAGTGCGTCGTGGTCACCGCCGGGGAGCTCACCATCGAGATCGACGGCACCGGCTACCGGCTCGCCGAAGGTGACTCCTGTTATTTCGACTCCCGGATGCCGCACCGCTATCTCAACGAGTCCGCGCAGCCCACGCGGTTCCTCGTCTCCGTCACGCCGCCGAGTTACTGAGCGTTCGCACGCCCCCGGCGGCGGCGGACTTCGGCGCTTCGCGGCGCGGTTGTCACCGGCACCTCCTACCGTGGACCGCATGACCGAGAGCAGCGCCGCCGCACTCCCCCGTACGGACGCCGGCCCGCAGGCACCGAGCCCGGCGCTCGGCGTGCTGCGCCGCGTCTTCGGCTACGACGCCTTCCGCGGGGAGCAGGAGCCGATCATCGAGCACGTGATCGCGGGCGGCGACGCGGTGGTGCTGATGCCGACCGGGGCCGGCAAGTCGCTCTGCTTCCAGATCCCGGCGCTGGTCCGGCGCGGCACCGGCGTGGTGGTCTCGCCGCTCATCGCGCTGATGCAGGACCAGGCCGACGCTCTGCGTGCGCTCGGCGTGCGCGCCGGCTTCCTGAACTCCACGCTCGACCCGGACGAGCGCCGCGTGGTGGAGGCGCAGCTGCTGGCCGGCGAGCTCGACCTGCTCTACCTGGCGCCGGAGCGGCTGCGCTCCGAGCAGACCCTGCGGCTGCTCGCTCAGACCGAGATCGCGCTGTTCGCGATCGACGAGGCGCACTGCGTGTCCCAGTGGGGGCACGACTTCCGCCCCGACTACCTCACGCTCTCGGTGCTCGGCGAGCGCTGGCCCGGCGTGCCGCGGATCGCGCTGACGGCCACGGCCACCGCCGCCACCCACGAGGAGATCACCCACCGGCTCGGGCTGGAGCAGGCGAAGCACTTCGTCGCCAGCTTCGACCGGCCCAACATCACGTACCGCATCGTCCCCAAGGCGGAGGGGAAGAAGCAGCTGCTCGGCTTCATCCGGGAGGAGCACCCGGGCGACGCCGGCATCGTCTACTGCCTGTCCCGCGCCGGGACGGAGAAGACCGCGGAGTTCCTCACCACCAACGGTGTCGAGGCGGTCCCCTACCACGCCGGACTGGACGCGGGGATGCGCGCCGCCCACCAGTCCCGCTTCCTGCGGGAGGACGGGCTCGTCGTGGTCGCCACGATCGCCTTCGGCATGGGCATCGACAAGCCCGACGTCCGCTTCGTCGCCCACCTCGACCTGCCCAAGTCGGTGGAGGGCTACTACCAGGAGACCGGCCGCGCGGGGCGTGACGGCCTGCCCTCCACGGCCTGGATGGCGTACGGGCTCGCCGACGTGGTCCAGCAGCGCAAGCTCGTGCAGTCCGGCGAGGGGGACGAGGCGTTCCGCCGCCGCGCGGCCGCCCACCTCGACGCCATGCTCGCGCTCTGCGAGACCGCGGGCTGCCGGCGCACCCGGCTGCTGCGCTACTTCGGGCAGGAGCTGGCCGCGGAGCGGTGCGGCAACTGCGACACCTGCCTCATCCCGCCGGAGACCTGGGACGGCACGGTCGCCGCGCAGAAGGCGCTGTCCACCGTGGTGCGGCTGCAACGGGAGCGCGGGCAGAAGTTCGGCGCCGGGCAGATCACCGACATCCTGCTGGGCCGCAAGACCGCCAAGGTGGAGCAGTTCGCGCACGACGAGCTGTCGGTGTTCGGCGTGGGCGCGGATCTCACCGAGTCCGAGTGGCGCGCGGCGCTCCGCCAGCTGCTCGCCCTCGGCGTGCTCGCGGTCGAGGGCGAGTACGGCACGCTGGTGCTCACCGAGGCGTCCGGCCCGGTGCTCCGCGGCGAGCGGGAGATCCTGCTCCGCAAGGACCCGACACCGCCGAAGCGGAGCCGCACGGCCACCGCCAAGTCCGCGGCGAAGGCCCCCGTGGACCTCCCGCCCGAGGCGCAGCCGCTGTTCGACGCGCTCCGTGCCTGGCGGACCGGGCAGGCCCGCGAGCAGGGCATCGCGCCGTACATGGTGTTCCACGACGCGACGCTGCGGGAGTTCGCGGTGCGCCGCCCGGCCACGCTGGGCGAGCTCGGCTCGATCAGCGGAGTCGGGGAGAAGAAGCTCGCCACCTACGGAGAGGGGTTGCTCGAGGTCATCTCCTCCGCCGACTCCGCCTGACACCGGCTGACACCGGCTGACACCGCCTGACGCCGCCGCCGGGCTCAGAGACGGTCGTCCTCCAGCAGTCGTCTTCGGCGCTGCGCCACCCTCACGCGGCGCGAGTCGTCCGCGGGCAGGATGGCGTGCAGACGGTCCAGCACCTCCAGGTCGGCGAAGCCCGGCTCGGTGTGCGCATGCGTCCAGAGCGGCTCCAGCGCGCCGAGGTCGAGCACCGCGTGCCGGATCCGTACCGCCAATTCGTCCCGCTCCATGCGGATCGCCGGCGCGTCGGACCGGGGCAGCAGGTCGCCCCGGCAGAGCCGGACCGCGCCCGCCACGTCGCCGGCGTCGAGCAGCCGCTGCGCGGCGAGGAAGTCGGCGTCCACGGCGCAGTCCAGCCGGTACGGCTTGGCCTGCAGCACCGAGCCGAGCAACCCGCGCAGCCGGTGGATCTCGGCTCGTACGGTGACCGGGCTGCCCTCCTCGCCGTACAGGTGCAGGGCGAGCCGTTCCCCGGTCAGGCCGTCCGGGTGCGCCGCGAGCAGGGCGAGGATCTCCGCGTGCCGCAGCGTGAGCGGGATGCGCCGGCCGTTCAGCCACGCGCACGGGCGGTCGGTGCCGAGCAGCGTCAGCGCCAGCACCGGCCGCTCCGCCGGCACATCGCGCACGGACACCGACGCCGCCTGGCCGGCGGGCCGCAGCAGGTACGCCTGGCCCACCGGCTCCGCCGACGCCCGCCGCCCGTCGGGCAGCGTGACGGCGGCCCCCGGCCGGGGCGGGTCCAGCCGGCGCCCGTACCACGCCGTGGGCTCGGCCGCGATGACCCGGCCGGTCGCGGTGACCAGCAGGGCGCCGTCGCCGCCGCGGACGTGCCGGCCGTACCGTTCGCGCAGGATCTCGTCCTTCTTGCGCATGTCCAGGTCGAGCTGGGCCTCGGTGAGCCGGGCCGCCGCCGCGACCAGCGCCACGGTCGCCGGATGCAGCTCGTCCACGGTCGCGCTGACGTCGACGCAGCCCACCACCTGGCCGGTGTCCGGATCGGTGATGGGCGCGCCCGCGCAGGACCAGCCGTGCAGCACGTCGGCGAGGTGCTCGGCCGCGTACACGTACTGCGGGACGCCCAGGGCCAGCGTGGTGCCGATCCCGTTGGTCCCGACCGCCCCCTCGGACCAGTTGAAGCCCTCGAGCAGCCCCACGGACTCGGCGCGCCGCCGGACCGCCGGCGGCCCTTCCGTCCACAGCGCCCGGCCGTGCTCGTCGGTGATCACGAGGAGATGCTCGGTCTGCTCGGTGACCCGGCGGAGCAGCTGCAGCAGGCCATCGAGGTGCGGCGCGAGGCGGTGCGCGGTGCGCACCTCGCTGATCATGTCGTCCTCGATGACCTGGGGTGCTCCCGGGATCCGCGTGTCCGCGCCGGCCTCTCGGGAACGCCGCCACGACTCCCGGATGGCCGGCCGGATCACCGGTGCCGCGCCCGGGCTGGTGCGGGCACGGAGCGCTCCTCTTCTCTGTCGCCACCGAAATGAGCGCCGGCGTCGTGCGCCGACGCGATCGCGGGGATGAGCTCGTCCGGCTCGCGGCAGACATGCGGCGAAAGCATGGCAGAACCCCCTCCCATCATTTCCCCCACAGACAATCCCCCCGGGCTGAGAATCGACCGGTACGGTTTCCGGCGCAACCGATTCCGCCGAAGTGACCCACCTCGCGGGATCACGCAACGTGGCGGTGCGGCTGCAACGTGCTTGCAACCTCGGCTGATCTATCGTTCCGTTCGGCCGGCAGCCCGCACCCGGCCGGCTTCGGGGGGAAGCCTGCCGCCGAGCGCGCAATCGGAGGGGTGAGCGCGCGCGGCGGCGGGCCTGAATCTACTCAAACTGTGAGGGGTCACCCGCGCCGGCGCGGGTGATCTCCGGGTAGCCCTGGGACCAGTCCACGACCGTGGTGGGCTCGGTGCCGCAGTCGCCCGCGTCCACCACCGCGTCGATCTCGTGCTCCAGCTCCTCCTTGATCTGCCAGCCCTCCGTCATCGGCGCCTCGGCGTCGGGCAGCAGCAGGGTGCTGGACAGCAGCGGCTCGCCCAACTCGCGCAGCAGGGCGCGGGCCACGGGGTGGTCGGGGATCCGTACCCCCACCGTGCGCTTCCGCGGGTGCGCGAGCCGCCGCGGCACCTCCTTGGTGGCCGGCAGGATGAACGTGTACGGCCCCGGCGTGGCCGCCTTGATCGCGCGGAACGCCGCGTTGTCCAGCTGCACCAGCTGGCCGAGCTGGGCGAAGTCCGCGCATACCAGCGTGAAATGGTGCCGGTCGTCGAGCTGCCGGATGCGGCGGATGCGCTCGCCGCCGCCGGGCTCGTCCAGCCGGGAGCCGAGGGCGTAACAGGAGTCGGTGGGGTAGGCGATCAGCGCGCCGTCCCGCAACATGCCGACGACCTGGGCGATGCTGCGCGGCTGCGGGTCCCGTGGATGCACGTCGAAATACCGGGCCATGCGATGACCTTACGGACCATGACGGTCTCCCGCGCGCATCCCGCCCCCTCCGGCACGGCGAAGTCGCCCCACCCGGCGAGGTGTGAGCGCCGCGCGCCGGGATGCGAGCGCCCACGCGGCCGGACGCAGGCGCCCCACGCTCC
>WHSL01000356.1 GCA_009380095.1 Streptosporangiales bacterium | reverse complement strand
GGGTGGATGGATGTGTGCCGCATCGCCGGCCAGCAGCACCCGCCCGGCCCGATAACGTTCGGCCAGCCGGGTGGCATCCCCGAAGCGGGACAACCAGCGCGGGGAGTGCACGCCGAAATCGGTTCCGGCGATCTCCTCCTGCGGCACACCCACTTCCATCTCGCCCATCAGCGTCTCGGTCCGCGAGGGCTCGCCGGGGAAGCCGACGCCGAGCAGTTTGCGCACCGTACTGCGCCCGCCGTCACAGCCGACCAGATAGCGCGAACGCAGCCGTTCGCCGTCGGCCAGCTCGACGGTCACACCCTCATCGTCCTGCTCGAAATCGGCCACCGCGCAACCGCGCCGGACCTGCGCACCCAGTTCGATCGCATGTTCTTCGAGCAGGTGAACGATGACCGGCTGCGGGATGCCCAGCAGATAGGCGTACGCGGAATCCAGGCCCTCGGGCGCGGGCTTGTTGATGGCGGCGAAGAACCCGCCGGCCGGGCGCTGTCTTCCGTGTTCGCGAATGCGCTCCAGCAGTCCGCGCATTGCCATCAGCTCGATACTGCGAATATGCAGACCGACGATGCGGACGAACGACACGGGCTCGGTTTCCTTCTCCAGAACGAGTACCCGCACATCGTGCAGCCGCAGTTCGGCGGCCAGCATCGCGCCGGTCGGCCCGCACCCGGCAATGATCACGTCGAACATGAGGTGTTGCCTTTCGGGAGTGCCTTGTTGGCGAGGCGCTCCCGGCGACACCTAGGTCAATCGCCCGACCGTGACGGGAAGGGGAGCACCCACATCGATACAGCGCTCATGGGTCTCACCTCCTCGGGCGGTGTCACGGGCAACTGAAAGCTACAAGCCCGAGCACCACCCGTCCAATCCTTTCCCAGCCACGTGATCACGACTCCAAACGGGCCCGTCCTCCTCGCGGGCCTTCCGCGCCGCTTAGCGTGGGGGCCATGGCCACCGGAACCCACACGTCACTCGGGATCGGCGACGTCACCGCCCGCACCGGCCTGTCCGCCGACACCCTCCGCTACTACGAGCGCATCGGCCTCCTCGATCCGGTGCCCCGCGACCTCGCCGGGCGGCGCGCGTACGGCCCGGACGACCTGGCCCGTATCGAGACGATCCTGCACCTGCGCCGGACCCACATGCCGCTGGAGGACATGATCCGCTACAGCCGGGCTGATCAGGGCCGGGGAGTCCACGTACGCGGAGCGCCGGGATCTGCTCACCGCGCACCGTGAGCGGCTGGAGACCGTCATCCAACGACCCGAGCACGTCCGCGCCTCCATCGACGCCTCGCTGCGCCGGCTCGGCACCGACCACGTCGACCTCTACCAGCTGCACCGCGTCGACCCGAACGTCCCGCTCGAGGAGAACTGGGGCGCCATGGCCGAGACCGTACGGGCCGGGAAGGCGCGCGCCATCGGCCTGTCCGAGGTCACCGCCGAGGAGATCCGCCGGGCCGCCGTCGTCCACCCGGTGGCTAGCGTCCAGTCGGAGCTGTCGGTGTGGGCGCGGGAGGCGCTGGACGAGGTGATCCCGTACTGCGCCGAGCACGCGATCACCTTCCTCGCCTACTCGCCGCTCGGCCGCGGCTTCCTCACCGGGCGGATCACCAGCACCGGCGACCTCCCCGAGGACGACTGGCGGCGCACCAACCCGCGGTTCGCCGCCGACGCGGTCGACGCCGACCGGCCCATCGTGGAGCGGATGCACGCCGTCGCGCGGCGGCACGACGCCACCCCGGCGCAGGTCGCGCTCGCCTGGACGCTCGCCCAGGGCGACACCGTGGTGCCCATCCCGGGCACCAAGACCCCCGCTACCTCGAGGACAACGCGGCCGCGACCCGTCTCACCCTCACCCCGGACGACCTGGCCGAACTCGACAAGGTCCCGGCCCCGGTCGGCGACCGCTACTGACCCGCCACCGGCGCGACCGGGCACCGCGGGCGGGCCTTCCCCGATCGTGGGAGGGCCCGCCCGGCTCGGCCACAGGACGACCGGGCAGGGTTTCGGCGGACGCTCCCGGCTGGCGCCGGGAATGCGGCATCAGACGGCGCCGGGATGCGCGCTGTCAGGCGACGGCGCTGGGACGCGGTCTCGGGCGACGGGCGCGGGGGCGCGGGGTCAGGCGACGCTGTGGGCGGGGAGGTGGACGATGCCGCCGAGGCGGTGTGTCTCGCGCAGCGTCAGGAGGCGCTCCGCCTCGGACGTCCACTGCTTGACGTGCGACCGGGCGAGCCGCTTGCGCCGGTAGATCCGGTCCTCGTAGCCGCGGGCGCCGACCTCCACGCGCTCCCCCGCGTACGCGGCGCGCATCGCGTCGGTGAGCGCCGTGTCGAGGTCCAAGCCGAGCCGGTGCAGCTCCTCGTCCTCCGCGCCGGCGGCCTCGGCCTCGCGCAGCGCACCTTCCGCCTCCCGGGCCCGCTCGAGCAAGTCGGGGAACCGGCCCATCAGCTCCCGGTCCGCGGTCAGCCTCTCCTCGGCCTCCTTGCTCACCCGAGCCATCGTCGCCACCCCTTCGTGCCCAACGCCGTCCCAACGAGAGTCCAACGGGGAAAAGCCTAGCGCCGGCCTCCGACGGCCACGCGCAGGGACACCGCTCCCCCGGCGCCACCGACCACAAGACACGGAACCCGCCCACCCCAGACCTCCACGGCGGCGTGGAGCAACCGATTCCTTGGTAGGGGAAGTGCTTTGTGGCTTGGATGGGCGAGTACGGAGTGGGACGGCGTGTTCCGACCCACCGCCTTTACATAGTAAAGTACGATCAGGTTCCATGACACGAGTCCAAGCCGGACTGACCCGCGAAGGCATCGTCGAGGCCGCCCTGCACATCGTGGACGGCCAGGGCCTGCGCCGCCTCACCATGCGCCGCCTGGGCGACGCCCTCGGCGTCGAGGCGATGGCCGTCTACCACCACTTCCCGCGCGGCAAGGACCAGCTGCTCGACGCCATGATCGAGCACGTGGCCGCTCCCCCACGGCCGCCCGCCGAGGGCGACTGGGAGCAGCGCCTGCGCACCTGGGCCCAGGCCTACCGGGTCAAGCTGCTGGAACACGCCGGCGCCCTGCCGCTGCTGTTCACCCGCCCGGTGCCGGAGGCCGTCGCGTTCCCGTCGCTTGAGGGCCGGCTCGCCGCGTTCACCGAGGCCGGGCTGGACGAGGAGGCGATCCTGGACGCCGCGCACGCGCTCGCCGCGTACGTCCTCGGGCACGTCATCCTCGAGGTGCAGGCCGAGGCGCCGGGTCAGCCCCCCACTCCCCCGCCGGACGGCCGCCACCCGCACCTCGCCCGGTTGCGCCCGCGCGAGACCGCCCGCACCTGGGATGGCCGCTTCACCGCCGGCCTCGACGCCGTCCTCCCCACCCGCTGACCGCACGTCCCACCCGAGGCCCGGCAACCAAGCGCCGCCGCGCAGCCCGCACGGCCGCCTTGGCCCGGCGTCCTCGGCGTACACGCATGCCCGCCGAAGACCGTGTGGCCTCGTCCGGCCGGGGAGTGTGGCCCTGTCCGGCCGGG
>WHSL01000078.1 GCA_009380095.1 Streptosporangiales bacterium | reverse complement strand
GGGCTAGCGGCTGCGGAAGCGGCGGAGCATGCGCTTCGCCTTGGCCTTGTTGCGAGGGTCGCTGGCGGCGCGTTTCGCGTCGCCGATGGCGCGCCGGCCCTGCGGACTCTTCAGGAAGCGTTGGATCCGGGCGATCAGTGATGCCATTTCGGGTCCTTGTCAGGTGGGCTGCACCGTTATCCTGCCCAACGCCGGCCGCTCCACTCGAGTTCCCTGGCCGGTGATGCCGGAGGCGGGGGCGGGGACGGATCCGCCGGGGCCGCGGCCTGCGGTTTCTCCTCGGCGGGCAGGGTGATCAGGCGGGCCGGCCACGCGGGCTCCACCAGGGGGCGGAACAGGGCCCGCACCGGTGGCGTCATCAGCAGGGCGCCGAACAGCAGCGAGCCCACCGCGAGCGCCACGATGCCGAGCGGGTTGTGGTCGAACACGTCGTACCAGCCCAGCTTCACGCCGAGGCTGCGCGGGAAGCCGTGCAGCAGGTACGCGTAGATGGTGAAGGCCCCCATGCCGGTGATCCACAGCCGCCGCCGGGGCACCAGCGCCATGAACGCGCAAGACATCACCGTGGCGCAGCCGATCAGTACGAGCCGCATGCCCATGCCGGCCCAGGGCGAGACGCCGAGCCCGTCGTAGGACTCCGTGAGGAACCAGCCCATCGACATGTGCGGCGACGCCACGTACGCGACCATCAGCGCGATGCCCATCAGCGCGGCCGCGGCCAGCCCGAACGCGCGGCGGCGCAGGATCTGCAGCCGCTTCGGCGAGGTGAACAGGCCCATCACGAAGAACGGCAGGAAGTAGAAGGTCCGCGGCCAGTCGAACGGCCCGCTCAGGTCGGTGAGCCCGGCCAGCACCGCGATCACGACGGACACCACGACCGGATACCGGATCACCCGCCAGAACGGCGCGGTCAGCCGCCAGCAGAACAGCGACAGCAGGAACCAGGTGAGGAAGGCCGGGTCGAGCGGCGACAGCGGCGGGCCCGAGTCGGTCACGTAGTGGTGGAGCAGCGAGTACGCCGCGTCGAACACCAGGTACGGGACGAGCACGCCGGTGAGCAGCCCGCGCAGCCGGCGCGGGGTGAAGTCCATCGAGCGGGCTAGGTGCCCCGAGATGAAGACGAACAGCGGCATGTGGAACGCGTAGATCCACGCGTACAGCCCGCGGACCAGGTGCGCCTCGTGCATCAGGGGGGCGATCGCGTGTCCGAGCACGACGAGCAGCACCGCGAGGAACCGCACGTTGTCGAACCAAGGGTGGCGGGACACGAACTCTCCGTAGCGGGGAAATCACAGGAAGGTGCGTAATCCCCACGTACCGTAGCAGCGTGATCACGCTTCCCGCAGGGCGTTCGTCACGGCGGCGGGGCCCGCCGTCCGGTATCGGTCAGCACCGCCTGCGGCGCGGGCCGTAACGTCCGGCCGCTTTCCGTATAAACCCATAAGGAGGCTTCCGTCCTCCGCTCAGAACGCGGACTCGTCCCCCCGGGGGACCCCTATGGAGGTGTGCAGTGCGGCGCGCCATCGCAGTCGTCACCGTCGCCGTGACCGGCCTGGCTCTCGCCGGTCCGGCGCAGGCGGCACCGGACCGAAGTAGCCCGGATCGAACGGGCACGGCCGACCGGGAGTACATCGTCGTCTACACCGAGGGTGCCTCGGCCGGGGCCGCCCGCGCGGCGATCCGTGACTCCGGCGGCACCCTCGTACGCGAGAACGCGGCGGTCGGGGTGGCCACCGTGCGCAGCTCCGACCCGGGGTTCGCGGACGCGGCCGACGCCACGACGGCGATCTCCGGGGTCGCGGCGAACCGGTCCATCGGCGCCGCGCCGAGCACCGGCAGCCGGGACCGCAAGGCCGCGGTCGAGAAGGCGGGGCGCGGGGTCGAGGCCGGCACCAAGGGCCGCCCGTCCAAGCCCGGCAAGGGCGAGGAACCGCTCGCGGACCTGCAGTGGGACATGAAGATGATCCACGCGACCGCCGGCGGCTCGCACAAGGTCGAGCCCGGCGACCGGGGCGTCCTGGTGGGCGTGCTGGACACCGGCATCGACGGCTCGCACCCGGACATCGCGCCCAACTTCGACCGCCGGCTGAGCCGGAACTTCACCGTGGACATCCCGGTCGACGCGAACGGCCAGGAGATCGACGGGCCGTGCGAGGAGGAGGCCGACCGGTCCTGCAACGACCCGGCGGACGAGGACCCCAACGACCACGGCACGCACACCTCCTCGGCGATCGTGGCCGCGCGCAACGGCCTCGGCATCGCGGGCGTGGCGCCGAACGTGCGGGTGGCCAACCTGCGCGCCGGTCAGGACTCCGGGTTCTTCTTCACCCAGGCCACCGTGGACGCGCTCACCTACGCCGGCGACGTCGGCGTCGACGTGGTGAACATGAGCTTCTTCGTGGACCCGTGGCTGTTCAACTGCACCGACAACCCGGCCGACTCCGCGGCCGACCGGCGCGAGCAGGCCACCATCGTCAAGGCCGTGCAGCGGGCGCTCACCTACGCGCGCGGCCACGGCGTCACGCTGGTCAACTCGGCGGGCAACGAGGCGGCGGACTACTCCAAGGAGTTCGTCGACACGGGTAGCCCGAACTTCGCGGACACGCCGGGCGAGGCGCCGCGCGAGCGGACCATCCCGCCGAGCTGCATCTCGATGCCGTCCGAGGGCGAGGGCGTCATCGCCATCAGCTCGCTCGGCATCAGCAAGCGGAAGGCGTACTACTCCAGCTACGGCGTCGGCCACGCCGACCTCTCCTCGCCCGGCGGCGACGCGTACGACACCGCCGACCAGAAGGTCGACCTGACGAGGACCACGCTGGCCGCGTACCCGAAGGCGCTCGCCGAGGAGCGCGGCGAGCTCAACCCGGACGGCACGCCGAACGTGAACTACCTGGTCCGCGACTGCAAGGGCGACACCTGCGCCTACTACCAGTGGCTGCAGGGCACGTCCATGGCGGCGCCGCGGGCCGCGGGCGTCGCGGCGCTGATCGTCAGCAAGTACGGCAAGCGGGACAAGCGGCACGGCGGGCTCACCCTGGACCCGCGGGCCACCGAGCGGATCCTGCGCGCCACCGCGACGAACACCGCCTGTCCGGAGCCGCGCGAGTTCACCTACACGCGGTTCGTGGCGCAGCCGGACGGCACGTTCCGCAAGGTCGTCAGCACGGCGACGTGTGAGGGCGGCCGCGGGGACAACGGGTTCTACGGCGACGGCATCGTCGACGCGCTGCGCGCCGTAGGGTAACCGCCGAGCGCGGAGGTACGGGGACGCCCCGGGGGGACCACCCCTCGGGGCCGTTCCGCGGCTCAGCCGGGGTCGCGCCGCCGAGCCAGAGGCCTCCGGCAAGGACCCCGGCGACGACGATCGCCAGCGCGATCGCCAGCGAGACGTAGCCGAGGATCAGGCCGGTGATGGCCAGGCCGCGGCCCTGCTTCGCGCCCGTCGCGGTGTCGCGGAGGCCGAGGTGCCCGCAGATGACGGCCGCCAGGGTACGGCGGCTGGTCGTGGCTCATTGGAGACTCCTCGGCGGCGACGCGCGGACGCACCGCCGATGCCAGGTGGGCGCCCGGTCGCGAGCAACCCTACCGGTCCACCGGAACCACCGGGACGCGCCGAATGCCCGTGTCCACGGGGGCGGGGGGCGGGTTCGCGAGGAGCTCGCGCGCCTCCTGGAGTACGGCGGGCACCGTGATGTCCTCCAGCCCTCGCCGGCCGGGGCGCCCGGTCCATAGGACCCGGTGCCTGCGGCGCGGCGGCGGGCCCCACAGCCGCGGGGGCACCGGCCCGAACAGGTGCACCGAGGGCCGGCCGTAGGCCGCGGCCAGGTGGCCGACGCCGGTGTCGCCGCAGATCACGAGGCGTGCGGAGGCGACCAGGGCCGCGAGGCCGCACAGTCCGAGCCGGCCCGCGGAGCCGGCGTGCCCCGGCAGCCCGGCCGCCCGCGCGACCTTCTCGGCGAGCCCGCGCTCGGCGAGGCCGCCGGTGATCTCCACGTGGTGGCCGTCGGCGGTGAGTGCGCGGGCGACCGCGGCGAAGTCCTGCGGCCGCCACCGGCGGTCCGGGTGGGCGGCGCCCGGGTGCACGATGACCGCGCCCGGCGCGTACGGCTTCCCGGGCGGGCGGCGCAGCAGCAGGTCCCGGGGGTCGGCGGCGAGGCCGAACCAGCGCAGCAGGTGACACCAGCGCCGTACCTCGTGCTCGCCGTCCTGCCAGCGCGGCCCGCGCACCTCCGGGAAGTCCGGGCAGGCGTGGCTGAGCAGCCGGCCGGGCCGGGCGGCGAGCAGCGCCGCGACGCTCTGCGGCCCGCGGCCGTGCAGGTTCACCGCCGCGTCGGGCGGCGGCCCGGGCCAGCGGAAGTCGGACGGTCCCGGCGTCTCCAGCAGCTCGTCCGCGGCGCCGGTGAGCGGCATGAGCTCGCCGAGCGGCCGCGGCGCGGCGAGCACCAGCCGGTGCAGCGGATAGGCGCGGCGTACGGCCCGCAGCGCGGGCACCGCGGTGAGCAGGTCGCCGAGGCCGAGCGCGCGCAGCATCACGACGGTCGGCATCGCCGTCGAGGTCACGGCCATGACCCCTCCCGGGAGTGACAGACCACCATCTCCCGCATCTCGCACCCCTGCGGGGCGCGCAGCGCGTAGACGATGGCCTGGGCGACGTCGGCCGGGTCGTTCAGCCCGGTGTCCGGCGGCGGCTTGTACTGCTCCGGGCGCCCGTCGAAGAACCCGGTCCGCATGCCGCCCGGGATCAGCAGGGTCACCCCGATCCGCCCGGCGGTCTCCGCGGCGAGCGCGCGGGTCAGCCCGACCACGCCGAACTTCGACGCGCAGTACGCGGTGGCGTCCGGCGCCACGTTCAGGCCGAGCGTGGAGGCGCAGGTCACCACGGTGCCGGAGGTCTGCTCCAGGAAGGGCAGGGCGGCCCGGATCACGGCCGCGGTGCCGAGCAGGTTGACCTCGATGACGCGTTCCCACTCCTCGGCGGGGACCTCACCGAGCGGGCCGCAGGAGTCGATCCCGGCCGCGGTGACCACCGCGGACAGCCCGCCGGCCGACTCCGCGAGGCCGTGCACGGCCCGTTCGGCGGCACGCCGGTCGGCCAGGTCGGCCTGGACGCCCTCCGCGCCGGCGACCGGCGGGAGCCTGTCGATGATCAGCGGCCGGCCCCCCGCGCCGGCCACCGCGTCGGCCGTCGCCGCGCCGAGCCCGGATGCGCCTCCCGTGATCAGTACGTTGCCGATTTCCCTCATCGCGACTCCCCTCCCGCGCTCGCTACTTCGTACCGGGCCCGGGGCAGCGCGCGTACGCCGCCTCCGGCGACGAACGCGGAGGCCCGGGCCACGGCCTTGGTGACGGCCTCGGTGACCGAGGCGCCCGCGCGCAGCGCGAGTGCCGCCTCCGCGGCGAACGCGTCGCCCGCGCCACAGGTGTCCGCCTCGGCCGGGGCCTCGGGCGCGCGGGCGAACCGCGGCGACTCGCCGGCCCGGGCCAGTACGGCGCCGCGCGCCCCGCACGTCACCGCCACGCCGGCGCAGCCCCAGGCGTCGCGCAACAGCTCCGCGACGTCCTGGGGACCGCCGGCGCCGCCTCGGCGGGAGCCGCCGGGTGGGCGGGGGACGCCCTCCGCGGCGTCGGCGGCGTCCTCCGCGGCGTCGGCGCCGGGCTGGCCGGAGAGGCCGGCGAAGGCCGCGGCCTCGGTCTCGTTGGGGGTGGCCAGGGTGACGCCGGGCACCGGGTGCGGGCCGGCGCGGTGCGGGTCCCACACGACCGGCACGCCGCGCTCGGCGGCGGCCGCCACCAGGCGCCGGATCGCGGGGTGCGCCGCCACGCCGCGTCCGTAGTCGGAGACCAGCACGGCGCCGGCCCCGCGCAGCGCGCGCTCCGCCGACGTGTCGATCGGGCCGGGGACGGCGCGGCCGTCGCCGTGGTCGAGGCGGGCCACGGTCCGGCCCTGGGCCAGTACGCGGGTCTTGCGCGGCGTGCGGCCGCGCAGCGGCAGCCGGACCACACGGGCGTACTCCTGGAGCATCGTGCCGAGCCGCGCGCCGTCGCCGTCGTCGCCGAGTCCCACGACGGCCGTCACACCGCCGTGCCGGGCGGCCAGCCGCGCGGCGAGGCCGGCGCCGCCCGGGCGGGACCGCTCGTCGTACACCTCGACGACGGGCGCGGGGGAGTCGGGGCACCGCCGCCGCGTGACGCCCTCCACATCCACGTCGAGCAGCACGTCCCCGACCACCACGAGCGGCGCGCCATGGGCTCGGGCTCCGCGCCGTCCGTTCAGCGGTGCGGCGTCGCCGTGGCCGCCGTGCGGCGCGCTCATGCCGGCGTCTCCACGGTCGTGGCGGCCGTCACGCCGAGCCGGGCGTCCACCCGTGCGCACAGCGCATGCACCAGGGCGAGGTGCACCTCCTGCACGGTGGCGCAGTCCGGCGCGGGCACGGCCACGCAGTCGTCGCAGATGCTCGCCAGCGGGTTCGGCGCCGGTCCGGTGAGCGCCCATGCGAGCAGCCCCGCCTCCCGGGCGGCGGCCGCCGCGTTGAGCACGTTGCGGCTGCTGCCGCTCGTGGACAGCGCGATCAGTACGTCACCCGGCCGGCCGTGCGCCCGGACCTGGCGGGCGTACACCTCGCCGGCGCCGTAGTCGTTGCCGATGGCGGTGGTCGCGCTGGTGTCCGCGTGCAGGGGCAACGCCGACAGTGGGCGCCGGTCGGTACGGAACCGTCCGGTGAGCTCCGCGGTCAGGTGCTGCGCCTGCGCGGCGCTGCCCCCGTTGCCGCAGGCCAGTAGCCGCCCGCCGGCGGCGAGCACGTCCCCCAGATGGTCGCCCCAGGCGTCGACCCGGCGCACCTCCGTCCGGGTCGCGCGCAGCGCCCGCATCAGGGCGCCGAAGTTCTCGGTCATCGGGCTTCCCCCCGTGTCGCGGTGAACTCCTCGTCGGCGGGCCGGCCGAGGGCGTGCCGGTAGGCACGTTCGGTGCGCCCGGCGACGTCGTCCCAGCCGTACGCCCGGCGGACCCGTTCGGCGCCGACGGCGGCGTAGGCCGCGCGCCGCCGCGGGTCCTCCAGCAGGTCGTGCAGGGCGCGGGTGAGCGGCTCAGGCGCGCGCGGTGGCACGAGGTCACCGGTCACCCCGTCCACCACGGTGTCCAGGTGGCCGCCGACCGCGGAGGCCACCACCGGCGCGCCGCAGGCCATCGACTCGACCACCGCCATGCCGAACGGCTCGTACCAGGGCACCGAGACGGCGACGTCGGCCGAGCGCAGGTAGGCGGGCACCTGCTCGCGCGGCAGCCCGCCGTGAAAGTGGACCCGGCCGGCGACCCCTGCCACGTGTGCCACCGCGCGCAGCCGGGTCGCCTCCGGGTCGGCGCCGAGCCGGTTCGCGGGCGGCCCGCCGACGATGTCGAGCCGGACTCCGGGCAGCGCGGCGACCGCCCGGATCACCGTGTCGAACCCTTTGCGCGGGACCATCCGGCCGAGCGCGATCACCCGCGGACCGGTGTCCCACCGCACGCACGGCCCGCCGGGCCGGAACTCCTCGAGGTCCACGCCGCAGGGCACCACCGAGACACGGTCCCGGGGCACCCCCATGGCGACGAGCTCGGCGACCTCGTCGGAGCAGGTCGCGACGATCCGGTGGGCGCGGAGCCCGAGCTCGGCCTCGCGGGCGATCCGCTCCGGCGGGCTGGTGTCCGCCGGACCCTGGTAGCGCCGCTTCACCGTGCCGAGCGCGTGAAACGTCTGCACCACCGGGATCTCCCGGGGCCCGGCGGCGTCGAGCGCCGCCAGGCCGCTCATCCAGAAGTGCGCGTGCACCACGTCCGGCGGGCGCTCCGCCCAGGCCCGGGCCAGGTGCGCGGCGAACTCCGGCATGTACGGCGGCAGCTCGTCCTTCGGCACCGGCGCGGCCGGCCCCGCGGGGACGTGGTGCACGGTCACGCCGGGCCCGGCCCGTACCCGGGACGGCAGGTCCGGAGAGTCGCGCCGGGTGTGCACGAGCACATCGTGCCCGCGCCGGGCGAGCGCGTGCGCGAGCGCCGCGACATGCACGTTCTGCCCACCGGCGTCCACACCGCCAAGCGCGGCCAGCGGGCTCGCATGCTCGGATACCAGGGCGATCCTCACGTCGAAACCTCCTTGAGCAGCCGGTTCCAGGCGTCCGTGAACCGGGAAAGCGAGTAGCGGCGCAGCGCGGCGGCGCGGGCGGCGCGCCCGGCCTCGCGGGCCGCCTCCGGGTCGGCCAGGAATCGCCGGACGCCGGCGCGCAGCGTGTCCATCCGGGTGGACAGCACGCCCGCCTCGGGCGGCACGGCCTCCACCGCCTCGGTCGTGGCCAGTGCCACCACCGGCATGCCGAGGTGCATGGCCTCGATCAGCGCGAGGCCGAGCGAGGTCCAGCGGATGGGGTGCAGGTACAGACGTCGTGCCGCGAGCTCCGCGTGCATGCGGTGCTGGGGGAGGTCGTCGTACGTGGTCATCTGGCCGGGGCCGAGGCCGAGCCGGGCGGGCAGGCCGGTCACGCGCATGCCGAAGACGTCCACCGGGGCCGTCGCGCAGAACGCGGGGAGCAGGTCCGTGCCGGTGATCCGCCAGCGCCGGACCGGCTCGTTGATCGCCACCGCCGCGCGCGGCAGCTCACCGGTGTAGCGGTGCCCCGGGTCGGGCACGCCGTGCTCGATCACCGTGGCCGGGGCCCTGCCGTTGTCCCAGAACAGCGCGTTGAAGTGGGTGACGTGCGCGAGCGTGATGTCGTCGCGGTCCGCCACCGGGTGCGCCAGGTCCGGCATGTCGCCGCGCGGCGTGTTGTGCTCCACGTAGACGGCGGGTACGTCGCGGCCGGGCCGCCGGCCCAGCCACTCCTCGGCCAGCCGGGCCTCGTGCGGCCGCTGCAGCACCACGACGTCGACGTGCTCGTCGCGCAGCCGTTCCGGCGGCACCTCCACGGCCTCGGCGGGCCACGGGTAGGTGTCGGCGCGGCCCCGGCCGTCCGGCCCGCGGCCGGGCAGCACGGGGATCAGGTAGTCGTGGCCGCCGTGCACGAAGGCGGTGGTCCACGCCCCGTGCACGTGCCACAGCAGGATCCTCACGCCGCCACCTCCGCGAGCGAACCGACCGCGCGGACCACGTCGGCCGGGGTCACATCCGTCAGGCAGGGATGCCCGGGGACCGGGCAGTGCCGGGCCCTGCTGCCCCGGCACGGCGCCTGCTGGTCACCGAGCAGCGCGATCGGCACGCCGTACGGCGCCCAGCGCGCGGCCGGCACCACCGGCGCGAACAGCGACACGACGGGCGTGCCGACCGCCGCCGCCAGGTGGGCCGGGCCGGTGTTGCCCGCCACCACCGCGGTGGCCCCCGCGAGCACCGCGGCGAGCGATCGGAGGTCCGTACGGCCGCCTAGGTCCACGCCGTGCCGGCCCGCCACCCGCGCGGTCAGCGCGGTTTCGTCCGGGCCGCCGGTCACCACCACCCGGTGCCCGGCGCGTGCCAGCGCCGTCACTGCGGCGGCGGCCCGTCCGGGCGGCCAGGCGCGGGCGGGCGCCGCCGATCCGGGGTGGATCACCACATAGCCGGGTGGCCCGGTGTCCTCCGGCAGAGCGGGGAGCGGCCCGCGGATGCGCAGCCGCGGCTCGTCGCCCGGGGCAGGCCGGAAGCCGGCGGCCTCGGCGAGCCCGAGCATGCGTTCCGGCTCGGGCACGTCCCCGGGGTCGGGGGCGCGCAGGTCGAGCAGGCTGCCGGGGTAGTCCTCGCTGATCGCGCCGATCCAGGGCACCCCCGCGAGCCGGAGCAGCAGCGCCATCGGCAGCGGCGACTGGTGGAACGAGGTGAGCACGAGCGCGGCATCCGGCGCGGCGGCGCGCACCGCGTCCGTCAGCGCGGCCACCCGCGCCGGCGTGACCGGCGGGGGAGCGGGGTCGATCCACGGCGTCCGCCACTCCAGCACGGACGTGACGCCGGGCAGCAGCTCGGCGGCGGCCCGGCCGTACGGCCCGGCCAGCAGCACGACGTCGTCGGCGTGCGCGGCCACGGCCCGTACGGCCGGCCCCGCCAGCAGTACGTCGCCCGCGTTGTCCGGCCTGGCGACGAGAACGGTCCCCCCGTCGGCGACGCGGCCCCCCGTTTCCCCCATGCCTAGAAGCGCTACCGAACGAAGGGGTACTCAAACGTCCCGTGTCCGGAGGACCGGTTCCCCGGAATCCGCATGCATGAGTGCCGTGAAACCGGGCATGGGGGGACCACGGACGGGAGGTCCAGCAGCGGGCCTCGACTCGTGACCCGGTCCGTCGCCCCAGGCGACGGCGACCACGCGCCCCCTTCTCGGGGCGCCGTGAGGGGACGAGCTCAGATGACGACCGTCACCGAAGAAACCGTCGAATCAACCGTTGTCGATGTCGCCGAGCGCGCCGTCGCCACTTCCCGCGAACGTGCGTCGGCCGAGGAACTGCTCGCGGAGCTCGCCGAGACCGACGACGCCCAGCGCCGCGACAGGCTGCGCGACAGGCTGATCAGAATGCATCTGCCCGTCGCGCGCGGGGTCGCCCGCCGGTACCGCAACCGCGGCGAGCCGCACGAGGATCTGGAACAGGCCGCCCTGGTCGGCCTGGTCAACGCCACCAACCGGTATCAGCCGGGGCTCGGGCAGAGCTTCATGGCGTACGCGATGCCGATGATGACCGGCGAGGTGAAGCGCCACTTCCGGGACCGCACCTGGGCGGTGCGGGTCCCACGCCGCTATCAGGAGCGGCGGGCCGAGCTGCGTGCCGCCGTGGGCCGCCTGACCCAGGAGCTGGGCCGGTCGCCGACCGTCGACGAGCTCGCCGAGGCGATGCAGATCGACGCCGAGGAGGTCGTCCTCACCATGGACGCCTCCGCCTCCTACAGCGCGATCTCACTGGACGCGCCGGTGGGCGACGGCGAGGAGCCGATGCCGCTGGGCGAGACCCTGCCCGACTGGGACGCGGACCTGTCCTCCGTGGTGGACAAGACCGCCCTGCGCCCCGCGCTGGACGGGCTGCCCGATCGGGAGCGGCGGATCCTGTTGCTGCGCTTCTTCGGCAACAAGACCCAGGCCGAGATCGCCGGCGAGTTCGGCATCTCCCAGATGCAGGTGTCGCGGTTGCTCCGGCAGACGCTCGAGCGGCTGCGCCACGAGCTGTCGGGCGAGTAGCCGCCAACGGCCCGGGAGCACCCGGACCGGCCGCACCTCCGGGTGTTCCCGTCACCACCTTGTCCCGGCGCCGCGCTATGCGGCGTCGGGATAGGCGCGTACGGCCAGCAGCGCGATGTCGTCGCGGGCCGGGGGGACCAGGAACGAGACCACGTCGTCCTCGATGGCCTGCACGAGCTTGCCGAGGTCCTGCCCGGCGCAGCGGGCCACCACGTCCTCCAGCCGGTCCACGCCGTACGGCTCGCGGTCCGCGCCCAGCACGTCGGTGAGCCCGTCGGAGTAGAACAGCAGCGTGTCGCCGGGGCGCAGCAGCAGCTCCTCGACCCGTACGCGCGCGTCATCGAACAGGCCCAGCGGCAGCCCGCCGCCCACCGCGTGGTGCAGCCGCCCGTCGGCCCGCAGCACCATGGCCGGGGGATGCCCGGCGCCGGTCAGCAGGGCGCGCAGCCGGTCGCCGCGGGGCCGCAGGTCCGCCACGACCACGGTGGCGAAGCGGGTGATGTCGGGCGCGGCGAGCATGGCCTGGTTCAGCCCCGCGAGCGTCTCGCCGGGGGAGTCGGTGGTGATCGACAGCGCGCGGGCGCCGTGCCGCACCGTGGCGGTCAGCGCGGCGGCCTCGGTGCCCTTGCCGCACACGTCTCCGAGCATCGCCGACCAGCCGTGCCGGCTCGGGAACACGTCGAGGAAGTCCCCGCCGACCTCCACGCCGTCCGTCCCCGGCCGGTAGAACGAGGCGACCTCGGCGTACGGCGGCGCCGGCAGCCGCGCGGGCATCAGGCTCACCTCGAGCGTCTGCTGCACCCGGGTGCTGTGCCGCACCTCCCGGTCCAGGTCGAGGCCGAGCGCGATGTGGTCCGCGATCTCCTCGAACAGCCCCTGGTCGGCGAGGCTGAACCCGGCCCGCCCGGTGCGCCGGATGAGGGTCAGCACGCCGGAGCCGGCCTCGCCGCGCAGCGGCACGCAGAGCATCGAGCCGGCGTCCAGCGAGGCCAGCACGGGCCGGCCGCTCTCGTCCTCGCCGAGCATCCCCTCGTCCTCGATGAACGTGCACAGCCGGGACCGGCCGGTGGTGAGGGCCTCGTACGGGAGCGTGCCGGCGACGGGAGGGGTTTCGGGCGGGCGGGTCTCGTCCGCGCGCTGGTCGCCACGGGCCGCCACCGCCGCGCGGCGCACCCCGTCCGCCCCGCCGAGGTCGATGGTCACCCAGTCCGCGGCCTCCGCCGCGATGAGCCGGGCGATCCGGTTCAGCGTGGCGGGCGCCTGGTGGACCTCCGGGTCCAGCAGCAGCCGGGTGGTGCGGCTCATCAGGTCGACGCGGCGGGCCGCCGCGGCGACGATCTCGTCCTCCACGACGTCGTCCACGGACGGCGAGGAGTGCGGGACGGTACTGCCCAGCGGCAGCACCACGGCGGCGACGAGCGGATCCTCCTCCGCCGCCACGTGCACGCGGGCCAGCGCGAGCTCCGCGTCCCTGCGCCGGCCGCGCTGGGCGATCCGTACGGAGAACGTCTCGGGGGTGCCGGTGCGCAGCGCGGCGGACAGCCGGGAACGGAAGGCCGCGCGGTGGCTCAGGTCGATGAGCAGAGAGAACGGCTTACCGGTGAGGTAGCCGGGGGAGCCGCCGAACAGCTCGGCCCCGTACAGGCTGGTGCGCCGTACGGCCCCCGCCTGGTCCAGCAGGAACACCGCGACCGGGATCTGCGCCAGCGCGGCGCGCAGCACCAGCCGCTCACGCTGGGCGGCCTTGGCGCCGCGCTCCGTGGAGGGCTCGCTCTCGTACAGCTCGCGCAGCCAGTCGTGCGCCAGGTCGAGCTCGCGCAGCGCGGCGTCGAGCGTCCCCAGCGCGTTGTCGGGGAAGCAGCGACGCGCGGTGCGCAGGTCGTCGATGCGCTCGCGCAGCGCCGCCAGTTCTGATTCCTGAGATCCGGAATCGTGTGTTCCTGGCACGGCTGTGGACCACTCCATCCGTCGTCGGTTCCTGAACCCGTTCGTGGAGCCGGCCCCCCTGCTGGACCGATGTCTCCTTGACGTTACCTTTCCCCCATCCCGGGGCAAGGCCTCAATACCGGGAATCCGCACCCGGGCGATCGGAGCCCCACCATGCTGACCGAGCAGATGGCACGCCAGATCGCGGACCTCGGCAAGCTCGAGGACGCGTCCCTGGAGGCGTTCCTGAACCGTGCCACCGTGCTCGCGGCACAGAACATCCCCGGTTGCGCCGCGGCCGAGGTGGCGGTGCTCAACGGCGACGGCGTCTTCCAGGCGGCCGCCTCGCACCGGGACATCGCCGCGCTCAGCGAGCTGCAGGGACGGCTCGACGAGGGCCCCACGGCCGACGCGCTGGACGGCGGGGAGCCGGTGATCGTGACCGATCTCATGACGGAGGAGCGCTGGCCGCGCTTCCGCCGTGCCGCGCTGCGTTACGGGGTCCGTTCGCTGATGGTGACCCCGCACCTGACGAGCACGGTGTTCGCCACCCTCGGCGTGTACGGCGTGCGCCCGTACGCCTTCGAGGCCGAGGAGACCGGGCCGGTGACGGCCCTGCTGGCGGAGCAGCTCGCGGTCGCGGTCGGCAACGACGACCAGCTGGACAACCTGGCCCGGGAGGCCGGCCAGATGCGCCGGGCCCTCGCCTCGCGGGCCGAGATCGACCAGGCCAAGGGCATCATCATGCAGGCCAAGGGGTGCGACGCCGAGGAGGCGTTCGCGATGCTGCGCGAGGTGTCGCAGCAGACCCAGGTCAAGCTCGCCGACGTCGCCCGGCGCCTGGTCGCCGAGGCCTCCAACCAGGGCCACGGGTCCCAGGGGCGCACGTCCTGAGTGCTCGCGCCCTAGGGACTTCGGTCCTCAGGGCTCCGCGGAGCCTCGGGGTGGAGGCGGACGCGGCCGTCGTCGTCGAGGGCGGCGACCTGCTCCCAGGGGATGGGGTGCTCGTGCCGGCGCAGCGCGTGCAGCACCCAGGAGAACGGCGGGCCGATCCGCAGCGTCTCGCCGTAGCCGAGCCGGCCGGCGAGGGCGCGCCGGCCCACGATCAGCTCGCACACCCGGTAGCGCCCCGCCTCGTCACGCTCGGCGCGCAGGTCCTCGACCCGCCCCAGCGCGTGACCCGCCGCGTCGGTGACCTCGCGGCCGATCAGCTCTCCCGCACGCAACCTCACGACCGGCCTCCCGGGATCTTCGCGATGATGTGGTCGCGCAGCCACTTCTCCACCGCGCCGGCGACCTCCGGCCCGGGCTTGTCGAGCCGGACGGCGGTGCCGAGCTCCGCGACGTCGCTCATCAGGATCCGTGCGGGCTCCGGCTCGCCGGGCTCCACCCGCTGCAGGATCCGCCGCCACCAGCGGCCGAGCCCGCCGGCCAGCCGCGGGCCGAGCGCGGCGGCGCCGCACAGCAGCGCGTCCACCACCGGTGGCCCGCCGTCGTCCGGGCAGTCGAGCTCCAGGTCGTCGACCTTGCCCACGTCCGTGCCGTCCCGGTCGAGGATCTGCCGGTCGAGCAGCCGCAGGCCGACCCGTACGGACCCGGGAAGTCGTTCGTCGCTCATTGTCCAGCCCTCGTCACGATCATCAACGGAATCGTGACCGCCGAGACCACCAGGAGCAGCACCAGGTACACCGAGGCGAGCACGTTCGTCAGCGGTGAGTTCACCCGGCGGCCCAGGTACTCCGCGTCGTTGGCGACCACCAGAATGGGCAGATAGGTCAGCGGCAGCGCCGCCGCCGACAGCACGATGGAGTACTCGGTGACCTTGACCGGGTCGAGCGTGGTGAGGATGATCGCGGTCCCGGCCAGCACCGTCGCCAGGATCACCAGGTGGAACCGCGCCGCGTGCACCGGCGCCACCCGCTTGCCCCACCGCCAGCCGAAGTACTGCCCGATCGCGTAGCCGCCGGACAGCGCCGTCTCCAGGGCCGCGCCGAACGTCGCCGCGAAGAACCCGATCAGCGCCACGGCCACGCCGAGTTTGCCGAGCGCCACCGCCACCGGCAGCACCACCTGGCCGAGGTGGTCGACCTGCACCCCGGCCGGGCCGAGCACCAGCGCCGCGGCGACCATGATGGAGAGCGCGAGCAGCCCGCCGAGCGGGAAGCCGATGAACACGTTCAGCCGGCTGATCCGCAGGTCGCTGGGGCGCCAGCCCTCCTCCACGCCGCCCGAGGTGAGGAAGAACACCTCGTACGGCGTCATCGCGGAGCCGAACAGCGCGATCGCGTAGTAGAACCAGACCGGCCAGGACTCGTCCGGCGGCGGGACGGGGTTCGCGGCCTGGGCGAGCAGGGCGCCCCAGTCCGGCCCCAGCTGCCACACCGCCACCGCGAACACGATCAGCGCGAGGCCGAGCAGCCCGTACGCCTTCTCCATCCGCTCGAACTTCACCCGCCAGATGACCACCCACACCAGCAGGCCCACGATCGGCACCCAGAGCAGGTGGTTGACGCTCGTCGCCAGCTCCAGCGCCAGCGCCACACCGCCGAGCTCGGCGGCCAGCGTGAGCAGCGTGACGAGGTACGAGGCCGTCAGGTTCGCCAGGCCGGCGCGCGCGCCGAGCCGCTCCCGTACGAGGTCGAAGACGGGGCGGCCGGTGATCGTGGTGACCCGGACCGCCATCTCGGCGAACAGGCAGATGCCCACCACGCCGACCACCATCACCCAGGCCAGGGAGAGCCCGAACCGTGCGCCGGTGAGGGCGGCCGCGACGAGGTCTCCGATGTCCACGAAGCCGCCGATGGCGGTCAGGATCCCCAGCGTGATACCGAACAGTTTTTTCATCCGGCCCGCTCCTCGAAGTCCTCGAGGCGGGTGCCGAGACGGTGCAGATCCGCGCGGGCCGCGGCGAGGGCCGCGCGGTCGCCGCGGCGGGCGGCGATGCGGGCGTCCTCCAGGGTCGCGGTGGCGTCGTCGAGCAGGGTGGTGAGCTCCTCGCGCATGCCGTCGGTCCCCTCGGGGGGCTGTCGGGACGCGAAGGTCTCCTGGGTCGAGGAGGCGTCGGTCTCGGCGTCGCCGAGCACGACCTCCAGGCTCGAGCCGGGGATGCGCCCGGCCGCCGACTCCGCGGCCGCGAGCTCGCCGGTCCGTACGGCGGACAGCACCATGGTCGCGGTCTGTGCGGCCTGGGCGCGGTACGCGTCCCGCGTCAGGCTCGGCCCGGTGCAGGCGGCGCAGAGGAGCAGCGCGGCGCATCCGGCCCCCGCGGCCACTCGAGAGAGGAACCCATCCCGGACTGCGCCGCGCCGCGTCCCGCCTGCCATCGGCCCCCCGTTCCGATCAGCCTGTGACCTGCACTGCTACCCCCTCTACCCGGAAACGCCGCTACCTCTCCGGAACGCGAACATGCGCGCGCCCCGCCCCTGCCGCCCCGTGTGGCCGCGGTCGCCCGGGGGAGAAGGACGGGATGGCTGAGCTGGTGCCGGGGGTGCGGACGATCGTGGTGTTGCGGGCCGGCCGGGTAGGGGACTTTCTGATGACGCTGCCCGCGCTGGCGGCGCTGCGCGCCGCGTACCCGCGGGCCCGGCTGGTGCTGGTCGCCGAGGAGTGGCACGCCGCCTTCCTGGACGGGCGCCCCGGGCCGGTGGACGAGGTGGCCGTGCTGCCCCCGGTGCCGGGCGTGACGCTGCCGCCGGACGCGGAGCCGGGGCCGGCGGAGCGGGCGGCCCGTGAGCGGTTCACCGCGCGAGTCCGCGACCTGCGGCCCGGCCTCGCCGTACAGCTGCACGGCGGCGGCCGGAACTCCGGCCCGCTGCTGCGGGAGCTCGGCGCCGGGGTCTCGGTGGGCCCGCGCACGACCGGGGCACCGGCGCTCGACCGGTGGATTCGGTACGAGCCGCTCCAGCACGACGTGCTCCGTGCCCTGGAGATCGTGGCGCTGGCCGGCGCCCGGGCGCAGGATCTCCGGCCGCGCGTCACCCTGACCAACGCCGACGAACGCGAGCTCACCGCGGTCCTGGACGGAGGCGTGCCGCGCGACATGGTGGTCCTGCACCCGGGGGCGGCGGACGCGCGGCGCCGGTGGCCCGCCGAGCGGTTCGCCCAGGTCGGGGACGCGCTGGCCGAGCGGGGCTTGTCGGTCGTCGTGACCGGCACCGAGGCCGAGCGGCCTGTGGTGGAGCGGGTGACCGCGGCGATGCGCCGGCCGGCCGTACCGCTGGCCGGCCGCCTCGGGCTGGGCGGGCTCACCGCCCTGCTCGGACGCGCCCGGCTGTACGTCGGCAACGACACCGGCCCGCGCCACCTCGCGGAGGCCGTGGGCTGCCCGACGGCCGCGGTGTACTGGTGCGGGAACCTGATGACCGCCGGCCCGCTCGGCCGCGCCACCGACCGCCCCCTGGTGAGCTGGACGACCCACTGCCCGGACTGCGGCGCCGACGCGGCCCGCGGCAAGCGCCGCTGCCCGCACGACGGATCGTTCGTCACCGACGTGCCGGTCGCCGAGGTCACCGCGGCCGCGTACGACCTGCTGGACTCCCCGGTCACCCCGCGTTAGACCTGACACCGGCGGGTAGGCGGGCGGAATCAACGTCCATCGAGCACCGGGGGCCGTCATGCGACTGGACTTCCTGCGGCCGCTGTACGAGCACCCCGGCCCGTACGTATCGGTCTACCTCGACACGGGCCGGGACAGCGAGAAGGCCGCCGACGAGGTACGGCTGCGCTGGCGCGCCGCCCGGGAGGAGCTGGCCGCCGAGGGCGTGAAGGCGGACGTGCTCGACGACGTCGAGGAGCTCGTCACCTCCGCCGACGCGGCGGCCCCCGGCCGGGCCGTCTTCGCGCACGGCGACGGGATCGCCTATACCGAGCCGCTGCCGGCGGCACCGCGCCGGCCGATCGCCCGCGCCGGGCCGCTGCCGCACGTGACGCCGCTGCTGGCCCAGCGCGCCGGGCACGTGCCGCACCTGGTCGTGCTGGCGGACCACCGCGGCGCCCGTGTCATGGGGGTGACCGCCGCCGGCGAGCAGGACGTGGCGGAGACCGGCGAGGATGACCGGCCGGTGCAGAAGACCGGGCGGGGCGGCCTGTCCGCGCCCCGGTACGACCGGATCGCGGAGGGCGTGTGGGAGCGCAACGCCGGCCAGACCGCGGCCGAGGTGGAGCGGCGGGCCCGGCGGCTCGGGGCCGAGGTGGTGGTCGTCGGCGGCGACCCGCAGACCCGGAGCATGCTGCTGGAACGGCTGGGACCGGAGGTCCGGGACAAGGTCGTGGTCGCCGAGCACGCGGCGCGCTCGCCGGGCGCCTCCTCGGAGTCCTGGGAGGAACGGCTGGACTCCGCGCTCACCGCGTGGTCACGGGGCCGTACGGAGGACGCGGTGGACCGGTTCCAGCGGCGCCGTGGCGCGGACGGCACGACCGAGGGCATCGCCCCGACGGCCCGCAGGCTGCGGGAGGGGCGGGTCGCCGAGCTGCTGCTGGTGGACCGGCCCGAGGCGAACGGCCGGCTGTGGATCGGCCCGGAGCCGCAACAGGTTGCGGCCGACGTGGGGGAGCTGCGCCTGGAGGGGGTCAGCGAGCCGGAACGGGAGCGCGCGGATGACGCGCTGGTGCGCGGGGCCTGCGCGACCGGGGCCGAGCTGATCTTCGTGGGGCCTGACGACGGGACCGGGGACGACGTGGCGGCCGTTCTCCGCTGAACCGCCGCCACCCCCTCCGCTATCCTCCGTCGGGCCTTTCCAGCCGGAAGAAGTTGCTGGTACGCCCGCTCCTCAGGTGCTCCTGGTAAATGAAGCGCAGCCCGCGCCGGTCGAACGTGTCCAGCCAGTCCTCCCAGGAGACGGGCTCCAGGCCGTCTCCACCGTCGGTGAAGTCGAACCGAAGCGTCCCCTGGGTGTCGTCCGGACCGGTGCCCGGCCCCCGCGCCGGTACGGCCCCCCGCTCCTCGGCCCAGCGGTGGATCACCTCATGGTCGGTCGTGACGAGGGTCTGTCCAGGGTGGTCCTCATGTGTCCCGGCGCGTGTCTCTTGCCAGTGATCCATCTCTCCTCCCGTCCGAAGCGATTCCAACGGCAACGCGAAGGCACTCTGTTGCCCCCTGAGGTCAGTCGCTAACGTCTGGGCCGAAAACGATGTCGTAACACTCGGTGCCACGCCGGGGGACGGTCGTGGGCAGCTCCAGATGCACCGCGCGGCTGGGCAGCAGCCCCGCGCCGCCGCACCGCTCCAGCACCCGCAGCTGCGCCACCTGGTCCTCGCCGGCGTGCTCCGGGGGCACGTCCGGCCAGAAGTCGAACCCGCCGGCCGCGAGCAGCGCCGCGCGGTCGAAGAGCACGCAGCCCCCGATCCACGCGACCTTGTACGGCCGCCAGCCGCTCGGCGGCGCCGGGTGCCGCCGCGCCAGATGCACCAGGTTGGCGGCATTGTGCAGGTGGTGCCGCCGCCAGCGGTCGCCGCCGCGGCGGACCCGCTCGGGCCGTACCGGCTCGCGCCACTCCTCGTACGGCAGCTGCTCATCGGGGCGCTCGTCGCCGAGATACGACAGCCCCTGCACGGCGTATCCCACGAAGCCGCAGCCCAGCCAGGCGATGGCGGAGCGCAGCAGCCGCACGGCGCACGGCTCCAGCCACACGTCGTCGTCGAGGAACAGCACGTACCGGCGCTCCGCCCGGGACAGCAGATAGGCGCGCTGCTCGGCGGGGCCGCGGCGGTCCGGACGGTGTGCGGTCCGTACGGTACCGCCGCGGTGCTCCACGATCCGCAGCGCCGCGGCGGCGAGCGGCTCCTTCCAGGACGGGACGGGCGACTGGTCGCTGATCACCACGCGCAGCCCCGGCACGTCCTGCGCCGCGACCGATCCCAGCGTGGTAGCCAGGGCCGCCGCCCGGTCGTAGGTGGGGATCAGCACGTCGACGTCGGCGCCGGTGGTCACGTCCCGCTCCCGGAGCGGATGCGGTCGATGATCTCGGTGGTGGAGCGGTCCGGCAGGTAGCCGAGGATCCGTACCTCGCCGCCGGTCCGCTGGACGACCGGCGTCTCCGGCAGCATCCGCGGGTCGTAGTCGCCGCCCTTGACGTACAGGCCCGGGCGGAGCTCCTCGATGAGCCGTACGGGCGTGTCCTCGCCGAAGACCGTGACGTGGTCGACGGAGTCCAGCGCGGCGAGCACCGCGACCCGGTCCTCGACCGGGTTCACCGGCCGCCCCGGCCCCTTCAGCCGGGCCACGCTGTCGTCGTCGTTGACCGCGACCACCAGCACGTCGCCGAGCGCGCGGGCCTCGCGGAGGAACGCCACGTGCCCGCTGTGCAGCACGTCGAAGCAGCCGTTCGTGAAGACCACCCGGCGTCCGGCGCGGCGCGCCTCGGCCAGTGCCGCGGCGAGCTCCTCGGCGGTGGCGGCCGGCCCGCCTCCGGGGCGCAGCGCCCGGCGCAGCTCGGCCCGTCCGCAGACCGCCGTACCGGGGCGCGCCGCGGCCACCCGGGCGGCGGTGTCCGCCACGGCCGCGGCCTCGGCGGGCGTGCGGCCCGTGCCGGTCATCGCGGCGAACGCGGCGGTGAAGGCGTCCCCCGCGCCGATGCCCGGCAGGTCGCCGCGGCCCGCGCGCTCCACCCGCGTGGGCTGCGTGGAGCCGTTGAGGACGAGCGCGCCCCGGCGGCCGAGTGTGACGATGGCCGTACCGGCGCCGGCCCGGCGCAGCAGCTCCGGGGCCCGGGCGGTCAGCAGGTCCCACGGGTCGGCCGCGGACGGGTCCGTACCGAGCAGCTCCGCGGCCTCCCCGAGGTCGGGGAGCACGACGTCCGGGCGGTACGGCAGCCAGTCCGCGAGCCGGTGCGCGTCCACCAGCAGCGGGCGGCCGTGCGCGGCGGCCTCCCGTGCGCGGTCGTCCAGCACGCCGGTGGCGTAGTCGGCCGCCACCACGACGTCCACGTCGCCGGCGGCCGCGGCGATCGCCGCGGCGAGCTCACGGCGGGCCGAGGCGGGCGGGGGCGTGCCGCCTCCGGTGTCGTACCGGGCCAGCACCTGCCCGCCGCCGACGATCCGGTGCTTGACCGGCGTGCTCCACCCGGGTGCGGTCACCAGCCCGCCGTCGTCCACGCCGTGCCGGCGCAGCGCCCGGCGCAGGTCCGCGCCCGCCCGGTCGTCGCCGGCGATGCCGAGCAGCCGGACCCGTACGCCGAGCGCGGCGAGGTTGGCCGCCGTGTTGCCGGCGCCGCCGGGCACCAGCTCCGTCTCGGCGACGTCGACCACCGGGACCGGCGCCTCGCGGCCGAGCCGCCGCGCCGGCCCGCGGAGCCACACGTCGAGAATCGCGTCCCCCGTCACGAGCACGGCGACATCCCCGAGGCCGTCCACCCAGGATTCCGTCCGCATGCGTCCCCCTTCTCGCATGACCGGCGGCCCTACCCCTCCTTCACCCGGCGTAACGCCCCTCCGTTTGGCGGGGCGCGGCCTGGGCAGGCGAGCGGGAGAGGCCGAGGGAGGTGAGTTTCATGCCGGGACGCGAAGAACTCCCGTCCACGCTGCGGCGCTCGTCCTCGGGGGCCCAGAAGACGTGGATCAAGGCACATGATTCGGCCGTGGACTCATACGGGGAGGGCGAACGCGCGCACCGCACCGCCTTCGCCGCGCTGAAGCACTCGTACGAGAAGGTGGGCGACAAATGGGTCGCCAAGCGCCGCAAGGGTCCCTCGGACTCGCAGGCGAAGCGCGACACGCCCCGCTCGCGTGACTCCGGGAGCAAGACCGCCGGCGGGGTCGACGCCGAGGCGTCCAAGTCCCATCTGTACGACCAGGCGCGCAAGCTGGACATCCCGAACCGCTCCAAGATGACCAAGAAGGAGCTGGTGTCGGCGATCCAGCGGGAGAACCGCAAGTCCGACCGGAAGCGCCGCTCGGGCAGCTGAGCGCCGTTCGTTCGGCTGAGCGCCTGCCTGTGCGGCGGGCGCTCATCGCCGGCGGAGAACGTCCGCGGCCAACGGAGGGAAGCCATGAACGCGACGGCCGCGATGGCACTGTTGATCATGTCCGCGCTGGCGGCGCTGTGGCTGTGGGTGCTCTGGCTGATGACGAACGTCGTGCCGAGCCGGGACGCCGAGCGCCGTCCCGGCTCCGAACGGGCGGGGCGCGCGCTGCGGGGGCGCCCGTACGGAGCCGGTGGCGCGGAGCGCCGCCCCACCCCGGGGGAGGACACCGATCAGGGATCGCGTTCCTGATCGGTGTCCCCGTCCGGGGTGTCGCCGCTGTTCTCGGCGTCGGCCTTGCCGGTGTCCCTGCGCCGTTCCTCGCGCGCCTTCTCCACCGCCGTGTGCCGCGGCGGCTGGTACTTCGGTGGCAGCGCGTGACCCCAGGCGACCGTGTCATTCATGATGCCGACGAACCCGCCGGCCGGCACGGACAGCACCACGACCGCCAGACAGACCCAGAACAGCCACCAGACGTGCAGGATCATCGCGAGCCCGCCGGCCACGAACGCCGCGATCACCGCGAACACCAGGATCCAGGACGACACCCGCCCGTGCGACCGGCCGTGCTCGCCGATCGGCTCCGGATGCCCCCTCGGCACCGGGGGCTGCGGCTGCGTCATGGCGGCCACCTCCTCTACCTTCGCTCGCGCCCGCCCTACCCCGGTTCCGCGCCGGAAACGCGCCGGCGTTAGCGCCGGCCGGAGTCGGGCAGCGGGTCGAAGAGGAGGTGAGGGAGCCATGCGACACGAGGAACTGCTCGGGCAGGTGCAGGCGCGCGCCCGGCTGCCGGGTCCCGGCGAGGCCGAACGGGCCTGCCGGGCGACGCTGGAGACGCTCGCCGAACGCATCCCGGAGGGGCTGGCGGAGAACCTCGCCGCGCAGCTGCCGCACGAGATCGGTGAGCATCTGCGCCGGACCGTGGTGTTCGGCGGACAGGGCAGCGGCGAACGGTTCGACGCCGAGACGTTCATCGGCCGCGTCGCCGAACGTGGGGGCGTTGACCGGCCGCAGGCCGCGTACCAGGCACGTGTGGTGCTCGAGGTCGCGGACGAGGCGACGCAGGGGAACGTCATGGAGCGCGTACGGGACAGCCTGCCCGCGGACGTGCGGTCCCTGGTCGCCGCAGGGAGCGCCGGCGACGGCGGATGACTTGGCCGGATGGAATTTTTCCGGCGAACGCCGCGAATACCTCAAAGCCGCCCGGGTAGCGGGGGGCGCATCGGACTACAAGGGGGAGTGAGGGTGACATGCCAGCGCAGGTCAAGGACGTCATGACGGGTGACCCGACGACCGTGTCCCGCGAGGCGTCGCTCACCAAGGCCGCCGCCCTCATGCGTGACGGGCACATGGGAGACGTGCTCGTCGCCGAGTCGGGGCGGCTCACGGGGGTGCTGACGGATCGCGACATCGTGATCCGCGCTGTGGCCGAGGGCCGTGACCCCGCCTCGGTCACTGTTGGTGAGGTCTGCAGCACCGACGTGGTCGCCCTGAGCCCGGACGACGACAGTGACCACGCCGTCCGGCTCATGCGCGACCGTGCCGTACGACGTCTGCCTGTCGTCGACAACGGCAGGATCGTGGGCATCGTGTCCATCGGCGACATGGCCGTGGAGAAGGACGAGCGTTCCGCGCTTTCCGACATCAGCGCGGCACCGCCGAACACCTGAGGCCCGGCCCCCGGCCGTCCCTGGGGGTGGCGGCCGGGCGCCGTACCCGAATCAGGTGATACTCCACGTCCAGGTCGCCTTCCTGGGGGAAAATGCGGCGCCGGCGAGGTTGCGAGCGGGGCTCCTCACCGGCGCCGCACTATGCCCGGGAGGGCGTGTCGGCCTCGCTTCGGCTGGCGCGCCACTCGAGCGCCTCCGGCAGGTCCCGATACTCGAGCGGGTGCTGGCCGGTGATGCCCTCGAGGATCTCCCGCACCTCGGCGGCCGCGGCATAGAAGAACTCGCGACGCAGGTTCACCTTGTTCACCCGTCGTTCCGACAGCCGCCCGTGCAACTCGCCCTCGAGGCCGACGGCGT
>WHSL01000286.1 GCA_009380095.1 Streptosporangiales bacterium | reverse complement strand
CCGGAGGAGCGCTCCGCACGCCGGGAGACGGACTCTCGGCGCGCTGGGGGCTTCGCAGCGAAGTCATGGGCTCGTTTCGTCGGGCGTGGGACATGCGTGTACCGAAGGAAGCTCCACGGTACTGACGCGCACGCCCCACCGATTGGGCCCGCAGACCCAATCACGCCAACGGCTCCCGCTCACCGGGACACGCGCGGACGGGGCGTACCGATCAGCCCTGCGTTTCCTCGATCCGCAGGGTGCGCCCGGGGGTGATGCCCCACCCGGACATCCGGCCGCATTCGGTCTCGAGGACGTGGCGGGCGCGCAGCCGCACCATCCCGATGCGGTTCGGCGGCATCTGTACGACCTTCAGCACCCGCAGGTCGCCGGTGAGGAAGGCGACGTCGATCGCGAAGCGCATGCGCAGGGTGTGCACGCCCTGGGACGGCGACAGCAGGATCGCGCCCTCGATGCCGTCCCGTCCGAGCAGGCCCCGCGTGCGCGCCTGCATGGACGCGGCGATCTCCACCGGCGCCACGGGCCGGCCGTCGACGAGCAACGTGCCCCGCCCGTCGTGAAAGCGTGCCACCGCCGGCCTCCCGTCCCATCGCCCGCCTGCCGAACCCAATGATCGAGGAGCAACAGTACCGCCGGGCCGGGCTGGGTCCGCGGGCTCATGTGCCCGCCCTCGTGCGGTGCCAGAATCGGCGGCGTGGCGACTTCTCCTGGACCATGTACAGCAAGACCATGTACAGCAACCTGGTCACCGCCGGGGGAGCGACGAACCATCTGCTGATCCCGCGGACCCTGCCGCTGGTGGACGCGCAGCGGCACCTGGTGACGATCGTCGCTCCGATGGCCGCCGACCGTGGCTGAACCGCCCGGTGCGTGCACGTGAAGGGCGCGGTGCGCTGAGGCGTTTGTCCCGCCGTGAACCGGAGTGGGGCGTCCAGATTGGGTCCCAGGGCCCTACTTTCGGTCGTCGCACCATGGAAAACTGCACCATCGTGGAACGCCTTCTGACATTCAGGACCCGGCTTCGCAGCCGTCTCGCGCGGCGCGGAGACACCGGGCAGAACTCCATCGAGTTCGTCGGTCTGTACATCGTGGTCTGCCTTGCCATCGTCTCGGTCGCCACCCTGCCCGACGTGCAGGACGTTCCGCGTCGCATGGAGGGGGCCATCTGCAAGGTCCTCGAGTGCAACAAGACGAACCCGGGCGCCGAGGATGCCGAGATCACCGGCGGTTCCTTCGTCGGCAGCGGCAAGGGTGCCGCCGCGGTGGCGGCCGCCATGCGCTGGCTCGGCACGCCGTACTCCTGGGGAGGTGGCGGTCCCGCCGGCCCGAGCTACGGCATCGAGCAGGGGGCGAACACCAACGGCTTCGACTGCTCGGGCCTGACCGAGTACGCGTGGTATCAGGCCACCGGCAAGAGTATCGGCGGCACGACGGTGCCGCAGTCCAGCTTCCCCGGGCAGCAGATCACCGACATGAGCCAGCTGCAGCCGGGCGACCTGATGTTCTTCTCCGACGACGGCACGCAGGCGGGCATTCACCACGTGGCGCTGGCGCACTCGCCGGGCAACATGATCCACGCCCCGAGCACCGGCGACGTGGTCAAGGTCGAGCGCTACGCCGGTAACTCCTACTACACCGGCGAGTTCGTCTACGCCATCCGCCCGGCGCTCTAAGCCGCCGAGCCAGAAAGGGACCTCCGGACGCGGCCCAGCCGCTCCCGAGGTCCCTTTCTCGTTTCCGGCGCTACTTCTCGTTTTCCGGCATTGCCTCGTTCCCGGCGCTGCTTGTTTTAGCGCTGCTTGTTTTAGCGCTGCCTGTTTCCGGCACTGCTTGTTTTCCGGCGCTGCTTGTTCAGGCCACGCATAACAAAGCGCCGCGTCGGTGGACGCGGCGCCGTTCGGCCCCCAGCGCCCATCGCAGCCGGACGGTGAGGCGGGAGGTCTTAGGCGGAAAGGCTGGCGAGGGACGTTCCTTCGGCCGTGACTCGGGTCAGGCCGTCAGGTTCGCCAGCTCCCCGATCTCGTCATGAGCCGCCTGCCACGAGGGGCAAGGTGACGGGCGGGAGGGGTCGAGAGAGCTAGTCTCAGCCCTCCTTGCGGGCCTTCACGATCCGCGAGACGAGGAAAGCGCCGAGCGCGAGGCAGACGATGAGGAGGATCCAGTAGAACATTGCGTGCACCCTTCGATCTTCTTGGACGGTCCCCGTAAGAGACCGAGAGGAATTCTGCCGAACCGCCGCTCATCGCGGCGTCCCAGGTGGGAGGTCTGTTGCGGCATCGTTACCGGTACGCATGTGTTGTCCCCGTATGGCCACCCGTGAGCCACATGCGCGACTTTGGCGACACAGACTGTACTACGTTTCCTCTCGTCACCGTGCGAAAGGTCGCCATCCGGCCACGGATGACGACCTTTCACCGGCGGGCATGCCGCCGCGCTACGACGAGCGGTCAGGGACGCTCCACCTTCACGCCCTTCACGGGCTGGAACCCGGGGATGATCACGGTGACCGTCTGCGCCTGGTCGCTGATCTGATACATGTTGGAGAACATGACCTCGTCACCCGGCTCGAGGTAGAAGTAGTCCGAGCTCGGGTCCGTCCAGAAGCAGAGACAGTTGCGCGAGGTGTCGGCCAGCGTGTATTGGATGACCTTGGCCTGATCGTCCTGGACCTGCACGTTGTTCGGCTGGACGCTCAGGTACCGGGTGGCCTCCGAGGCCAGTGGGCCGGACACCTGGTAGTCCGACGAGCCGACGTTCTTCAGGGTGTAGGTGAGGGTGCCGAAACCCGCACCGTCGGCCTTGAAGGAGTTGATGGTCGCGTTCAGATCGCTCTGGCCCGCCGGTGTCGCCCGACCGGCCACCGGCGCCGCGGCCGGCCGTGTGGGGCCCGCGTTCGGAGCCGCGCCGGAGGACTGCCCGCCCGAAGGCGTGGCGGAGGCGCCGGTCTTCTCCTCGCCCTGCACCAGCCCACAGCCTGTTGCCAGAACGAGGGCGGCGGCGCCGGCGAGGAGCGTCTTCGTGTAACGAATACTCATGCTCGGCATCGCTTTCATCGGGCGAAGGTGACGGTGACCCGCCGGTTGCGCTTGCGGTTCTCTTCGGTGTCGTTGGACGCGACCGGGTCCGCCGACCCGTGCCCCGCGACCGTGTAGTTGACACCGGACTTGGTGACGAGCTCCGACAGGGCGTTGCGCACGGCCTCGGCGCGGCGCTTGGAGAGCGGGATGTTGATCGCGTCGTTGCCGCTGCTGTCGGTGTAGCCGTCCACCTTGACCGTGGTCGCCTTGGAGGCGTCGATGCGGGCCGCGACGTCCTTCAGCACCGTCTGGGCCTTGGGGGAGAGGTCCGCCTTGTTCAGCGCGAAGAGGACGTCCGCGGAGAGGCGGACCTCCACCTGCTTGTCGTCCTCGACCTCTTCCTTGGAGCCGTCGATGGCCTCCGCGAAGCCCACGATCGGGAGGACCCTCGGGTCGCCCAGCTGGAGCTTGGACGCGTCCCTGGCCTCCTGGCCCGGGGGCGGGGTGACCGGGCCCTCCTTGTCCCCGATCGGGATGGCTTGGAAGGGCGGGGTGTTGGACACGAAGAGCGTGACCGCCGGGGAGGACGGGGCGGGGAAGCTCGCGAAGAACTCCTGCGACTTGCCCGGCTCGATCGTGACGTCGTCGTCGTAGATGGAGCACACGCACTTCTCGTCGGCGCCCATCAGGGGGTAGTGGCGCTTGTGTGCCTTGGCGTCCACGAGGGAGATCCCCCGCAGATCGCGGTAGTTCACGCCGGCGCCGGTGATCCCGAGGTCGTCGCCCACGGAGTAGGCCACGTTCCCCGTGTTGGTGAGCTTGAAGCGCGCGGTCACCACGTTCGGCGACGTGCGGTCGAGTGACAGCAAGTCGACGCGGACCCAGTTCCGCACCTGCATCCACTGGGTCTCCAGCGCGCCCGCCGCGGCCCCCTGTTTCGGTGTGGCGACACCGGCGTCACCGCCCCCGCCGGAATTTCCGTTCTCGCCCCCGCTCGAGCAGCCGGCGACCAGAATGGCGGCCGCGGCACAGGCGAGCAATCGGCCCGCTCGGTGACGGGGTCCGGATGAAAGTGATCCAGGCCTCGATGTCATGCGGGATAGCCTGCCATACCGAAGGAGCCGACTCATCGCGGTGTGTGCCTTTGCGTCAGAGGACCGTCAGCTGAACCGGGTTGTCCCGCGGATCAGTACCAGTGCGGGCTGCGCGACTGCCAGAGCGACCAGGCCTTGCACGGGGTGCCGTAGTCGGGGCGGCCCTTGATGTACTTCAGGCCCCACTTGATCTGGGTCGCCGGGTTGGTGGCCCAGTCGGCGCCCTCGGTGCCCATCTTCGTCGCGGGCAGCGACTGCGGGATCCCGTACGCGCCGGAGCTGGGGTTCTTGGCGCGGTGGTTCCAGCCGCTCTCGTGGAACCACAGCTCGTCCAGGCACTCCCACTCGGCGCCCGTCCAGCCCATCTCGGACTCGGCGAGCTCCTTGCCGAGCTCCTGGTTGCGCTTGCGCTCCGGGTCGCTGATGTTGGTGTCGCCGTCCGGGATCAGGCCCATGCCGCCGGTCAGGTCCATCATGCTGCCGGTCAGGCTGAGCCTGAAGACCTGCTGGATGGCGGCGGTGTTGACGCTCATCCCGCCGCCGCCGGTGGCGGTGGCGACCTTGACGCCGGCGCAGGTGATGCCGACACGGGCCCATTCGGTCACGTTGCCGTGCTCATCCCAGCGGACGGCGCCTTCGAGGTACTCACACGGCGGCAGGTCGATCTTGGCGATGGCCACACCGGTGGCCTCACGGCCGATGCCCTCGTCGCCCTGGATCTTCTCCGTGCAGCGCGTCTGCCGCGGCGACGGGGTGGGCTTGATGACCGGGTCACCGGTCTCCGGCGCGACGACCTGGCAGTCACCGGAGGTCACCTTGACCTTGACCGGCCCCGGGTAGGAGGGCACGTCGGCGTCGTTCTCGCCGGGCGCCGAGTCCCGGATCTTGGAGCCGTTGGTCTCGATCTCCGAGATGACCGCGTTGTTGGCGGTGGCATACCGCTTCGCCGCGCTGTACGCGCCGCGGTGCTGCACCAGGAAGCTGATGTTCCCGCGGGAGAGGTCCTCGGCGATCTGCTTGCGGTAGTTGGCGACGGCGCCGAGGGCGGCGGCGTCGGCCGCCGTCTGGGCCCTGGTGCGCATCTCGCCGGCGTGGCCGAGACGCAGCATGAGGACGCCGAGGGAAAGAAGGCAGATCATGGCCGTCAGGAGGATCGGCAGCGCCTGGCCTCCGTCGCCACGCTTGCGGCGCATCAGCATCACTCGGTGACCTCAGCCTCTCTCATGGCACAGATCTCACGGCGCGCAGATCTCATGGCGCGCAGATCTCATGGCACGCAGATCTCATGGCACGGATTCGAGCGCCAAGTCTCGCGCAACAAGGTACGCAGACGGACGTACGCGGCGAAGGGCCTCGAGGCCCAATAACACGCGGCGAGGGGGCCCAATCTGCTTGGGCCCCCTCGTGGTTCGGGTAGCTCAGAACCACTGACGGGGGCCACCTGCCACATCGCCACCACAGTCGGCCCTGGCGGTTCTTCGAGCGGTCCGGTCGCCGTGTGACGGGCGTCGCGGGAGTCGCGAGGGCCCGCCCGGCGGACATCCTCTTCGCTGCGTGAAGAGCCGGCCAGCGCCCGCTGGTTCTGCCGGCCTACTTGCCCTCCTCCTTCCCGCCACCGAGCTCGGTGACCTTCTTGACCGACTTCTCGAACGGGTCCTTGATGCCGCCGAGCACGCCGGACAGACCGACGATGACGCCCGCGACGATGATGACCAGGCCCACGTACTCCAGCATGTTCTGGCCGCGGTCCT
>WHSL01000124.1 GCA_009380095.1 Streptosporangiales bacterium | reverse complement strand
CTGCTCGCCCTGGACGCGGCCCGGGAGGCCGGGCAACCGCTGCCCACCGCCGTCATGCACCACCACCTCGCGGTCGCCCTGACGGGCCTCGGCCGCTACACCGAGGCGATGGACAACGACGCCGAGGCGCGGCGCATCTTCCGCTCCCTCGGCGACCGCAACGGCGAGGCCGCCACCCTGGAGACCACCGCCGACGTGGCGGTCGCGATGGGCCGCTACACCGACGCGCTCGCGCACGCCGCCGCCTGCCTGGAGCTGCACCGGGACAGCGGGAACCGGCGCGGTGAGGCGGAGGCGCTGGACAGCCTCGCCCGCTCCTATCGCAGGCTCGGCGACAACCGGGCCGCGCTGGAGCACGCCACCGAGGCCCTGGAGATCCGCCGGGACATCGACGACCTGCGCGGAGAGGCCGAGACGCTGGAGAACATCTCCCGCATCCAGGCGCGCCAGGGCCGGTTCCGCGACTCCGCCCGGTACGGCCTGGAGGCGCTGTCCATCCGGCAGGAGATCACCGACCGTCACGGCGAGGCGGAGACGCTCGGTAACCTGGCGCGTACGTACCGTCGCCTCGGGCTGCGTGACGAGAGCACCCGGTGCGCCCGGCTCGCGCTGGAGATCCACAAGGACATCGGCGACCTCGCCGGGCAGGCCGAGTCCATCGCCACGCTCGGCCTCATCCTGCAGGACGCCGCCCGCTACCCGGAGGCGCTCGGCAACTACGCGCAGGCCCTGGAGATCCGCCGCCGCATCGGCGACCGCCGCGGGGAGGGCGCCACCCTCGGTGACCTCGCCCTCGTCTCCTGGCGGCTCGGCCACTACCCGAACGCGCGCGAGCACGCCGAGGAGGCGCTGGAGATACGGCGCGACATCGGTGACCGGGCCGGCGAGGCGGAAGCGCTGGAGTACCTGTCCCGGGTGCTGCGGCGGCTCGGCGACTACCAGGAGGCCATGGTGCACGGCCTGGAGGCGCTGGAGATACGGCACGAGATCGGTGATCGGCAGGGGGTGGCCGAGTCCCTGGAGAGCCTGGCGCGCACGTACCGGCGGCTGCACGTGTACGACGCGGCGCTGGACGCGGCGCGGCAGGCGCTGCGGGTGCGGCGGCAGATCGGCAACCTGCACGGTGAGGGCGCCACCTTGGACACGGTGGCGCGGATCCTGCGGATGATGGGGCGCAGTGAGGAGTCGGTGGCCTACGCCCGGGAGGCGCTCGCCCTGCAGCGCTATGTCGGCGATCGGTACAGCGAGGGCACCACCCTGGACAATCTCGCCAAGGCGTATCTCGACCTGGGCAAGCCGGAGGAGGCGCTGCGGCTGGCGCTGCGGGCGCTGCGGGTGGAGGACGAGCTGTTCGACCAGTACGGCCGGGCCACCACGCTGCAGACCGTGGGGGACGTTTGCCTGCGGCTGGGGCTGCGGGAGGAGGCGGTCGGGCACTTCGCGGAGGCGGCGGCCGTGCGGCAGGAGATCCAGGACGCGCGGGGCGAGCGGGAGAGCCTCACCTCGCTGGCCAAGCTCCAGGACGACCTGGGCCGCCCCGCCGAGGCCGAGCAGGCCCGCCGCCGCGCCGTCGAACTCTGACCGCCCGCCCGTCCCGCCCGGCGGGGCTCAGTCCCCGCGCGGGCCGGTCAGGCGCAGGTCACCCTTGTCAGTGAGCGCGCTCTGCCATCTCGGGGGGCCACCCCCCGGACCCCCGGGCGCCGACGGGCGGGCTCAGTCCCCGCGCGGGCCGGTCAGGCGCAGGTCACCCTTGTCAGTGAGCGCGAAGACCTGCCAGTTGTAGTACGTGTAATAGGCGCGTGGGTCGGCCTTGATGCGGCGGGTGTGGGCGAGCACGGAGCGGACGTACCGGTCGTCGTGGTTGTAGGCGAAGACGGCCCGCTTCACGTCGCCCGGCGCGCCGGAGGCCTTCAGGTAGTTGGCCGCGCCGAGGATCGCGTCACGCGGGTCGTGCACGTCGCCGCCCCGGCCGTACGCCTGCCAGGTGGGCGGCATGAACTGCATCGGGCCCTGCGCGCCGGTCGAGCTGGCCGACTTGACCCGGCCGAACTTCGTCTCCACGTGCATGATCGCGGCGAGCAGCTCCCAGTCCACGTCGAACCGGCGCTCCGCGTCCCGCATGTGCCGACGGAGGGTGCCCGCGGGCGGCGGGTCCTGGGTGCGCATCTTCCGTGCCTTGGCGACGCTCACCGGCTCGGCGAGGTCGAGGATCTCCCGTACCGCGGTGATGTGGTCGCGGGCCTCCTCGGCCCGGTCGTCCGGGAGCCGTTCCAGGGTGCGCTCGGCCAGCCCTTCCTCGCGGGCGAGCAGGCGGTAGATGCGCTGATGGTGCAGCGCCCACAGGGTCAGCTCGGCCGGCGGCGCCCCGGCCGCGCGCCGCGGATTCGCCGTCCACGCATCGATGGCCGCGTTCAGCCGGTCGGTGGTCCGGGCCAGCTCCGCGGCCAGCGCCGAAGGCTTCCGCGCCAGGGCGGTGTCCGCCGCAGGAGGGGCGGGCGGAGCGGGGGACGGCGCCGCGCCGGGCCCGCGGTCACCAGGCGGCGTCCCCGACGGGCCTGTGGCCCGCGGAGTGTCCCGCCGGCGGGCCGCCTCGCCGCCCGCCGTACCGTCCGCACCGGCGCAGCCGCCCACCGGCACCGCCACCAGCAGGGCCGCCAGACAGGCCCGCGCCGGGCTCAGCCGCATACCCACCCAGCCGAGGATAGGCACGCCCGCCGCCCCGTACCCCCACCCGCAAATTGGGGGACGGATTTTGCAACGACGACCTGGGGTTTCGTCCACAAATTCCTTCCCCCAATTTGTGGATCACGGGGGTCAGGAGACGGAGGAGTATTCGATTACGCCGCGGCGGAGGCGGTCCATGGACTGGCGGGCGGTGCGGCGGACCTTGCCGTCCGGTGGGGCGGCGTCGGCGATCTGGCCCAGCATGTCGAGGAGCTGGCGGATGCGGCGTACGAAGTCGCCCGCGGTGAGGTCGGCGTCGGTGAGCACCGCGTCGAGGCTGTGCCCCTTGGCCCAGCGGTACGCCGGCCACGCGAAACCCACGTCCGGCTCGCGCAGGAACGACAGCCGGTGATCCTTCTCGATCTCGTCCAGCTCCCCCCAGAGCCGCACCATCGCGCCGAGCGCGTCCGGCACCCGCCCCGCGGGGAGCCGCGGCGCCCGCGCGTCGTCGGGCTGGCGCGACTCGTACACCAGCGCCGACACGCACGCCGCCAGCTCCGCCGCGTCCAGCTCCTCCCACACCCCCGCGCGTAGGCACTCCGCGGTGAGCAGGTCCAGCTCCGAGTAGAGGTGGGCCAGCACCCGCCCCTCCTCGGTGACCTTCCCCCGGTCCAGGTAGTCGAGCTGCTCCAGCACCTGGCAGACCCGGTCGAAGGTGCGGGCGATCACGTTGGAGCGGTTCTCCACCCGCCGGCGCAGCCCCTCCACCTCGCGCAGCAGCCGGAAGTACCGCTCCGCCCAGCGGGCGTGGTCCTCCCGGTCCGGGCAGCGGTGGCAGGGGTGGTCGCGCAGCTCCCGGCGCAGCCGCGCGATCTCCGGATCCTCGCCGTGGGAGTCCCGCACCCGCGGCGGCGGCCCGTAGTCCTGCCCCTCCAGCTTGGTGCGCAGCGCCGAGGCCAGATCCCGCCGCGACTGCGCGGACCGCGCGCTGAACGTCTTCGGGATGCGCAGCCGCTCCACCGGCTTCACCGGGACCGGGAAGTCCGCCGTGCTCAGCCGCTTCACCTGCCGGTTCAGCGTCAGCACCAGCGGGGTCGGGCCGTCGCTGCGGCCGTTCAGCCCCGGATCAAGCACCACCGCGAATCCGGCGCGCCGGCCCGACGGGACCCGGATCACGTCGCCCGGGCGCAGCCGCTCCAGCGAGTCGAGCGCCTGGTGCTTGCGCGCGCCCGCCCGCTCCCGCGAGATCTCCGCCTCCCGGTCCGAGAGGCGCCGCCGCAGCCCCGCGTACTCCATGAAGTCGCCGAGGTCGCACTCGGCCGCCTCCTTGTAGCCGCGCAGCGCCTCCTCGCCACGGCGCACCTGCCGGGCGATGCCCACCACCGCCCGGTCCGCCTGGAACTGCGCGAACGACGCCTCCAGCAGCGACCTCGCGCGCTCCCGGCCGAACTGCCCGACGAGGTTGACGGCCATGTTGTACGACGGCCGGAAACTCGAGTTGAGCGGGTACGTCCGCGTGCTGGCCAGGCCCGCCACCGAGGCCGGGTCCACGCCGGGCTGCCACACCACCACGGCGTGCCCCTCGACGTCGATGCCGCGCCGCCCCGCGCGGCCGGTGAGCTGCGTGTACTCCCCCGGCGTGAGGTCGGCGTGGGTCTCCCCGTTCCACTTGTCCAGCCGCTCTATGACGACCGTACGGGCCGGCATGTTGATGCCCAGCGCCAGCGTCTCCGTGGCGAACACGGCCTTCACCAGGCCGCGGGTGAACAGCTCCTCCACGACCTCCTTGAAGGCCGGGAGCATGCCCGCGTGGTGCGCGGCCAGCCCGCGCTCCAGCCCGAGCAGCCACTCCTCGTACCCCAGCACCGCCAGGTCCTCCGGCGGCAGGTCGGCGGTGCGCCGCTCGGCCAGCTCACGGATCTCCCGCCGCTCCCGCTCGTCGGTGAGCCGGATGCCCGCCTGCATGCACTGCACCACCGCCGCGTCGCAGCCGACGCGGCTGAAGATGAACGTGATCGCCGGCAGCAGGCCCGCCCGGTCCAGCTGCTCCACGATCTCCGACCGCCACGGCGGCCGGAACTTGCGCTGCGGGCGCCGGTACCCGCTCCGGCCACGCCCGTTGCGGCGCCGCTGCGCGAGCTGGGTGGCGCGCTGATCATCCCGGATGACCCGCGCCAGGGACGGGTTCACCGTGCCGCGGGCGGCCCGATCGTCGTCCACGAACAGGTCGAACAGCCGGCTCCCGACGAGCATGTGCTGCCACAGCGGCACCGGCCGGTGCTCGTCCACGATCACCGTTGTCGAGCCGCGCACCTCCTGCAGCCACTCGCCGAACTCCTCCGCGTTGCTGACGGTGGCGGACAACGCCACCACCCGCACGGACTCCGGCAGGTGGATGATCACCTCCTCCCAGACCGCGCCGCGGGCGCGGTCGGCGAGGTAGTGCACCTCGTCGAGGACCACGAAGGCCAGCCCGGAGAGCGTCCGCGAGCCGACGTACAACATGTTGCGCAGCACCTCGGTCGTCATCACGACGATCGGAGCCTCGCCGTTGACGCTGTTGTCGCCGGTGAGCAGGCCCACCTTCGACGCGCCGTAGCGGCGCACGAGGTCGTTGTACTTCTGGTTGGAGAGCGCCTTGATCGGCGTGGTGTAGAAGCACTTGCGTCCCTCGCGCAGCGCCAGATGCACCGCGAACTCGCCCACCACGGTCTTGCCCGAGCCGGTGGGGGCCGCCACCAGCACGCCGTCGCCGGCCTCCAGCGCCTGGAACGCGGAGATCTGGAACGGGTCGAAGCCGAAGTCGTACAGCTTGCCGAACTCGTCCAGCGCGGGAGTCGACTCCGACTGCCGGCGACGGAACTCGGCGAACCGCTCGGCGGGTGAGCTCATACCCCCAGCCTAGAGTTCCGCAGCGACCGTTTCCGCCGCGCGGGACGTCAGCGGGCCGCGCCCCGCGGGTACGGCGGTTCACGCCGCGGGCGCGGCCGCGTCCCTCGGCACCAGCACCTCGATGGCGCCCGGCCGCACCGAGCACTCCACCGGCAGCGGCCCCAGCGGCTCCCCGTCCGCGTACGCGATGAGGTCCGGCGCGGCGATCCGCACCTGCCGCGCCTGCATGCAGGTCACCTCCGGCATCGTCACGTGCCCCCCGCCGTACACCTTCGGAAACGTCCGCAGCAGCCGCGCCTTGGAGGCCGGCGCCACCACCACGACCTCGAACATCCCGTCGTCCGGGCGCGCGCCCGGGCAGATCCGCATGCCGGCCCCGTACATCCCCGTGTTGCCGACCGCGACCAGCGCCGCCTCCGTCTCGGTGACCACGCCGTCCAGCTCCAGCGTGAACGGCACCGGGCGGAACCGCGGCAGCTCGGCGAAGAGCGCCGCCACGTACTTCGCCCGGCCGCGCAGCCGCCGCATCCGGTTGGCCCGCTCGTTCACCTTCGAGTCGAGCCCGCAGGCGAGCACGCTCGCGAAGTGCTGGTCCCCGCATCGGCCCAGGTCGTACCGGGCGCGCCGGCCCGAAAGCACCACCTCGGCGGCCGCGACGGGGTCGCGCAGCGGCAGCCCGAACTCCCGCGCGATGTCGTTGCCGGTGCCGGACGGGATGATGCCCAGCGGCACGCCGGTGCCCGCCACCGCCTGCACGGCCAGGTGCACGATGCCGTCGCCGCCCAGCGCCACCAGCGCGCCAGGCCCGCTCGCCATCAGCTCCCGGGCCAGCCGGGTGGAGTCCACGGCGCTGGTCCCCTGCAGCACCCGCACCTCGGCACCGCCCGCGCGGAGCCGGCGCACCACGGCCTCCAGGTGCCGTACGCCGCGCCCGCCGCCCGCGGCGGGGTTGGCGAGCAGCCCGATGGTCCGGGGCAGGCCGGTGGCCTCAGGGAAGGACATGCCGGGAGAATCTAACCCGTACAGATCACGAGTCGGACGCGATGCCCCCCCGGCCCGCTCAGCCGTCGCGGCGCGGATCCGGCATCTGGCTGCCGTTGACGGTCGTGCCGTCGTCCAGCTCGCTGTCCGGGAACTCCAGCGGCGTGGCGACGTCGTCGTCCAGGCCCGCGTACGGCGAGTCGTCCTTCTTGCGCCGGTCGTGCAGGAACGCGATGGCCTCCGCCACCGCGAAGAGCACGATCATCGGCAGCGCCATCAGCATCATCGTCACCGGGTCGCCGCCCGGCGTGGCCACCGCCGCGAAGACGAACGTGAGGAAGAAGATGGCGCGGCGCCACTTCTTCATGCGCTCGTGCGTGAGCACCCCGATGAAGTTCAGGAAGACGGCGAGCAGCGGCAGCTCGAAGGAGACGCCGAAGACCAGCAGCATCGCCATCGAATACCCGAGGTACTCGGACAGCGTGATCAGCGGCAGCGAGCCCTCGGGGGCGAAGGAGAACAGGATGGACAGCGCCGTGTCCATCGCGAAGTAGGCGAGCCAGGCGCCGAGCACGAACAGCGGCACCGCTATGCCCATGAAGGCCACCGTGTACCGCTTCTCGGCGCGATACATGCCGGGCACCACGAACGCCCAGATCTGATACAGCCAGACCGGCGCGGACACCACCGCGCCGACCATCAGCGCGACCTTCAGGTGCAGGAAGAACGCGTCGAAGATGCCGTTGAAGACGAGCGTGCACTCACCCGGACGGATCTCCTGCGCCTGCGGCAGGCTGCAGTACGGCTGCTTCAGGAAGGCCCAGACCGGGTCGAAGAGCAGCCAGCCGACGACCAGCCCCACGACGAGCCCCAGCGCGGCCTTGAGCACGCGCGAGCGCAGCTCGCGGAGGTGATCCATCAGGGGCATGCGCCCCTCGGGATCGGCGGGCGGCTTGCCCGATCGCTTCAGCACCATGAATACAGGTCTCCGGAGACCTTAAGGACGGACGGACGACGAGACGGACGTCACCGTCCGGGCTGGTTGCTGCGGTTCGGGTCGGCCACCGGGACGCCGTTGACGGTCGTGCCGTCACCGGGCGGAAGCTGCTGCGCCGGCGCACCCGGCTCGGGGCGGGCCTCGGCGCCGCTCTTGGCCTCGTTCTTGGCCTCGGTGCCGGTCTGCTCGCGCAGCGTCTCGTCGTCGTCGCTCATGGCCTTGGTCTCGGCCTTGAAGATGCGCATGGACCGGCCCATCGCGCGCGCGGCGTCGGGCAACTTCTTCGCGCCGAACAAGATCAGAATCACTACGGCGATGATGATGATCTCGCCGGTTCCCAAGTTGGGCATGACGGAACCTCTTTCAGGGAGTGCTCTCACCCGATCGTACGCTTCGCGGCGCCTCACGCCACATCCGTCGCCGCTCAAGGTGCCGGAGTTCGCTGGTCAGCGCCGAATGTTGCGGCTGGAGTCGCCGCCTCGTGCGCTCCAGTTCAACAGCGAGGCCCCGCGCCGCCGCGTGAACGCGCAGCGCGCAGACCGTCAACACGAGCAGCCCGGCGACCGCGAGCGCCACCGACAGGAAGACCCACACCACGATGCGACCCTAGCGCCTCAGGACTCGCCGTACAGCGCCAGCGCCCGCTCGGCGTCCGCCCGCAGCTCCTTGACCAGCTGCGCCGGCGCCACCACCCGGCCCCGCGCCCCCAGCTGCAGCGCCAGCCGCCGCACCCAGCGCGTGTCCGGTGTGCGCAGTGTCACCCGCAGACCGCCACCGGAAAGCTCGGTCTCCGACTCGCACGGATAGTGATCCGCCACCCAGCGACCCGCCGGGGTCAGCTCCAGCGTCACGATCTGATCGTCCGCCGACGGCCGGAACAGGCCGCGCTCCACCGGGATCGGCTCCGCGTCCGGCGGCACCTCCAGCGGCACGTCGAGAACGGTCAGCTCCATCACCCGGTCCAGCCGGAACAGCCGCACCGCCTCCGCCCGGCGGCACCACGCCTCCAGGTACGTCCGCCCCTCCACCACGAGCATCCGCATCGGATCCACGTCGCGCTCGGTCGCCTCGTCGCGCGCCGGCACGTAGTAGCGCATGCGCAGCCGCCGCCGGTCCGCCAGCGCCGCCTCGATCGTGCCCAGCGCCTCCGGATCCGCCTCCACGCGCACCGCCACCGCGCCGGCCAGCCCCGCCGCGCCCGCGCCGGCCGCGGACTCCAGCTTCGCCACCGTACGGTCCAGCGCGTCGCGGTCGCGCAGCCCCGGCAGCTCCGCCAGCATGCGCAGCGCGACCAGCAGGGCACCCGCCTCGTCCGCTGTCAGCCGCAGCGGGCGGTCGATGGTCTCCGCGTTGCCGACCTCGATCTCCCCGCCGTCCCACGACACGTCGATCAGGTCGGCCGGCGTGTGCCCGGGCAGCCCGCACATCCAGATCAACTGCAGGTCGTCGATCAGCTGGCGCTCGGTCACCCCGAACGTGCGCGCCGCCTCGCGGACCTCCACCCCGGGCCGGTTCAGCAGGTACGGCACCAGGGTGAGCAACCGCGCCAGCCGGCCCTGCGCGGTCGCCGTGTTGCTCATCGCCGCCTCGCCTCCCCCGTCATCGCCGGCGCGCCGGACTCCCCGGTGCGCGACCCGGCGGCCCCCGGCTCCGCGGTGCCCGCCAGCCCTTCCCTGAGGCGCACGATCACCGCCGCCCGCACGTCGGGCGGGGCGAGCACCTCCACGTCGTCGGCGAAGCCCGCCACGTGCGAGGCCAGCCACTCCGTGTCATGGAACGAGTACTCGATCACGTCCCAGCCGTCGCCGCCCTCGCCGGACGCCTTCGCGAACCGCCGCAGCCCCTGCGCCGCCCCCTGCCGGACCCGCAGCCGCGCCACCCGGTTGCGCTCGATCCGCCAGCCGCCCACGATCTCCCGTACGTCGGCGTCCGCCGGCACCTCCACGCTGCCCGGCCGGCCCGCGAACGCCACAGCGCCCACGATGCGGCTTAGCTTGAACACCCGCTCCGCGCCCCGGTCACGGTCGAAACCCGCCACATACCACTGTCCGCGGCGGCTGACCACGCCCCACGGCTCCAGCCGCCGCCGCTGCGGCGCCGGACGCCCCGGCGCCTGGTAGTCGAAGGCCACCGGCCGCCGGTCCCGTACGGCCGCCCAGAGCCCCGGGAAGGCCGGGTCGGCGGTGTCCACCCGGGGCTCGATGCCCGGCGGCGTGGCCGACTCCGTGGCGATGCCCGCCGCGCGCAGCTTGAGCAGCGCGCCCGAGGCCGCGTCGGCGAGACCCGCCTGCTGCCAAACCCGGGCCGCCAGCCCCAGCACGGCCGCCTCGTCCGGCTCGATGCTGATGTCCGGCAGCTCGTACGCCGAGCGCGGGATGCGGTAGCCGACCTCGTCCTCCCACGGGTCGCCGCCGCCCAGCTCCAGCGGGATGCCGAGCTCGCGCAGCTCCTCCTTGTCGCGCTCGAACATGCGCTTGAACGCCTCGGGCTGCTCCGGATACCCGGGCACGGCGGCGCGGATCTGCTCCGCGGTCAGATGGCGGCCGGTGGCCAGCAGGCAGATCACCAGGTTGAGCAGGCGCTCGGTCTTTCGGCGTGACATCCACACACTCCTCCGCACTGACGATAGCCTTCCCGCGTGATCAGGTGGCGCGATGGCGTGGTTTCCCGGGTGCGCCGGGAGTGGTCTGGAGCACTCGAGCTCGACGTGACGATCGCCGAGCCCGGCGAGAGCGCTCCGCGGCCCGGCGAAGCCCTCCAGGAGCCCGGCCAAGCCCTCCGGGAGCCGGGCGAGAGCCCCGGGGAGTACCGCGCGCTCGCCTACCCGGCCCTGGTCGGCCGGCCCGAGCCCGGCGACGCCGTACTGCTCAACACGACCGCGCTGGCGATGGGCCTCGGTACGGGCGGCTACGCGATGGTCGTCGCGGTGCCCGGCCGGCTTCCCGCCGACCCGTCGGGCCCCGGCCACCTGGTGAAGGCGCGGTACACGCCGCTGCAGCCCACCGTGCTCGGCGTGGACGAGCAGGACTCCCCGCACCACGCGGCGCTACGCGACGCCGACGACATCGGTGGCATGCCGGTGATCATCGCCGACCTGCACTCCGCGCTGCCCGCCGTACTGGCCGCGCTGCACGCCGCCGCGCCCGGCGCCCGCGCCGTGTACGTGATGCCCGACGGCGGCGCGCTGCCCGCCTGGTTCTCCAGGTCGGCGGCGAAGCTGCGGGAGGCGGGCGAGCTCGCCGCCACCGTCACGGTCGGCCAGGCGTTCGGCGGGGACGTGGAGGCGGTGACCCTGCACACCGGGCTGCTCGCGGCCCGGCACGTGCTCGGCGCCGACGTGGCGATCGTCGCCCAGGGGCCGGGCAACCTCGGCACCGGCACCCGCTGGGGCTTCTCCGGGGTGTCCGCCGGCGAGGCGGTGAACGCCACGGCGGCGCTCGGCGGCCGGCCGGTGGCGTCGCTGCGGGTCAGCGAGGCGGACGCGCGGAAGCGGCACGTGGGCGTGTCGCACCACAGCATCACCGCGTACGGCCGGGTCGCGCTGGCGCCCGCCCAGGTGGTGGTGCCCGACCTGCCGGGCGCGTTCGGCGACCGGGTCCGCGCCGAGGCGGCGCCGCTGGGCGAACGGCACGAGCTGGTGTCCGTGGCGGTGGACGGGCTGCGGGAGGTCGTGGCGGAGTCCCCCGTACGGGTCTCCACCATGGGGCGCGGCCTGGACGAGGACCTGGCGTACTTCCTCACCGCCGCGGCGGCCGGCCGGCACGCGGCCTCCCTGCTGGCCTGACCGGCGCGTTTCCTCCCCCGCCTCGCGCGGACCGGACACTCACGGGCCCGCGCCTTTACATTGTAGATCTGATTCTTCCCGTTGAGCGCCGCCTTGGACGCACTGCGTCATCTGACGGTTCACGGGATGTCCACATCCGGCCAGGATGCAACCGAGAGGCAGTTACTTGTAACGCCTGGTCATACAGGGCTCCCTCGGCACCTCTCTGACGTGAAGCGTCGATCACGGAGCGTAGTCGGGGGTGTCGCTTCCCGAGATCGGTCCCTAACCTCCCCTGGAGCTGCCGAAATGGACCGTCCCGGCGCGTACGAGCGAAGTGGCTCGCGCGTTCCGCGACGCGTCCGAGATCCGGGCGCGAAGCGCAGCAAGGTGGAGGCAACGTGAAGAGACTCACGCTCGTCGCGCTGCTCGCGGCGCCCGTACTCGCCGTGGGCACCGGTGCCGCAGCGGCAGCGAGCTCGGACGCGCCGCAGGCACCGCTCGTCGCGGGCAAGGGCCAGGTGGTCGAGGGCGAGTACGTCGTCACGCTGAAGTCCGGCTCGACGGGAACCGTCACGGCCGACGCGAGCGTCCCCCGCGGAGACGTCACGCACGAGTACAAGAACCTCGTGAAGGGCTTCTCCGCCCGGCTCGACGGCGCGGAGCTCGACGAGATCCGCAGCGACCCGAACGTCGCCCAGGTGGAGCAGGTCACCCGGGTGAGCACCGCCGACACCCAGCCGAACCCGCCCTCCTGGGGGCAGGACCGGGTGGACCAGGCCGACCTGCCGCTCGACACCAACTACACCTACAACACCGACGGGGCCGGCGTCACCGCGTACGTGATCGACACCGGCATCGAGGCCGGCCACCCCGACTTCGGTGACCGTGCCTCCCTCGCCTTCGACGCCACCGGCGGCGACGGCGTGGACTGCAACGGTCACGGCACACACGTCGCCGGGACGATCGGCGGCACCGAGCACGGCCTGGCCAAGGGAGTGACCCTGGCCGGCGTACGCGTGCTCGACTGCCAGGGCTCCGGCACCACCGACGACGTCGTGGCCGGCATGGACTGGGTCGCGGCCAACGCGGCCAAGCCCGCCGTCGCCAACATGTCGCTCGGCGGTGGCCAGTCCGCCGCCATCGACCAGGCCGCGGCCAACCTGATGAGCTCCGGCGTCTACCTCGCGGTGGCGGCGGGCAACGAGAGCAGCGACGCCTGCTCCGGTTCACCGTCCGGCGCCGACGGCGTCATGACGGTGGCGGCCTCCGACGACTCCGACACCTCCGCCGACTTCACCAACTTCGGCAGCTGCGTGGAGATCTACGCCCCCGGCGTGGACATCACATCGGCATGGATCGGTGGCGGCACCGACACGATCAGCGGTACCTCCATGGCCACCCCGCACGTCGTCGGGGTCGCGGCGCTGTACAAGGCGGCCAACGGTGACGCCGACGAGGCGACCATCTCCGAGTGGCTGACCTCGAACGCCGTCGCGGACAAGGTCACGGGGGCCCCCGCGGGCACGCCGAACCTGCTGCTGCAGACGGCCGGCCTCTGATCCACCCCCGGCCTGTGCGCGCGTAGTCCCCGCTCCACGCACAGTCCACCGCACGAGGAAGGTGCCCCCGGAGCGATCCTCCGGGGGCACCTTCGCGTGCGCGGTCAGGTGGTGGTGGGCATGGTGTTGGTGGTGGGCACGGCGTTGGTCGCGCGGTCCGCGTCGGGGGCGGGTTCGGCGTCGGGGGCGGGGTACGGGTCGCGGAAGGTGAAGGCGTCCGGGCCGGGGCCGATGGCGCGCAGCAGCTCCAGGCGTTCCATGGCCTCCGGGAGGCCCGGCAGGTGACCGGCCGGCACCCACCAGAGCACCAGATACGTCTCCCTCATCGGGTGGAACCACTCGCGGCGGCGGCGCATCGCGTCGAGGTGGGAGCCGCTGCGGTAAACGAAGTCGCGCAGCGCGTCCACCGACTCCCAGACCGACAGGTTGAGCGCCACATCGGGGTCCTCGTACGGGCGGAAGGTCGTGGCGTCCCCGGTCTCCTCGTCGCGCAGCCGCCACACGAATCCGGGCGCGGCGTCCGCCAGTGCGTTCACCGGCTCGAGCAGCTCGGCGAAGCCGCGCAGCTCCGGCGAGTCCACCGGTCCCCGCAGCCGGCCGACGTTGAACTGGGCCAGGTGGTGGCGGCGCGCGTCGCCGGTCGCATCGCTCATGGGCGCAAGTTGAGCACGCCGGCGAAATCTATGTCAATCATTATTGTTTTTAGAACGTGTACCGGAAGTGGCCGCCGTCGCGATGGCGACGCAGCACTCCCCCGGCCTGGGATCCATCCGTACGGACACGCCGCGCGCGCCGGCGCCCGCCACGAAGCCGGCCAGCAGCTCGTGGTTCATTCCGCAGGTCAGCGGCGGGAAGTCGCGGGCGATCCGGTGGAACGGGCAGTTCCGCAGCCGCAGCGTGCCGGTCTCCTGGTCCGTGTACGGCTCATAACCCCGCTCGGCCAGCGCGGCGCACAGCATCGCGGCCGCGCCCTCGGCGTCCTGAGTGGCGGCTGCGCTGGTGAGGCGGTGGCGGGCGGCGCGGCCTTCGCGTTCGCCGTGGGCGCGGGCGGCGGCGTGCAGCTCGGGTTCGGCCCCGGCGGCCTCGATGGCTTCGGCGAACACCTCGGCCGCGGCGTCGTACGCGCGGGGCGGCAGGGAGAGGCTGTGCTCCTCCGGGGAGCGCAGGTAGAGCTTGGCGGGGCGCCCGGCGCCCGGCCCGGCGCGGCCCGAGGTGCGCCGGTAGACCACGTCGAGGAGCCCGGCCTCGGCGAGCCGGTCCAAGTGGAAGGCGGCGAGCGTGCGCTGGATCCCGGCGGCCTCCGCGGCCTCCGCGCGGCCCACGGGCACGCCGCGCGCGGCCACATATCGGTACAGCCGCAGCCGCACCGGCTCCCCCAGCACGCCCACCCACGCCAGTTCCTCCGATGCGGAGGAGTCGGCGCCGCCGGAACGCGAGCCGCCGGAACGGGAGTCGCCGGGGCCGGAAGCGGAGTCCGTCATTCGTCCATCATCTAACGCCAACGGTCGTTGGTGCTAGAGGGCCAACGGTCGTTGGTGCCAGAGGACGGCCTCAGTGGGCGCCCAGGACGTCGATGACGAAGACGAGGGTGTCGGTGCCCTTGATGCCGGCCTGGGAGGCGCCCTTCTTGCCGTAGCCGTCCTTGGGCGGCACGACGAGCAGCAGCCGGCTGCCGGCCTTCTGCCCGACGACGCCGGTGTCCCAGCCCTTGATGACGGCGCCGCGGCCGATCAGCGTGGGGAACGGCGTGCCGCCCTTCGACCAGGTCGAGTCGAACACCTTGCCGTCCCGCCAGTTCACCCCGGTGTACTGCACGACGACGAGCTGGCCGCTCTTCACCGCGGGCCCGTTGCCCTGCTTGAGCACGGTGGTGGAGAGCTTGGCGGGCGGGTCGCCCTTCGGGATCTCGATCTTGGGCTGGGCCCCGTCGCCGCCGGTCACCTTCGGCAGTTTGGCGTCGTCGGCCTTCTGCCCCGCGCCGGTGGCGGAGGCCTTGCCCGGGTAGTCGGCGAGCAGGTCCATCACGAACAGCAGCGAGTCGTCCTTCTTGACCCCGGCCTGCGTGTTGCCCTGGTCGCCGTACACCTCCTTGGCGGGCAGCAGGACCTGCACCCGGCTGCCGATCTTCTTGCCGACGAGGCCGGTGCGCAGCCCGGCGACGAGCTGGTCGTTGATCGCGAAGGCGGTCGGCGTGCCCTGCTTGTACGTCGACTCGACGAGGCGGTTCTTCTTGTCCGCGCCCCAGACGTACCCCGCGTAGCCGGCGACGACGACGTCTCCCTGCTTGACGGCGCGGCCCTTGCCCTCCGTCACGACCTCGGCCCGCTGCTTGGCGATGGGGGTCTCGGACGGGATCGCGACATCCGGCGCCTTGCCGAATTCACCCTTGACCGTGGGCATGTCATCGCTGCTTCCGCAGCCGGCGACGGCCAGGGGAATGGCGAGCACGAGCGGAGCGAGACGGCGCATGGAGAACTACCTTCTTGACGCACGAGGCCTGCTGGGATCTGAAGACCTGCACACCCTACCCGCCCGTACGCGCCCGGCAAGGCAGAAACCACGGTGCCACCTGCGGGGGGCGCCGTACGGTCGGGCGGGAACGCGCAATCCGGTCGGACGGACCGGTCACATCCCGGCGATGAGCTTCTCCACCCGCTCGTCCTCGGAGCGGAACGGGTCCTTGCACAGCACCGTGCGCTGCGCCTGGTCGTTGAGCTTCAGGTGCACCCAGTCCACGGTGAAGTCGCGCCGCCGCTCCTGCGCGCGGCGGATGAACTCCCCGCGCAGGCGCGCTCGCGTGGTCTGCGGCGGCACCGACTTGGCCTCGAAGATCCGCAGGTCCTCCGCCACCCGCTTCACCGAGCCCTTCCGTTGCAGCAGGTAGAACAGGCCGCGGTCGCGGTGCACATCGTGGTACGCGAGGTCGAGCTGGGCCACCCGCGGTGAGGAGAGCGCCAGGTCGTGCTTGGCCCGGTAGCGCTCGATCAGCTGGTACTTGGTCACCCAGTCGATCTCCCGGGACACCGAGTCCAGGTCGCCGGTCTCCACCGCGCGGACCGTACGCTCCCAGAGGTCCAGCACCTGGTGGGTGATGGCGTCCCCGCCGCGGCGGTCGACGAAGTCCTTGGCCTTCGTCAGGTACTCGGTCTGCACCTCCAGGGCGCTGGCCTCGCGGCCGTTGGCGAGGCGCACCTTCCGGCGCCCGGTCATGTCGTGGCTGACCTCGCGGATGGCCCGGATCGGGTTCTCCAGCGTGAGGTCGCGCATCACCACGCCCGCCTCGATCATGCGCAGCACGAGGTCGGTGGCGCCGACCTTGAGCAGCATGGTGGTCTCGCTCATGTTGGAGTCGCCGACGATGACGTGCAGCCGGCGGAAGCGCTCGGCGTCCGCGTGCGGCTCGTCCCGGGTGTTGATGATCGGCCGGGAGCGGGTGGTCGCCGACGACACGCCCTCCCATATGTGCTCGGCCCGCTGGCTCACGCAGTAGACCGCGCCGCGCGGGGTCTGCAGCACCTTGCCCGCCCCGCAGATGATCTGCCGGGTGACCAGGAACGGGATCAGCACGTCCGCCAGCCGCCCGAACTCGCCGTGCCGCGCCACCAGGTAGTTCTCGTGGCAGCCGTAGGAGTTGCCGGCCGAGTCGGTGTTGTTCTTGAAGAGGTAGATGTCGCCGGCGATGCCCTCCTCGTGCAGACGCCGCTCGGCGTCGACGAGCAGGCCCTCGAGGATGCGCTCCCCCGCCTTGTCGTGCACGACGAGGTCGATCACGTTGTCGCACTCGGGGGTGGCGTACTCGGGGTGACTTCCCACGTCGAGGTAGAGGCGGGCGCCGTTGCGCAGGAACACGTTGCTGCTGCGCCCCCACGACACGACCCGCCGGAAGAGGTAACGCGCGACCTCGTCGGGTGACAGCCGGCGCTGCCCCCGGAAGGTGCACGTGACTCCGTACTCGTTCTCGAGACCGAAGATGCGCCGCTCCACGCCCCCACAGTACGTGGGTGGTCGACCGATCCAGAGCGATCGACTCCGCGAATTTCCGCGTGTGCCCGGCCGGTCAGCCGAACAGGGACGGAATCACCGGCGCCACCTGCGGTTTCGCCGGGATCCGTCCCTGTGTGAATGTTCGGCCGTGCGGGCGTGGCGGATCAGAGATCCTCGGGTCCCACCGGCGGGCGCCGTGGGCCGTCGGACGACGGGCCATCGCCGTTGGCGGTTCCCCCATCGCCGGACGAGCCACCGTTGCCCGAGCCACCG
>WHSL01000211.1 GCA_009380095.1 Streptosporangiales bacterium | reverse complement strand
GTGCGGCCGCCGCAGGCCGAACCAGCCTGCGAGGACGGCTCCGAGCCTTTTGGGGCCTTGCGGGGCGGTGGCCTGGTCCGAGGTGGTGCTCAGGGTCTGGGTCTGGTCGCTTGACGGCAGGGCCACGGTTTGGGCCGGGTCCGCGGCCGGCCGCGGCTCCGGGGTGAGCAGGATGTGCCGCAGCCGGCGGGCGGCGTCGCCGATGCCGGGGCGCGCCGGGGGATCGCGGCGGAGCAGGTCCTCCAGCAGCGGCCGCAGCGGCCCGGCGTGCTCCGAGGGGTCGGGGTCGTCGAACAGCGCGGCCGTGAGCACCGCCATCGAACCCTTGCGGTCGTACGGCGGGCGCCCCTCCACGGCCGTGTAGAGCGTCGCACCGAGCGACCAGAGGTCGGAGGCCGGGCTGACCACCCCACCGCGCGCCCGCTCGGGCGCCATGTAGGCGGGCGAGCCGATGATCATGCCGGACTGGGTCAGCGACGGGTCGCCCTCCAGCACCGCGAGCCCGAAGTCGGTGAGCACGACCCGGCCGTTGTCGCCGAGCAGCACGTTGCCCGGCTTGACGTCCCGGTGGATCACCCCGGCCGCGTGCGCGACGCCGAGCGCGGCGAGCAGCCGCAGCCCGATCTCCGCCACCCGTCGGTACGGCAGCGGCCCGTCCTCCTCGACGACCTGCGCCAGCGACCGGGACGGCACCAGCTCCATGACGATCCACGGCCGGTCTTCGGCGTCCACGACGTCCAGCACGGTCACCACGCCGGGATGGCTGAGCCGGGCCGCGGCGCGCGCCTCGCGCTTGGTCCGCTCCTTGAGCACGGATCGCTCCGCCGCCGAGATCTCGGGCGGGAACCTCAGTTCCTTGACCGCGACGCCGCGGTCGAGCAGTTCGTCGGTGGCGCGCCAGACGGTGCCCATGCCGCCCCGCCCCAGCGGGGTATCGAGCCGGTAGCGCCCGGCGAGGAGACGGCCGTCATCGGCTTCCGAGAAGGTCATGAGATCGGGTCGGCGATCGGGGCCACGGACGAGGGCTCCTGGTGGTGTCAGCAGGGACGGATTTGTCTCGGGATCATGGACACAAGCACCGCATCAGCGGAGCGAGCACCGCACTGTCCGGGCGGCGCGAGCACCGCATCGGCGTAAGCAGGCGTCGAAGGATCGAAGCAAGGACTGTGAAGGGGGCGAAATTCGGTTATATCAGGCCCCTCTCCTGCCCGCCCACTCGCCACGCACACCCTGGAAAACCGAACTCGATTCTGAAACGATCGTGCGGCGAGCGAGATCCGAGGAGGCACGGTGAGCCAAGGAAGCGAGACCGCCACAGGGCGGCTGTCCGGCAAGGTCGCGGTGGTGACGGGCGGCGCGTCGGGGATCGGACTCGCCACGTCGGAGCTGCTGGCCGGCAACGGCGCGACCGTCGTGATCGCGGACGTCGACGGCGACGGCGCCGCCAAGGCGGCCGCGCGCATCGGCGGCGGCCACGTACGGATGGACGTCACCGATCCAGCCGAGTGGACCCGGCTGACCGAGCTGCTCGAGCGGGAGTACGGCGGGGCCGACATCGGCTATCTGAACGCCGGCATCAGCACCCGTACGCCCGAGATCACGGACCTCACGGACGAGACCTACCGGCGCATCATGTCGATCAACGTCGACGGCGTCGTCTACGGGGCCCGCGCCCTCGTCCCGCTGCTGGCGCGACGTGGCGGCGGCTCCCTGGTGGCCACTTCGTCGCTGGCCGGGCTCATCGCCTTCGCCCCCGATCCCATCTACACGCTCACCAAGCACGCGGTCATCGGGCTGGTCCGGGCACTGGCCCCGACCGTGGCCGACCGCGGCATCACGGTGAACGCGGTCTGCCCCGGTCTCACCGACACCCCGCTGCTCGGCGGGCGCGCCGACGATCTGCGCAAGGCGGGCTTCCCGCTGATCGAGCCCGAACGGATCGCCGAGGCGGTGCTCGGGTGTGTGCTCGGTGCGGAGACGGGACAGGCTTACGTCTGCCAGGCCGGGCGCGAGCCCACTGCCTACCGGTTCCGTGGCGTACCCGGGCCGGAGGGCGGTGCCGCACCACCCCAGGGCTTCCGGGATCCCAACATTCCCGACTGAGGAGGCAACGATGCCGAGGACCTATCGCAGCGCGGTCGTCAACGCGGACGCCGAGGCCGTCTGGGCCGCGGTCCGCGACTTCAACGGGCTGTCCTCGTGGGCGCCGCAGATGCCGGCGAGCGTCATCGAGGACGGGCGCCCGTCCGACGCCGTCGGCTGCGTCAGGCGCTTCGACGGGCCCGACGGTTCGGCCATCCGGGAGCGGCTCCTCGCGCTCTCCGACCTCGACCGGTCCTACACCTACAACATGCTCGAGGGCCCGTTCCCGGTGACCGGCTACAAGGCCACCCTGCGGGTCAGCCCCGTCTCCGACGGCCGCGCGTTCGTCGAGTACTTCGCGACGTACGACTGCGACCCCGCGGGCGTGGACCAGCTGGAGAAGACGTTCGGCGAGCACATCTTCGGCGCCTGCCTCGGCGCCCTCACCACGAAGTTCTGACCCCCGCTCCCCCGTTCTGATCACCCCCCGTTGATCACCGCCCCCGTTCCGACCCTGCTCCCGATTCGATTCCCGCTCCCCGTTCTGGGTTCCCGCTCCCTCGCATGGGAGGGCTCTGTGGTCACAGAGCCCTCCCATGGAGGGACCCCTCCCCGGGCGTGCGAGCTCTTTCGCGAGGTCAGGACCAGAGGGTTCCGGGGTCGCGCACGACGACCGGGCCGAGGCCGGTCTTCTCCAGCGGCTCGGTGATCGCCGCCGCCTCCCCCACCACGACGGCGACGAGCCGGTCCGGGTGCAGGTAGGTCCGGGCCGCCCACCGCAGGTCTTCGTCGGTGAGCGCCTCGAAGTCCGCCCGGAGCAGGTCGACGTGGTCCTCCGGCAGGTCGTGCACGATGCGCTCCACCAGCGCCGAGGCCACCGCCCCGGCCGTGGCGTAGCGCACCGGCAGCCCGACCGTGTTGGACTGCTTCACCGCCTCCAGCTCGTCGTCGGTGACCCCGCCCTCGCGCAGCCGCTCGATCTCCGCCACGGACGCGGACACGGTGTCCGCCGTGGTCGGGGTGTCGACCGAGGTGGCCGCGAGGAACACACCGGCGTCGCGGCGCAGGTCGAACCTGGCGTGCGCGCCGTAGGTGTAGCCCCGGCGCTCGCGCAGCTCCAGGTTGAGCCGGGAGGTGAACATGCCGCCCAGCACCTCGCCCGCGCCACGCAGCGCGGCCAGCCGCACCTCGCGCCGCGCGGGCGCCCGGTGCGCCAGCACGATCGCCGACTGCACCGAGTCGGGCCGGTCGATCACCACCACCCGCGGCACCGGGGCGGAGACCTCCCTCAGCCCGGCGCCGGGCGCCTCGGCGGGCACCTGCGCGTCGCCGAACACGATCCGCCCCAGCTCTGCCACGTCCACGCCGTCGAGGTCGCCGGTGACGACGAGCGTGCCCGCCGCGGCCGCGACGTTGGCCGCGTGGAAGGCGGCCACCGCGTCCGGCTCGAGCGCGGCCAGGCTGCCCGGCTCGCCGCTGACCGGCACCGCGTAGCGGCCCTCGAACAGCTGGCCGCCGACGGCCCGGCCGGCGAGCGTGGGCGCGTAGGAGTTGTCCAGCGTGAACCGCTCCACCATCTGGTCGCGCCGCCGGATCACGTCGTCCGGCCGCAGCGCGGGGCGGCGCACCGCCTCGGCGAGCAGCCGGGCGGCCGCCTCGATGCGGTTCACCGGGACGTCCACGCCGGTGATGAACGAGTCCCACCCGACGCCGGCGGCCCACTCCGCGCCGTGCCGCTCCAGGGCGGGCGCGAGCGAGCTGTCGCCCTCGCTGCCGTCCTCCAGGCAGTCGGCGGTGAGCATGGAGACGCCGGCCGCGGACACGTCCTCGGCGACCGCGCCTGCCGGTTGGACCAGCCGGACCGCGGCGAACGCCTGGCCCGGCATGTGCACCGCGAGCACCTGGCCGGCGCCCACCTCGTACCGGTCGGCGCGCGGGAAGGCGTAGCCGGCGGGGGCTCCCGGCACGGGGCGCGGGGCGATCACGGACACGTTCGGCTCCTCACCGGTTGCGTTGACAGGGGTGGTCACGCCTGCACCTCCTCGGGCTCGAAGCGCAGCACGAAGCGGTTGTCACCGGTCAGTGCCCGCTCGGCGAACGCCACCACCTCGTCGGCGGTGACCGTGGCCCAGCGTCGCGGCCAGGTCAGCGCGAGCTCGGGGTCGTCGAAGAGCGTGGTGAAACGGCTCATCTCGTCGGCCCGCCCGCTCGGGCTGCTGATCGACTGCACGTGATCCCGCTCCAGCACGGCCTGGGCCCGCGCGACCTCGTCGGCCTCGACGCCCTTGGCGACGCGCTCGATCTCCTCCACCAGCGCACCCTCGAGCGTCTCGCCGCTCACGCCATCGCGGGCGACGAGCCCGAACAGGGCCAGCGCGGGCGCGTAGTGGAACGGCAGCAGGTCGCCGGCGCTGCCGCCGTCGTCCACGGCGAGCCGGCGGTCGAGCACCAGCCGCCGGTAGAGCCGGCTGCCCTGCCCGAGGCCGAGCAGCGCGGCCGTCACCTCGGCGACGTCGTGCTCGTGCGCGCCGAGCGCGGAGACCCGGTAGCCGACGTGCACGGCGGGGGCGGGGCAGTTCTCCACGACGACCTCGTGACCGGGACCGCCGGTCATCATCACCTCGAGGGTGGGATCGGGCGTCTCGGGCACGATGGAACGCCGCGGGATCCGGCCGAACTGGGCCTCCACCCGCCGGAGCACTTCCTCGAAGTCGAGGTCGGTGACCACGGTCAGCACGGCGTTGTCCGGCCCGTAGTGGTGCTCGTGGAAGGTCAGGACGTCGTCCAGCGTGGCGGCGTCGAGGTCGGCCATGGAGCCGATCGTGGAGTGATGGTACGGATGGCCTTCCGGGTAGCCCATGGCGAGCAGCCGCTCGTAGGCCGTGCCGTAGGGCACGTTGTCGTAGCGCTGGCGGCGCTCGTTCTTCACCACGTCGCGCTGGTTGTCCAGCACCTCCTGGGTGACGCCCTCGCGCAGCGTGGCGAGCCGGTCGGCCTCCAGCCACAGCGCGAGATCGAGGCCGTGCTCGGGCACCGTCTCGAAGTAGTTGGTGCGCTCCGTCCAGGTCGAGGCGTTGAGCTCGCCGCCGAACCGCTCGATCTGGTCGAGATGCTCGCCCTTCTCGGTGTGCGCGGTGCCCTGGAACATGAGGTGCTCGAACAGGTGGGCGAAGCCGGTCCGCCCCGCACGCTCGTGCCGCGAGCCGACCCCGTACCAGAGGTTGACCGCGGCGACCCGCTGCGCCCCCGCACGCGCCACCACGAGCCGGAGCCCGTTGTCCAGCGTGTGGCGGCTGATGGTGTCGACCGATGTCGTCACGTCACGCGCCTCCCCTTCTCCGTATGCGGCGTGTGTGCGACCGCGACCATGCGACACCGCCGATTCCGTAGCCGAGCTTATGGGGTCCGCGCCGGGGGTTGGTCCCGCAATCCGCGGCCTGTGGACAACCGTCCGGCGCGGCGGGCCTGTGGACGGACCGCCTGTGGACGAAGAGCGCGGTACCGGGTCAACGGAAACCGCCGTCGACGTGGTGCACGGCCGCCGTCGTCCCCGAGGACTCCGGGCCGCAGAGCCAGGCCACCGCGGCCGCCACCTCCGCGGGCTCGAGCACCCGGCCCAGCACCTGATGCCCGGCGAACTCGTCCTCGCGGCCGAGATCGTAGATCCGCGCGGACTCCCGGAGCATGACGCCCCGGGTGGAGCCGGGGGCGACGGCGTTCGCGGTGACGCCGGTGCCCTCCAGGTCGGCCGCCAGCGAGCGGGTGAAGCCGACGACGGCGGCCTTGGCGGCGGCGTACGCGGCGAGCCGCGGCATGGGCCGCGTGCCCGCGGTGGAGGCGAGGGCGACGAACCGGCCGGATCGCGGCTCCGGGCGCGCCAGCAGCGCGGGCACCGTCGCCGCCGCGAGCCGGTACGCGCCGCCGGCGTTCACCTCCAGCATGTGCATCCAGACCTCCTCGGAGGTCTGCCAGGCCGGTGGACCGCCGGCGATCGCCCCGGCCGCGGCCACCGCGGCGTCGAGCCCGCCGAACTCCGCCACCGCCGCCGCGGCGGCGGCCCGGAGCGCGTCCACGTCCCGTACGTCGGCCGGCCGGTGGATCACCGGGGCGCCCCGCGACCGGCACTCCTCGGCCACCGCCGCGAGCTCGTCCGGGCTCGCCAGCGGGTAGCCGAGCAGAGGATCGTCGCTGCAGGCGTCGGTGAGCATCAGCGCCCAGCCGTCCGCCGCCAGCCGGCGGGCGGCGGCCGCCCCGATCCCACGACCCGCTCCGGTGATCATCGCCACGCGCACGGATCCTGCCTACCACAGCGGCGAACGCGCCCGCGCACGGCGCCAGGCGGCGGGGTGGCGAGGCGCCGGCGTCAGGGCTTGGTGAGCCAGGCCTCGGCCTTGGCGACCAGATCGTCGGTGTAGCGGGCGAGCAGGGTCCGGCCCTCGTCGGCGGAGGCGCCACGGGCGTCCCCGAGCACTCCCTCGGGCGCGACCTCGCGCAGCCGGCCGGAGGAGAGCGCCGGCCACAGCTCGCGCAGCGGCGCCGTCGCGCCCACCGGCCTCTCCTCGCCCACGGTCTCGGCGGCGATCGCCAGCATGAGACTGGTCTCGGTCCGCCCCGCGTGCGCGTCACCGCCCGTCGCCGGGGGCGCCCAGACGCGCATGACGCGCCCCTCCGCGACGGCGGTGGCCGCCGCGGAGCGCAGCGCGTCGTGATTTCCCCCGTGGCCGTTCACCACGATGACCGGAGCCCGCAGCAGGTCCGCCGAGCGGACCAGCTCCACGAGGGCCGTGGCGAGCGCGGCGGTGCCGAGCGAGAGCGTGCCGGGGAAGCCGGCGTGCTCACCGCTGGCGCCGTACGGGAACGCGGGCAGCGTCAGCATGCCCGGCAGCCGGCCCGCCGCGGCGGCGGCCACCGCCACGGCGACCCGGGTGTCGGTGTCCAGCGGCAGGTGCGGGCCGTGCTGCTCGTGGGATCCCAACGGCAGCAGCAGCCCGCGGACCGGCTCGCGCTCCAGTTCTCTCCAGGTGGCCAACGTCCCCCGATCCGGCCGATCTCGATCAGTGGTCGAGCAGGATGACGCCCCGGATGTTCCGGCCGTCGTACATGTCCTGGTACGCCTCGTTGATCTCGTCCAGCTTGTACGTGCGCGTGACCAGCTCGTCCAGCTTGAGCTTGCCCGCCATGTAGAGGTCGAGCAGCTTGGGAATCTCGTTCCCGGGGTTGCCCGAGCCGTAGAGCACGCCCTGGATGCGCTTCTGCATCATGGACATCTCCCAGAGGTTGACGTCCTTGGCGGTCTCGCCGATGTTGCCGATGCCGGTGACCACCGCGGTGCCGCCCTTGGCCACGGCCGCGTACGCCGCCGCGAGGTGCTCGGCGGTGGTGACCCCGACGCACACGATCGCCGAGTCGGCGCCCTGGCCGTTGGTCACCGAGCGGGCGTAGTCGGCCGCCTCCTCCATGATGGCGAACGCCTTGTCGGCGCCCAGCTCCAGCGCCTTCTCCCGCTTGAACTCCACCGGGTCCACCGCGATCACGTGCGCGGCGCCGCAGCGGGCCGCGCCCTGGACGGCGTTGATCCCGATGCCGCCGATGCCCATGACGATCACCGTGTCGCCCGGCTTGACCTCCGCCGCGTACTGCGCGGAGCCGAAGCCGGTGGCGACGCCGCACGCGACGAGGCAGGCGACCTCGAGCGGGATGTCCTCGCGCACCGGGCTCAGCGAGTACTCCGACATCACCTGGTACTGCGAGAACGTGCCCAGCATGCACATCGTGCCGACGCCCTGGTCGCCGTGGTGCAGCCGCTGGGTGCCGTCCAGCATGGTGCCGTTGAGCAGCAGCATGCCGAGGTCACAGAGGTTCATCCGGCCGCTGGTGCACGGGCGGCAGCGGCCACAGCTGGGGATGAACCGGGTGACCACGTGGTCGCCGGGCTTCACCGAGGTCACGCCCGGCCCGACGGCCTCCACCACGCCCGCGCCCTCGTGGCCGCCGACGAACGGGAACGACATCACGGGCATGTCGCCGGTCGCCGCGTGCTCGTCGGAATGACACAGGCCGGACGCCACCATCCGGACGAGGACCTCCTGCTGCTTGGGCTCGTCGAGCTCGAGCTCGACGACCCTCCAGCGACCTGGTACTTCGAACAGCGCGGCGGCTCTCGTCTTCATGCTGACGTCACCTTTTCACCGAGGTGGGGGCGAGGCCGAACGACGTCCGGCCGGGATGCGGTGAGTTCACCACCGGCGGTCCGCGAATGTCAATGATCACTTACCAGGCATCCGCGGCGGAGATACTCACTTCCGTACGAGTCCGGAACGGCTCAGGACCGCCGCCACACCTGGGCGGCCGGCGGCTCGGCGATCGTGACCTGCTTCCCCCATCCCCGGTACCGCACGTCCAGCAGCATCAGCCGGCTCTTCAGTTCGATGTTCACCAGTACCGCCCGCGGCAGGTAGTCCTTGTCGACCCAGACCGTGAAGCCGATGCTCCGCGCGCCCTGGGCGTACAGATCCGAGAGCACCCGACGGCTGCCGTCGTCCACCTTCGGCATGGCGTCGAGGATGTTGATCCGCGCCTGGTGGCCGGTGGTCTCCACGTCGCCGATCGTGCGCCTGCCGATGGGCTTCAGCTTCGCCGCGCCGGCCAGCATGCTCCAGTCCTGGATCCCGTCCACGGACCTGATGGCCTCGTTGTAGAGCGGACGGTAGACCTGCGGGTCCTCCCAGTCGTCGCGGTCCCGGCGGATCCAGCTCTTGCCGCGCGGCAGGCCGGAGTCGGGTGGTGGCTTGAGGAAGAAGGCGGAACCGACCCCGATCCCCTCCGACTTCTTGGTCTCGCCCTCCCGGTCCTCCAGCGAGAGGAAGGCGTCGAAGTCGACGCTGTTCCGCGAGTTGAACCGGTACTCCCCGCTCACCTCGGCGAAGGTGGGACCGTTGTCCCCGCCGTTGCGGCCGGTGATCTCGTACGCCACCGTGCGCTTGGCCAGGACCGCGGCCTCGATGGCGTCCACGAGCTGCGGTGGGCGGGTGGGCCGTACGGTCGGCCTCGGCATGGTGGGGGTCGGCCGGGCGGTGCGGGCCTGCCCTGGTTCGGAGGGCGCCTCGACGCAGCCTGCCAAGACCGTCGCGGACATGCTGATCAGTACGGCGACCGACAACCGGCGCACGTTCCTCCGCGCTCCTCACAGGGTCCGGGGGTGAGGACTTGCCAAGTGTGGTTCCCTCGCCGCGGTGTCCACCAGCCCCGGTGACCGCCTCCGGACAGGAAACGATCACGTACGTGAGGGGGTCTGGACGGATGCCGGCTCGTGGGGTACTCGATCTTCCCCGAAGGGCGTTGGTCTTAGAAATGCGTGGAGGCCCGTCACCCCAGTGGGGTGACGGGCCTCTCATGTGAAAAGTGTCCGGCGGTGTCCTACTCTCCCACCCCGTCTCCGGGGCAGTACCATCGGCGCTGGAGGGCTTAACTTCCGGGTTCGGAATGTGTCCGGGTGTTTCCCGCTCCGCTGTGAC
>WHSL01000102.1 GCA_009380095.1 Streptosporangiales bacterium | reverse complement strand
TCCCGAAGCGGGGCGCCGCCGTCGATGAAGACCCGGCCGCCGGGTGCCAGGGCCTCCCCGATGCGCTCCATCGCCTGGCGCCCCGCCTGCGGGTGCCGCCCGTCGAGCGCGCCCACCCGGATCGCGAACACGATGTCGAAGGGCTCCTCGCCGGGCTCCAGCACGAACGACTCCGCCGCGGCCTGACGGACGCTCATCCGGCCCGACACGATCTCCTCGGCCGCGCCCGCCCGCGCCTGAGCCACCGCCGTCGCCGATCGGTCGACGGCGAGAATGTGCCCGGTCTCCAGCCGCGCGCGATGGCCCGGGCGGCGCGCCCGGTCCGCAGCCGATCTCCAGGACGCGCGAGTGCGGCGTGAACGGCAGGGCGTGACCGTAGTGGGCCGAGTATTCCTGGTCGTCATCGGCGCGGTTCTCGCGCTCGCGACCACTGCGTGCGGCCTGCGCGAGGAGCACGCCAACTACTGCTCCGACGTGGACGGCCCGTGTGAGGGCGAGGCTTACGACCTCACCCAGGACACCACGGTCACCGGCTGCCAGGTGCATGAGAGCGGATCTGTCCGTGCTGCGGCGAGAATCGTCAACCGGATGCCCGGCGGGGGGAACGGGCACTTCTTCGTCGGCGGCCAGGCGATGATCGGTGGCGAGCGGGTGGCCACGCTGACTAAATCTAATCGGCGGTCGATGTGAGTCTCACCAGTCTGGCGGCCCTGGGCGGCCTCGGGTTCGTACTGCTCGCGATCGTGCTCAACCTCGTCTATGTGCGCGCCGGGGTCCCCCTGCCGGGGTCGGGGATGAGCCTCCGCGCGGCGACCGACTCCTTCGCCGCCGCGGGGGCCGCTCACGATCGCGGCTCGATGGCCGGGCTGTGGGCGCTGAGCAACGTGCTGTTCGGCTTCAACCAGGTCTTCCTGGCCATCGCGCTGCTGGGCTTCACCGTCGCAGGGGTTGGCGCCGGACTCATCGACCCGTGGCACGCGTGGCTCGGATATCTCAGCGCGGCCCTGCTGTTCGTCTCGTCGTCGGCCAGCCCGTACAACACCGACGGCAACAACCGCATCGGCCTGGCCGGCCTCATCGGCTGGCTCGGCTGGGCCGCCTGGATCGTCGCCTACAGCATCACCCTGCTCCGCCTCTAGACCGCTTTCGCCCCGGCCCCGGCCCCGGCGGCTCAGCGGCGGACGCGGTAGCGGATGTGAGTGGCCTCCGGCGTGTCGATCACCCGGACGATCTCCAGCTCGATGTTCGACGGCAGGACATCGAACAGCCGGCGGCCACAACCGAGGGGCACCGGGATCAGATGGATCTGCAGCTCATCCAGCACTCCCGCTTCGAGCGCCCGCTGAGCCGTGTATCCAGCGATGCCCGGCGCAGGCAAGCGACCTTGGGGATCGGAGTCCAGACCGACTCGGCGGTTTCGGCGTTCGGCTCAGGCCGGAGTTGGCCGCCCGTGATGCGGACTTGGTAGTAGATGCCGACATTCTGGTGCTCGGGCCCGCCGGGGATGGTGTGTTCGGCCGCGGGGATCACCCTTGAGTCCACGCCCAGCAGGCGTTCGACCACCGCGTCGCAGCCGGTCTCCTCAGCAACCTCCCGGATCTCCGCGTCGAACGGATCCTCCGCGTGCTCGCCCCTGCCGCCCGGAAGAGTCCAGTTGCTCGACGCGTGATGGGCGAGCAGCACCCGCCCGTCCTCGATGGACACGGCGTACGCCACCAGCCGGAAACTCCCCGCTTCAGCTCGCCTGCGATCGCCCCGGCCACACCGTCTGTCTCCTGGCTCATCGGAACATCTTGGCCCACTTCAACTCGGCAGCAGCTCTGAGCGAGGAGCTATTCGGCAGCCTCGAAATCCGAACCTACCGGACACAAAAGAACGGCCCTTGACCGCACGCGTGCAGATCAGGGCCGTTTTGTGGTGGTGGCAGGTGCAGGGTTCGAACCTGCGTAGGCTGAGCCGACGGTTTTACAGACCGCTCCCTTTGGCCACTCGGGCAACCTGCCGGGAGCCGCCAGCATGGTGGCGGCACCGAGAAGAATAGCGGACCTTGCGGGCACGTATGACATCTGGCGGCGCACCGCGGGCGGATCCGGCGGAGGCCCGCGGGTGGATCTGGTGGTGCCGGGCCGAGGCGGGCGTACGAGGCGCTCGCAGTCGCTAATCTCAGATGGCGTTACACCCGTCCGGCCGACCCGGGAGCGCTGTTCACGTGGCTGACTCTTCTTTCGACATCGTCTCCAAGCTCGACCGTCAGGAGGTCGACAACGCCGTCAACCAGGCGGCCAAGGAGATCGCGCACCGCTTCGACTTCAAGGGGACGGGCGCGGCCATCGCGTGGTCGGGGCAGCAGGCCGTACAGGTCACCGCGAACAGCGAGGAGCGGGTCAACGCCGCCCTCGACGTGTTCAAGGACAAGCTGATCAAGCGCGGGGTCTCGCTGAAGGTGCTGGACCCGGGCGAGCCGAGGCTGTCCGGCAAGGAGTACCGCTTGGTGGTCGACCTCAAGGAGGGCATCGACCAGGACTCGGCGAAGAAGATCTCCAAGCTGATCCGCGACGAGGGCCCGAAGGGGATCAAGGCGCAGATCCAGGGCGACGAGCTGCGCGTCAGTTCCAAGAAGAAGGACGACCTGCAGACCGTCATCACCCTGCTCAAGGGCAAGGACCTCGACGTCGCGCTGCAGTTCGTCAACTACCGCTGAGCGACCGGCCTGAGCGTGGCCGGACCGGCGGAGGGCGGGGGCGCGACGCGTCCGAAACGTTCAAGCCGTACGCCCCTGCGCGGTGCCAGGGTGAGTGCATGGAAATCGACCTCTCCGCCGCCACCTCGTTCATGGCCACGCATGCCCGGCTGCTCGATCGCCGGCGGTTCGAGCTGCTCCTCGGCGAAGGCGACACCGAGGCCGTGCTCGCCGCCGTGGACGGCTACCGCAATCCGGACGGTGGGTACGGCTGGGGCCTCGAGCCGGATCTGCGCGCGCCGGAGAGCCAGCCCGGTGGCGCGCTGCACGCGTTCGAGGCGTTCGAGGCCATCGCACCCGCCACGACACCCCGCGCGGCGCAGCTGTGCGACTGGCTGGCGTCGGTCACCCTGCCCGACGGCGGCCTGCCGTTCGCGCTGCCGGTCGCCGACGCCGCCGGCTGCGCCCCATTCTGGGCGCAGGCCGACCCCAAGACCTCGACCCTGCAGAGCACCGCGTTCACGGCCGGCTCCGCCCTGCGGGTCGCCGCGCACGACCCCGCCGTCGCCCGCCATCCCTGGCTCGGCCAGGCGACGCGCTACTGCCTGAACGCCATCGAGGCGATCGGCGACACGCCGCACGCGATCGAGCTGTTGTTCGCGATCCGCTTCCTCGACGCCGCGTCCGATTCTCACCCGGAGGCGCTTGACCTGCTGGACGGCCTCCGGCGGTTCATCCCCGCCGATGGCCTGCTGCCCGTCGCGGGCGGGGCCGCGGACGAGGTGATCCGGCCACTCGACATCGCCTCCGAGCCCGGCCGCCCGGCGCGCACGCTGTACGACCAGGCCGTCATCGACGCCGAGCTGCACCGGGTGGCCGCCGAGCAGCAGGACGACGGCGGCTGGCTGGTGCACTTCGCGAGCTACTCCCCGGCCGCCGCCCTCGAATGGCGCGGTTACCGGACCGTGGGCGCCGTGTCGACCCTGAAGCTGAACTCCATGCTCTGACGATCGGCGTGTCGTCAAACCGTGGTAGCCGGCCAGGCGATCTCGGGGAAGCCGCCCGCTCTGTCCCCCTTCTGATGCTTTGACCAGGCGGGACGGGGGACATCCACATCAACCGAACGGTGGATGTGGAGAACCGCGGCCGCCGGCCGGCGAGGGGGGACGGGGATGACGGACGCGCCCGTCCGGGTGCTGCTCTGTGACGATCACGCGGTGGTCCGGGCCGGCCTGCGGGCCCTGCTGTCCAGCACGCCCGGCATCGAGGTGGCCGGAGAGGCGGCCACCGGGGAGGAGGCCGTCGCCCAGGCCGCCGAGCTGCGCCCGCATGTGGTGCTGATGGACCTGCAACTCGGCACGGCGAGCGGCCAGGCCGTGCCCGGGATGGACGCGTTCGAGACGACCGCACGCATCACCGCCGAGCTACCGGACACCCACGTCCTCGTGCTCACCACGTACGACACCACCGACGCCGACGTCACCCGGGCGATCGCCGCGGGCGCCGCCGGTCACCTGCTGAAGGCGGAGCGCCCGGAGATACTGTTCACCGCGATCCGGGCAGCCGCGGCGGGCCGCCCAAGTCAGCGGTGGTAGCCGGCCAGCTGTTCGAGGCGGCGGACGCGTTCCGCGGTCGGGGGGTGGGTGGTGAAGAGGCGGACCATGCCGCGGGCGCGGAACGGGTTGGCGATCATGAGGTGGGAGGCGGTGACGAGGCGCTGTTCCGCGGGGAGCGGGAGGCGGCGGGAGCCGAGCTCGATCTTGCGCAGCGCGCTCGCCAGGCCCAGCGGGTCCCCGGTCAGCTGGGCGCCGGACGCGTCGGCCGCGTACTCCCGCGTACGGCTGATCGCCATCTGCACGGTCATCGCCGCGACCGGCCCGAGCACCATGAACAGCAGCATGCCGAGCAGGCCGGGGCCGTCGTCGTCATCGGAGCCGCCGAGCGGGATGAGCCAGGCCAGGCTGGCCAGCCAGGTGATCACGGTGGCAAGCGCGGCGGCCACCGAGGAGATCAGGATGTCCCGGTTGTAGACGTGCGAGAGCTCGTGCGCCAGCACGCCGCGCAGCTCGCGGGCGTCGAGGATGTGCAGCAGCCCGACGGTGACGCAGACCGCCGCCTTGCGCGGGTTGCGCCCGGTGGCGAACGCGTTCGGCGCGTTGGTCGGGGACACGTACAGCCGCGGCATCGGCTGCCGGGCCTGCGTGGACAGCTCCCGGACGATCCGGTACAGCTCCGGCTGCTCGACCTCACCGACCGGCCGGGCGCGCATGGCGCCGAGCGCGATGCGGTCGCTGAAGAAGTACGAGAACGCGTTGATCGCGAGCGCGAGCACCACGGCGACCCGCAGGCCGGGGCCGCCCCCGAGCCAGCCGCCGACGGCCAGGATCAGCCCGGAGAGCGTGGCGAGCAGCGCCGCCGTGCGCAGTCCGTTGTGATGCACGCCTGTAGTGCCCTTCGCTCGTGATGACTGGAGATCGCTCGTGATGACGGGAAACGCTGTGATCGTTCATGTGGAGAACGTCGATGACCCTCCCGGCCGTTCCCTTCCGCCGGAATGTCGCCTCGCGTTCGCTCAGGGAGTGAGCGGAAGGGCCAGCGGTACGAGCCCGAACACGCCGGCCGGCGCGACCGACAGCCCCACCGTGACGACCGCGGCCACGGCGGTCGCCACGCCGAGCGGGAACGGTACGGCGAGCCGCGGCTCCCCGGCCCGTACGCCCAGCATCCGGACCGCCCAGGCGAGGTAGTAGTACAGCCCGATGACCGTGTTGATCGCGAGGATCACCGCGAGCCAGCCCGCCCCGCCGAGCACCACCGCCCGGAACACGGCGATCTTGGCGAACAGTCCGGCGAGCCCCGGCGGTAGCCCGGCCAGGCAGATCAGGAAGAAGCCCAGCGCGGCGGCGGCGAGCGGCGCGCTGCGGGCGAGGCCGCGGTAGTCCTCCAGCTCGTTGCGGGCGTACCGGCGGGACACCGCGGTCACCACGCCGAACGCGCCGAGGTTCATCGCCGCGTAGATCACCAGGTAGACGAGCGTGGCCTGGACGGCCAGCGACGGCTCGCGGTGCGCGATGGCGAGCGGCGCGAGGATGTAGCCGGACTGCGCGACCGAGGACCAGGCGAGCAGCCGCACCGCGTGCCGCTGCCGCAGCGCGACGAGGTTCCCCCAGGTCATGGTGGTGGCGGCGAGCACGCCGAGGAGGACCGACCAGGTCTCCGCGTACGGGCGCAGCCCCACGGCGAGCACCAGGATCAGTCCGGCGAACCCGGCCGACTTGGACACCACGGACAGGAACGCCGCCACCGGAACCGGCGCGCCCTGATACACGTCCGGCGCCCAGAAGTGGAACGGCACCGCGGCCACCTTGAACGCGAACCCCGCGATGGTGAGCACCGCGGCGACGGGCTCGCCGGGGCCGGCGCGGGCCAGGGCAGCGGCCAGCCGGTCCAGCTGGAGCTCCCCGGTCACCCCGTAGAGCAGCGCGATCCCGTACAGCGTGACCGCGGTGGACACCACGGAGAACAGGAACAGCTTGAGCGCCGCCTCCCCCGCGACCCGGCCGGCCGCGCCGCCCGGACGCCGCCCGGGGAACGCGGTCAGCGCGAACACCGGCAGCGACACCACCTCGAGCGCCACCACCAGGGTGATCAGATCGCGGGCGGCCCCCAGCGTGACCGCTCCGGTGACCGCGCACAGCAGCAGGAAGTGATACTCGGCGGTGGGCAGCCGGTCGCCGGTCAGCACCGGCGAGGACAGCAGCACGACGATGGCCGCCGCGGCCAGCACGAGCCCCTGGATCAGCAGCGTGAATCCGTCCGCCACGTACGAGCAGCCGCCGCCGGACAGGCAGAACGTCCGCCGGGAGGCGCCCTCGGCGGCGAGGAGGAACACGGTGGCGAGGCCGGTCCCCGCGGTGAGCAGGGTGAGCCCGTCGAGCGCGCGGCGGCCCGCGCCGGCCAGGTCGGCGAGCACGACGAGCAGGGCGCCGATGGCCGCGGCGAGAGCGGGCGCCAGTGCGGCGTAGTCGATCGACTGGACCATGTCCGCCTCACCCCCCGCCCAGCAGCGCGCGCACCGCCGGGTCGGTGATCGCGAGCAGCGTACGGGGCCAGAGCCCGACGGCCACGGTCGCCGTGACCAGCGGCGTCCATGCGGCGACCTCAGAGAGGGTGAGCGCGGGGATGCGGACGTTCCGCCACTCCTGCGCGACCGCGCCCTGGGCGACCTGCCGGAGGAGGGTGAGGAAGTACGCGGCGGTGAGCAGGGTACCGATCCCGCCCAGTGCCATGAAGATCAGGAACGGCGTGCGGGCCAGTGACGGATCCGGCCGGAACGCTCCCAGCAGCGCCAGCATCTCGCCCCAGAAGCCGGCCAGCCCGGGCAGCCCCATGCTGGCCACGGCGGCGAACACCAGCAGCCCGCCGAGCTGCGGCGCCTTGGCGAGCATGCCGCCGCCGAGCCGCGGGATGTCGGCGGTGCCATACCGATCCTTGACCGCCCCGGCCAGGAAGAACAGCAGCCCGGTGATCAGCCCGTGCGCGATGTTGCCGAACAGCGCGGCGTTCACCCCGACCGGGGTGAGGGTGGCGATGCCGAGCAGCACGAAGCCCATGTGGCCGACGCTGGAGTACGCGATCAGCCGCTTCAGGTCGGTCTGCCCGAGGCAGGCCAGCGCCCCGTACAGGATGCCCACGACGGCGAGCGCCCCCAGGTACGGCGCCACGGCCACCGCGCCGTCGGGCAGCATCGGCAGCGCGATGCGCACGAACCCGTACGTGCCCATCTTCAGCAGCACCCCGGCGAGCAGCACCGATCCTACGGTCGGCGCCTCGGTGTGCGCGTCGGGCAGCCAGGTGTGCAGCGGCCACATCGGCGCCTTCACCGCGAGCCCGATGCCCACGGCGAGGAACGCGGCGATCTGGAAGCCGCGGCTCATGCCCGCGCCGTGCCCGCGGGCGAGCTGCACCATGTCCAGCGTGCCGCCGCCCGCGTAGATCATCAGCAGCCCGACGAGCAGCAGGCCGGAGCCGAGCAGCGTGTAGAGGATGAACTTGTACGCGGCCGCGCGGCGCCCGTCCCCGCCCCAGACGGCGATCACGAAGTACATCGGGATCAGCACGACCTCGAAGAACACGAAGAACAGCAGCAGGTCCAGCGCGACGAACGTGCCCAGCATGCCCAGCACGAGCGCGAGCAGCAGCGCCACCAGCGCCTTCGGCCGCCCCGGCGCGGGGAGCCGCTGCTGCAGGGCGACCAGGCAGAGCACCGAGAGCAGCGCGGTGAGCAGGACCAGCGGCAGGGAGACCCCGTCCACGCCGAGGTGCAGGCTGAGCCCGATGGTGGCGACCCAGAGCGCGTCCACCTCGAGCTGCACCGCGCCCGCCCGGCCGTAGTCGAAGGCCGCGGCGATCGCGACCGCCGCCGCCAGCGTCGCCAAGGTCGTGGCGAGGCCGAGCCGTACGGCGGCCCGCGCCGGCGCGGCGAGCACGGCGACGAGACCGGCCAGCGGCGCGGCCAGCAGGATCGGAACGAGCGCGCTCACGGCCGCACCCCCTCACGGATCGCGATGCGGACGCTCACGGCCGCAGCTCTACGGCTCGGGACGAGCGCGCTCACGGCCGCAGCTCTACGGATCGGCACGAGCGCGCTCATGACAGCACCGCCACGCAGATCACGATCACCACGGCCCCGGCCAGGACGCCGGTCACGTACGACTGCGCGTTCCCGGCCTGCGTCCTGCGGAGCAACCCACCTAGGCCGCGAGCGCCCCGGGCCGCCCCCACCACCGCCCCGTCCACGCCGCGCGCGTCCGCCCGCGCCACCATGCGGGCCAGCGCGAGCACCGGCCGGACGATCGCCCGGCCGTACAGCAGGTCCAGATAGTCCCGCCCGTCATCCGCCAACACCGGCCGCCACCAGGCCGGAGACAGCAACGCGGCCGGGTCGTCGCCGGGCGCACGCCGCCACAGGTGAACGATCACGCCGGCACCGGCCAGCGCCGCCACGGTGGTGATCAGCGCGCTGCCCGGCTCGGGCCGCAGGGCCGGTATGGCGAGCCCCGCGAAGCCGAGGACCAGCGCGGGCACCGCCAGCACCAGCACCGGCCCGCTCATCAGCGGCGGCGCCTCGTGCCCCGGCACCGGCGGGCCGAAGAAGACCCGCAGCCACGCTCGGGCCGCGTACGCCGCGGTGATCACCACGGTCAGCAGCAGCGCCCCGTACACCAGCCACGCCACCCAGATCGTGATCGGCGCGCCGTCGCCGCCCGCGGTGTGCGCGGCCACCTCGACGATCGCGTCCTTGCTGAAGAACCCGCTGGTCGGCGGCAGTCCGGCGAGCGCGGCGAAGCCGATCGTCATGCCGGTGAAGGTGATCGGCATCCGGCCGCGCAGGCCGCCCATGCCCGCCATCAGGTTGCTCCCCACCGCGTGGATCACCGCGCCCGCGCCGAGGAACAGGAGCGCCTTGAACGCGCCGTGGGTGAGCAGGTGGAACACCGAGGCCTGGTACGCCCCCACGGCCAGCCCGGCTGCCATGATCGCGAGCTGGCTGACGGTGGAGTACGCGAGCACCCGTTTGAGGTCCTCCTGCACGAACGCGGCCACCGCCGCGCCGACCGCCGAGATCACCGCCACGATCGCCAGCACGTCCAGCGAGAGCGGCGCGAACCAGAAGGCCGGGTAGAGCCGGGCCACCACGTACACACCGGCCGCGACCATGGTGGCCGCGTGGATCAGCGCGCTCACCGGGGTCGGGCCCGCCATCGCGTCGGGCAGCCAGGACTGCAGCGGGAACTGCGCGCTCTTGCCCGCGACACCGAGCAACAGCAGCAGCGTCGCGGTCACCAGCAGGCCCGCCGGCATCTCCGGTACGGCGGCCAGCACCGTGGTGATCCGGAACGACCCGGCGGCGGCGCCCAGCACGAAGATGCCGAACAGGAAGCCGACGTCGCCCGCCCGGGTCATCAGGAACGCCTTGACCGCCGCGCCCGAGGTCGCCCTGTCGTACCAGTAGTGGCCGATCAGGGCGTAGGAGCAGAAGCCCATGACCTCCCAGCCCACGTACAGCGTGATCAGGTCGCCGGATAGCACCACCAGCAGCATCGCCGCGGTGAACAGCGAGATGAACGCGGCGTAGGAGGAGTAGCGGCGGTCGCCGCGCAGGTACGCGACGGAGTACACCTGCACCGCGAGCGCGACGCAGCAGACCATGAAGGCGACGAGCACCGCGAGGTCCGCGCCGTCCAGCAGCAGCGCGACGGCGATCTCCAGGCCACCGGTGGGGATCAGCGTCAGCGTGCCCTCGGTGGTCTCCGGCCGCGCGGCCGAGACGAGGCCGAGATAGGCGGCGAGGGCGGTGGCGGCCGCTGTGCCGGTCACGGCGGCGCTCGCGGGGCCGCCGGGGAGGCGCGGGCCGGCCAGCATCCCGATCACCGCGGCGGCGAACGGGCACAGCGGGATGAGGGCGGCGACCAGCAGCAGGGTGTTCACGAGGATCGCGCCCCCTCGGGGGCGGTCGCGCCGCTGGGATCCGCGTCCCCGGGCGGGCCCGCGGCCGCGGCCTTCACCGGGTCGCGGTCCGGGCCCTCATCGGGCGCCGGGTCGCGGTCGGCGAGGTCCGTGAGGCGGTCCACGTCGACCGTGGCGCGGTTGCGGAAGATCAGTAGGATGATCGCGAGGCCCAGGCCGACCTCGGCCGCGGCGATGACGATCACGTACAGCGTGAGGACCTGGCCGCCGCGCATCGCGTCACCGCGCCACAGGTCGAACGCGACGAGGCTGATGTTGACGGCGTTGAGCATCAGCTCCACCGACATCAGCATGAGGATCGCGTTCCGCCGGGCGAGCACGCCGTACACGCCGACAGAGAACAGCAGCGCACCGAGGACCAGGGGGTAGGCGAGGTGCATCAGCCCTCCCCCTCCCCACCGCCCCGCCTGGCGTCGGTCTCGGCGGGGCCGATCTCGCGGCGGGAGAGGACGATCGCGCCGATCAGGGCGGCGAGCAGGAGTACGGACAGGGCCTCGAACGGCAGCACCCAGTCGCGGAACAGGGCGGCGCCGATCGTCTCCGCGGAGCCGGCGCCGGAGGAGGCGCGCGCGGACGGCACGTACGCGGTGCGGAACCCGTCCACGATCACCGTCACCAGCACGCCCGCCAGCGCCACCGCGACCACCACGGCGGCGGGGCGGTTGGCGCCGTCGAGGTCGGTGGACGGGCCGATCGGCGCGCGGGTCAGCATGATCCCGAACAGCAGCAGCACGACCACCGCGCCGACGTAGATAAGCACCTGCACCCAGGCGACCAGCTCCGCGGACATCACCAGGTAGCAGCCGGCCAGCGCGCCGAACGCGACGACCAGCCAGAGCGCGGCGTGTACGAGCCGGCGAGTGGTCACGACGAGGACCGCGGCGGCGAGCGTCACCACACCGAGAAGGACGAAGACGATCTCCTGACCGGTCGGGGACGCGTACGACCCCTCGGCGAGGACCGTCACTCCCCCGCACCCCCCTCGGACCCGCCGTCCCGGTCGCCACCGGCACCGGGGGTGAGGGGGCCGGCGGTGCGTTCGGCGGTGGTGATCTCTTTGGGGACGGCGCCGGAGGGGTCGTTCTCGGGCGGTGGCGGGACCGTCCACATCCATTCGCGGAGGCGGTCCTTCTCGTGCAGCAGGTCGCGGATGTCGTACTCGGCGTATTCGAACTCCGGTGTCCAGAACAGCGCGTCGAAGGGACACACCTCGATGCAGATGCCGCAGTACATGCAGAGCGAGAAGTCGATCGCGAAGCGGTCGAGCACGTTGCGGGCACGCTCGCGGCCGCCCTCCGGGGCGGGCAGCGTCTCCTTGTGCGAGTCGATGTAGATGCACCAGTCGGGGCATTCGCGGGCGCACAGCATGCAGGAGGTGCAGTTCTCCTCGAGCAGCGCGATGGCCCCCCGGCTGCGTGCCGGCAACGCGGGCTTGACCTCGGGGTACTGCGCGGTGACGGACCGCCGGAGGAGCGTGCGGAACGTGACGGCCAGCCCCTTGGCCAGTCCGGCGCCGGGAACCCGTTTCACGGCCTCATGATTGCTCACGAGACGCGCGATGTGAATGAGGTCACAGCATCTTCCTTCGCTTGGCCGGGAGCGGCTGCGTGGGGCGCGAAGGCGGGCGGCCCTCGGCGGGCGGGCAGGCGTGGCGGGGGCGCTTCGGGCGTTGCGCCCAATTGGTTGAAAAGCCGAAAACGGGATGTCGAATTCAGTTCATTAATTGCGTGCGGAAAACTGCCGGTGTGTGAAGCGTCGAAAAGCATGCGGCCGACCTTGGGGGCGGCCCATCATCGAGGAGCGGACATACTCCGACGACCTCCATGAAGAGAGGTGGACGGGCCCGGTCGCGCCCCTCGATCCGGCGACCGGGCCCGCTCTACCGAGCCCGCCACCTTCCTCGTCCGCGGCGGCCCATTAGCGGCTCCATTCCCGGTGCGGGCCCTTCGGGGAGGGGGACCTATTCGGAGTCGTGGCCGTTGCGAAGCCAGGCGCGGTAGCGGGCGCGGGAGTAGATCCGGGTGCCGACCCAGAGGCCGAGCACGACGACGCCGAACCAGAACGCCATCGTCGGCACGCTTTCGCGCCCGAAGGCGAGCCACCCCAGGATGCCGCCGAGCAGCGCCGCCGCGATCACCAGAGTGCAGCCGTCGTCCCAGGTCATCTTGCGATGCGGCACGAGCCGCAGGCGCCGTACGGCGTTGAGCGCGCGAGGCCGTACGGGGTCGGTGGCGAGGCGCAGGCCGTACTCTCCGGCGAACGCGGTCAGATCCTCGTCCGCCCAGTGGCCGGGAATGTCCAGCGCCACCCCGCCGAACTCGTCGAGCAGCACCAGCCCCTCATAGACACGGCCGGTGTAGCCGGCGCGGGGGCCGCTCCAGCTCCTGGTCTCGTACCGGTATGTGCCGATCGTGCGGACGGCGCCGAGCCCGGTACGGGGCAGCCGCACCACCTCCCGCCAGCCGTGCGCGACGAGCGAGTCGCCGTCCACCGAGATGCGCGCGGAGGGGACGGGCGGACCATCGGACGACTGCCGGGAGACGAGCTCCATAGAGTGCAGTATCCCCGGGACCGGCGCGAAGGCCACCGGTGTTTCCCAGGGGCCCCCGCCGTCACACGACCTCGCCCTCGCTCTCCGATGCGGCCCGCCGCGGCTGGGCCACCGGCCCCGCGCTCGCCCGGCGGGCGAGCCGGCGCAGCCAGGCACGGTACTCGGCCCGCTCCACGTGGTAGAACGCCCGCGCCACCACCCAGGCGCCGAGCACGAGACCGGACAGCCAGAACATGCCGGTCGCGACCACCCCCAGCCCGCCGGACAGCGAGCCGGGCAGCTCGAGGCCGGCGAACGGCCCGCCGAGCGAGGCCAGCAGCGCCATCAGCGCCCCGAAGACGCCGACCCCATCGAACAACCCCAGCTCCGCCGCCTCCCGGGCGAAGATCTCCGCGGCGATGAGCGCGACCACGTCGTACCCGAACATCCGCCGCCGCGGAGCCAGCCGCAGCCGCCGTACGGCCACCAGCGACCGCGGCGACACGGGGTGCGCGGCCACCCGCAGCCGCCGAGCCTTGCATGCCTCGGCGACCGGCACGCCGTCCCAGTGGCCGGGGATGACGAGCAACGGCCGACCGAACTCGTTCAGCAGGACGAGCCCTTCGTCGGTACGCCGCCGGTAGCCCGCACGGGGCCCGCGCCAGCGCTGCGTCTCGTACCGGTACGTACCGATGGCCACGACGGCGCCGAAGCCGTGGCACGGCAGCCGGACGACCTCCCGCCAGCCCTCGGCGACCACCTCGTCGTCCGCGAAGGTGACCACGGCGATCGGGACCGCAGGCCCGCCCGGCCGCTGGAGCGATTCGAGCCGCACTCCTCCCCCATCCCCCGTCCGAGCCCGGCCGTTCACGGATGGCCGGATCGGGCTACCGGATTCTCAAATGGCGATCTTGACGACGCCGGTGATCGCCAGCTGCAGCAGCGCGAGCGGGACCAGGGTCGCCCAGGCCAGCCGTTGCAGTTGGTCCTCACGGAGCCGGGGGAAGCTGACCCGCACCCAGATGACCACGAACGCCAGCCCGAAGACCTTGATCATCGTCCACAGCCAGCCGATCTGCTCGGACCCGAACGGCCCCTTCCAGCCGCCGAGGAACAGCACCGTGGTGAGCGCGCAGAGCACCACGATCCCGGCGTACTCGGCGAGGATGAACAGCGCGAACCGCAGCCCCGAGTACTCCGTGTACGGGCCGAAGATGATCTCCGAGTCCGCCACCGGCATATCGAACGGCGGCCGGCGCAGCTCCGCCAGCCCCGCCACGAAGAAGACCACCGCGCCGATCGCCTGCCAGGGCAGCCACCACCACTGCCACTCCTGCACGATCCCGGTCAGCGAGAGCGTGCCCGCGGCCATCGCCACCGACGCCGCGGCGAACACCATCGGCAGCTCGTACGCGAGCAGCTGCGCGGCCACCCGCATGCCGCCGAGCAGCGCGTACTTGTTGGCGCTCGCCCAGCCGGCCATCACCGCGCCGACCACGCCCACGCCCATCATGGCCAGCGCGAAGAACAGCCCCGCGCCCAGCTCCTGGCCGACCAGCCCGGGGCCGATCGGGATGACCAGCAGCACGAACAGGTACGGCAGCAGCGCGATCGCGGGTGCCAGCGTGAACACCCGCCGGTCCGCGGCGGCCGGCACCACGTTCTCCTTCTGCACGAACTTCACGCCGTCCGCGATCAGTTGCGCCCAACCATGAAACGCACCTGCATACATCGGCCCGAGCCGGCCCTGCATGTGCGCCATGACCTTGTGCTCGGTCTGCCCGACGACGAGCGGCAGCACCAGGAACGCCGCGACCACCGCGGCGAGCCGCAGCACGACCTCGAGCACCTCACTCACGGCCCGGCCCCCAGTCGTCGGGGACGCCGGGCGGCCGCACCCGGCGGCGGCGAGTCGGCGGGCCATGCTCGGACTCACCCGGCTCCTTCGCGCCCGGCCAGGGCTTGGCCACCCGCGCGGCGAGCACGAACTCCTTGCGCAGCGGATGCCCCTCGAAGCCGTCCGGCAGCAGCAGCGGGTCCAGGCCGGGGTGCCCGTCGAAGGCGATGCCGAACATCTCCGCGGTCTCCCGCTCGTGCCAGCTCGCCCCGCGGTACACCTCGGTGACGGTGGACAGCAGCGGCTTCTCCCGCGCCGTGGTGGTCCGTACGAGCAGGCCGAAGTGCTGCTCCAGCGACCAGACGTGCGCGACCACGGCGAAGCCGTCCTCGCCCTCGTCCACCGCGCTGAGCCAGTCGAAGAAGCCGCAGCCCAGCTCGTCCCGCGCGGTGCGCAGCGCGGCCACCCAGGCCTCGGCCGGTACGTCCACGGTGACCTGGCCGAACGCCTCCGTACAGGTGCCGTCGCAGGCGGCCGCGAGACGGTCGCCCGCCGCGCGAGCGGGCACGTCGGTTCCGGGGCCGGTCACGGCCGCTCCGGGGCGGGGCGCAGCGGGGAGGCGAGCGCGGCCGCGGGCGGCACCGGCGCGTACCGCTCGCCCAGCGACTCGCCGGCGATCTTCTCCTGCAGCCGTACGATCCCGTGCAGCAGTGCCTCGGGGCGCGGCGGGCATCCGGGCACGTACACGTCGACCGGCACGATCTGGTCGACGCCATTGGTCACGCAGTACGAGTCCCAGTACGGCCCGCCCGAGTTGGAGCAGGCGCCGAAGGAGATCACGTACTTCGGGTCGGGCATCTGCTCGTACAGCCGCCGGACCGCCGGTGCCATCTTGTCGCTGACCGTGCCGGAGACGACCATCAGGTCGGCCTGCCGGGGGCCGGGCGCGAACGGGATCACGCCGAACCGGATGAAGTCGTGCCGGCTCATCGAGGTGGAGATGAACTCGATCGCGCAGCAGGCGAGGCCGAAGTTGAACACCCAGAGCGAGTAGCGCCGGCCCCAGTTCAGCACGTACCGCACCGGTTTGGGCGCAACCCGGGACAGCGCTCCGACGCGCGGGTCAGGGAGGTCCACGGGGCCGCCGTTCACACCCATGTCAGCGCCCCCTTCCGGTAGGCGTACAGCACGCCGACCGCGAGGAACCCGAGGAAGACGAACATCTCCCCGAGCGTGACGAGGCCGAACCCGGGCGCCGCGAAGATCGTCGCCCACGGGAACAGGAACACCGCGTCCACCGCGAACACCACGTAGAGGAACGTGAAGACGTAGTACCTGACGTAGGACTGCGCCCAGCCCTCGCCGACCGGGTCGACGCCGCACTCGTAGGTGAGCAGCTTCTCCCGGGTCGGCTTGCTCGGTGACAGCAGCCGCGCGCCGGTCATCGCGACGACCACCACGCCCACCCCGGCGAGCACGAGCAGCGCCAGCACGGCGTACGAGCCGAGGTAGCCGTCCATCGCGGTGCCTCCCGGTGCGCCGTACGGGCGCGTGTGGGGTCGCCTCGATCGAAGCGTAAGCCCTGAACCGCACCGTGCCCAGGGCTCGCCGGACGGCACGCCCGCCCGGGCCTCAGAACTCCCTGAGCCCGCGCTCCGGGCTGTAGGTGGCCAGCAGGACCTGCAGATCATCGGTCAGGAACGCGGACCAGCGGCCGTCGTCGGCGAACGCGTCGAAGATCCGCCGGCCAACCCGCAGCCCTCGCTCACGGTTCTTCGGCGGGTCCCAGATCTCGAACCAGAAGGGATGCTCGGCGAAGAGCGGCCAGGTGGTGTCGCCGGCCTCCCGGTCGTCCATCCCGACGAACGCGTGCCGGGCCAGCGCGACCTCGACCGCGTCGTCCTCGGTGCGGAGCACGCGCCGCCCGTCGGGACGCGGGGCGAACGTGTCCAGATACTCCCGCATCGTCTGCTCGGCGTCCGCGCGCGTCATCGACTTGGCGCGCGTGTCGACGACCGCCGGGGGCGTGACGCCGTCCGCCGACTGCCCGGAGGCCGACTGGAAGGCGCCGCGGAGCTGCGACTTCGCGTCCCCGCCGCTGGGGTTCAGGGACTTGAACTCCATCGGGCCGCCGTCGACCGTCGCGTCCTGCTTACGGGTCCGGCTGTTCTCCTTCACGGACTTGACCGAAAGCGCCCGCCCGGCGTCCTGCATCTTCTCCGCCCCGGCGAAGTCGCCGCGGCGGGCCGCGTCCTCGGCCCGTTTGGCGGCCGCGTCGGCCGCCTCCTTGGGGCCGCAGCCGGGCGCCGCCGGCAGGTGGACCGGGGCGCCGAATCTGCCGAACGAGGGGCCGTGGCCGGGCGCGGGGAGCGAGCCGAGCCGGCAGCCGGGTGTTGTCCCGTCCGGGCCGCCGTCGCCGTCGCCGTCGGCCTTCTTGCCCGCCTTTCCGGTTCTTGAACCCCTCGTGACTGCAGAGGTGGACCACGGTGCAGCCGAGGAAGCTCGCACCGTCCCAGATGCCGACGACGGTGTCCCAGTTGGCGTCGATGTTGCCCTTGACGAAGTCGCAGCCCCACTGTGCGTACTTCCAGCAGTCCCAGCGGGTGTAGCTGTTGGTGCCGTCGCGCTCGGTGTCGGTTCCGAACCACGGAGGACCCGGCTCGGATGCGGGCTTGCCCGGCTGCCCGGACGGGCCGGGCGCGGGCGGGCCGGGCGCGGGCGGGCCGTTCCCAGCACCGGAACGCGGGTCGCCGCCGTCGGAACCGGGGCCACCATCCGAACCCGGCGCTCCCCCGTCAGAGCCAGGGGCGCCGCCGTTGGAGCCGGGAGCACCGGGGCCACCGCCCGAGCCGGGGGCGCCTTCGCCGGAGCCGGCCGGCCGGTTCCCCCGCCGGGACGCCCGGGGTCTCCCTGGGCACCGGTCTCGCCGCCGCGCGCGCCCGCGGGCTCCGTGCAGCCCGCGTCGCCCGTGACCAGGCAGATCGCGTTCTCCATGGAGGGCTGGATGCGCTCCGGGAGCACGATGCCGCCCAGCGCGACGAGCACCCCGGCGACCACGATCGTGATGCCGACGTACTCGATCATGCTGGCGCCGCGTTCGGCACGGCCACCGCGGTCGAACCACCGGCGCCGGGCCGGCCCGGTTCCCCCGCGGGAACCTATGTGATCCTCCGTCTGCTCCTCGGCGGCGTGCCGTCCGTCGTCCACCTGAGCCCCCAAAGCCGGAAAATCCAGTCCAGCAAGCTAGGGCTTAGAGGGCTCGCGCGCCAGTGCCGGTTCCAACAACCCGATCCCGTTCTTTTGCGTGCCCCCAACAAAACACCTTCGGCCTGCGACAAAGGGCACGGCTCGGGCGCGTGTCCGGATCCAGGTTGTGGATCATGGCGCCTCCAGCAGGGACAATCGCCCAGGAGGTGCTGATGGGTCTCGCTCGTGTGATCGTCGTGGGGTCGGCTCTGCTGGCCGCCGTGACCGTGGTGCCCGCCGTGGCGAGCCCGGCCGGTTCCGGACTCACCGCCTCGCTCCCGCACGCGGGCGGTGACGTGACGCTGCCGGAGCTGGAGGCCATCTTCGGGCCGGTGGGCGACCGAGAGGCCACGGTGACCGGGCTGCCCGGCCTGAACGAGGAGATGCGGCGCGGCGCGATCACCTCACCGGCGCGCAAGGCCGCGTTCCTCGCGACGCTGCGGCACGAGAGCGGCTTCCGGTACAACGCGGTGCAGAACGGCACGTACGCCTACCGAGGCCGCGGCTTCATCCAGCTCACCGGGGCGTTCAACTACCGGGGCGCGGGCGCCTGGCGCGGCGTGGACCTGTTGCGGCGGCCGGAGCTCGCGGCGTCGGTGGAGCACAGCGCGCCGATCGCGCGCTGGTACTGGACCGTCGCGCGCAACATCAACCCCGCCGCCGACGCGCTCGACATGGCCGCGGTCAACGTCGCGATCGGCTATCCCGCGAGCCGGCGGGAGGACGAGCAGCGCTGCGCCGACTTCGCGAAGGCACTCGACTACTACACCGAGGGCCCGGCCCCCGACGGCATCAACTGCACCCGCGGCGCGACCGAGGCATCCTCCCGCACCTATCCGCCCTCGCCCTGAACCTCACACGCTCGCCGGAGCGGGCACGTCCTTGACGATCGGGGTGGCCCGGTCCGTGATCTCGCCGGTCGCGGAGACGGCGATCGTGCGCTTCTCGACGACGGCGCCGCGCTGCACGTACAGCGTCACCGCGTAGCCCTGGCCGGAGCGTACGGCGGTGGGCTCGGCGAGCAACGGGCGGAGCCGCCGCTCGGCGGCGGCCAGGCTCTTCCGCTGCGCGGCCGTCAGGTCGCCCGCCACCTCGAGGTCGTCGACGGAGGTCACGATCGTGCTGTACTCCCGCATGGACCGGGTGGTCTCCACGTACAGCCGCGCCAGGTCGACGGCGGTGTCGCCGGAGGCGACGCGCATGGCGACCGCGCCGGTCAGCGCGGTGAACTGCTTCGGGCTCTCGGTCAGGTAGAACACCCGCTCGCGGGGGCCGATGGCGACGTGGAAGCTGCCCGCCGCGTCCGGCACGGTGTCGAAGCGGTAGACCTTCCACGGGTCCAGCACCGGCGCCTTGACCTCGGTGTACTGGCTCACCTGGGGTTGCCGTACGAGCGAGGCCTTGTCGGCCCGGCCGGCCTGGACGAGGCCACGGCTGATCTTGTCGCGCAGCGAGCCGCCGGTCTTCTGCGACGCCGCCGACGGGGGCGCGGCGGTGGACGGCGCGGAGCCGGCGCCGTCGGCCCCTCCGGCGCTGCACCCGGCGAGCGCCAGGGTCACCACGGCGGCGCTCAGCACGGCTCCCACGGCCCCGAAGCGGCCTCCGCGCCCGGGGCGCGCGGCGTGCTCAGGGGTTTTGGCCATGGTATTTGTCCCAACTCTTGCCGTAGTAGTCCGGATAGGGCTGATGCGTGTTGGAGGTGGTCACCTGCCCCTTGTTGAAGGCGTCCTGTACGGCCTGGCGGCCGGCCTGCTGCGCCTCCTGCGGGCTCTTCCCACTCTGGATGGCCTGGTTGTAAGCGGCGTCGTAGTTCGACTCCAGCGGCTGCTGGGGCGTGTTGTGGCCCTTCGTCCGCAGCTGCTTGGACGACTCGATCTGCTTACCGGTTCCCTCGGCCTCCTCCTTCAACATGTTATTGACGTAGTCGGTGCGCGACTGCGTGGCGATGTTGGCGCTCTTGCCCTCGTTCTTCCACTTGGCGTGGTTGACCTCGTGGATGATGTACGGCGCCTGCGACGCCTTGTCCGGCGTCATCGACTCGTCGATGATCATCGTGTTCCGCGACGGGTCGTACACGGTGCCGCCGCCGTTGCGGTACTCGATCTTGACGTTGTACTTGTTGATGATGTCGTTCGCCTCTTTACCGAGTGGCGAATCGTTCATCACGTTGCGGACCTCGGCGTCCTTCAACGCCTTCTTCGCGCGGTCCGCGTCGGCCCGGGCGTCCTTCGCCGCCTGCTGGTTCTCCGGCGTCGGCTCGTCCTTGGCCTTCTGTTCCGCGTCCTTGGCGGCCTGTTCCGCCTTGTCGGCCGCCGTCTTGGCGGCCTTGGGATCCGCCTTGGCGGCCGCCTTCTCGGCGTCGTCGGCCGCCGATTTCGCGTCCCCGGCGAGTTTCTTGCCGTCCGGCAACTTCTTGCCGCCGCCGTCCAGCTTTCCGAGCTTCCCGAGCTTGTTGATCCCCTTGCCGCCGAAGACGGTGCCCACGATGGCCGGCACCGTGTAGAAGACCGCGCCGACGTAGTCGCCGTTGTTCCAGCGGTCGCGGATGGGCTTCGTCGACTCGTCCCAGATCGTCTTCAGCGACTCGACCGGGTCGGTGAACAGCTTGCCCAGCCCGCCCCACGTCTCCTTGAAGGAATCGTGGCTGCAGATGTGCACCATGCAGCCGACGAAGGTCACCCCGTCCCAGAGCCCGACCACC
>WHSL01000341.1 GCA_009380095.1 Streptosporangiales bacterium | reverse complement strand
CCATCAGCCGGACCGCGGCCCGCCGTACGGCGTGCGCGCTCTCCGGGTCGAGGTGCGCGGTGGGCTCGTCCAGCAGCACCAGCGGCGCGTCGCGGAGGAACGCCCGGGCCAGCGCGACCCGCTGCCGCTGCCCGGCGGACAGCCGCAGCCCCCGCTCGCCGATCGGCGTCTCGTACCCGCGCGGCAGCGCCTCGATCACGTCGTGGATCTCGGCCTGCTGCGCGGCGAGCGCGACCTCGGCGAGCCCGGCGTCCGGCTCGCCGAGCGCGATGTTCTCGGCCACGGTCCCGTCGAACAGGTACGGCCGCTGCGGCACCCACGCGATCTCCCGCCGCCACGAATCCGGGTCCAGCTCCGCCAGGTCGCGGTCGCCGACGAGGATCCGCCCCCGCGTGGGCTCAACGAAGCCGAGCAGCAGTGACACCACCGACGTCTTGCCCGCGCCGCTCGGCCCGACGAGCGCCACCCGCCGCCCCGGCGGGAGCGTGAACGAGACCTCGTCCAGCGCCGGGGACGACCGGCCCGGATAGGTGAGCCCCACGCCCTCGAACCGGATCGGGACCCGAACCGGAACCTCGGTCCGCCTACCGGAAGCCCGGGCCGGCGCCGGCGTCTCCAGCACCGTGAACACCTGCTCGGCCGCGGCCACCCCCTCCACGCTGGCGTGGAACCGGACGCCCACCTCCCGCAACGGCAGGTAAGCCTCCGGGGTGAGCAGCAGCACCAGCAGCGCGGTCTCGTACGGCAGGGAGCCCGCCAGCAGCCGGAACCCCACCTCCACCGCGACGAGCGCCGTCGCCAGCGTGGCCAGCAGCTCCAGTACGAACGCGGACAGGAACGCCACCCTCAGCGTCGCCATGGTGGCGGACCGGTGCTCCTCGGAGACCCGCCGGACGATCTCCGCCTGGGCCTTGGCGCGGCGGAACACCGCCAGCGTGGGCAGCCCGGCCACCACATCCAGGAAGTGCCCGCCGAGCCGCGCGAGCAGGTGCCACTGCCGCTCGGTACGGGCCGTGGTGTGCATCCCGACGAGGATCATGAAGATCGGGATGAGCGGCAGCGTCACCGCCACCACCGCGGCGGAGATCCAGTCCGCGGGCAGCATCACCAGCAGCACCGCGACCGGTACGAACGCGGCGAGCACCAGCTGCGGCAGGTAGCGGGCGAAGTAGTCGTCGAGGGCGTCGAGCCCGCGGGTGGCGAGCGTGGCCACCTCGCCCGGCCGCCGCCCGGCGAGCCAGGCCGGTCCCAGCCGTGCGGCGTGCTCCACCAGCCGCATGCGCAGCTGCGACTTGGCCCGCGCCGCGGAGCGCAACGCCACGACCTCGCCCCCGTACGAGGTCGCGGCCCGGGCCACGACCACGGCGAGCAGCAGCCCCAGCGTGCCACCGAGCTCCCCGAGGCCGCCCCCGGCCGCCGCGCCCGCGATGGCCCGGGCGAGCAGTATCGCCTGCGCGAGCACCAGCCCGGCCACCATCGCCCCGAGCACGACGGTGACCGCGAGGTGGACGCGTACGGCCCGCGCGTGCGCGAGCAGCCGGGGGTCGAGAGGTTTCACGTCGCCGACACCGCCGCCGGTTCACGCGTCAGCCGGCGCCGGAAGACCCAGTACGTCCACCCCTGGTAGGCGATGACCAGGGGGGTGAACACCGCGGCGACCCAGCTCATCACCTCCAGTGTGTAGGACGCGGAGGCGGCGTTGCCGACGGTGAGGCCGGGCCCGGCCAGCGTGGTCGGGAGCAGCTGCGGCCAGAGGGCGCCGAACAGGGTGCCGGTGACGAGGACGGCGGTGGCCGCGGTGGCGGCGAAGGCCCAGCCCTCCCGGCCGCCCCGTAGCGCGACCGCGGCCGCCACGACGAGCAGCCCGGCGGCGACGGCGGCGCCGTACGCCCAGCGGGCCTCCCGTGCCGCCGCCGTGGCGGTCAGCGCCACCGTCAGCGCCGGCAGGGCCACCGCGGCGGCGGCGAACCCCAGGCCCCGGGCGCGCAGCCGCAGCGCGCCGCCGGTCTTCAGGCTCAGGAACACCGCACCGTGCAGCAGGCAGAGCGCGAGCAGCGCCGTGCCGCCGAGCAGCCCGTACGGGTTCAGCAGGTCCACCACCGAAGCGTGCACCACGCCGCGCGCGTCCACCGGCACACCGCGCACGACGTTGGCGAAGATCACACCCCAGAAGAACGCCGGGACGAGGCTGCCGAACACGATGCCCGCGTCGCACCGGGCCCGCCAGCGCGCGTCCGGCCGCTTGCCGCGGTACTCCAGCGCCACGCCGCGCACGATGAGCGCCACCAGGATCAGCAATAGCGGCAGGTAGAAGCCGCTGAGCAGGGACGCGTACCAGACCGGGAACGCGGCGAAGGTGGCGCCGACCGCGGTGATCAGCCAGACCTCGTTGCCGTCCCAGACCGGGCCGATCGTGCCCAGCGTCAGCTGCCGGTCGGTCTCGTCCCGGGACACCACGGGCAGCAGCGCGCCGACCCCGAAGTCGAACCCCTCGAGCAGCAGGTAGCCGGTCCACAGGACGGCGATGATCACGAACCAGAGCGTGGGGAGATCCATTGTCCGGCCTCTCGGATCAGTACGTGAGCGTCGCGGTGGCGGGCCGCGCGTCGCCGTCGGCGGGTTCGGGGTCGGCGGGCGGCGGGCCGGCCTTGACGTACCGGATCAGCAGCCCGGCCTCGACCGCGGCCAGGGCGCCGTACAGCAGCGTGAAGACGGTCAGCGAGATCGCCACCTCGGTGAGGCTCACGCCGGGGGAGACGCTCGCCGCCGTCATCAGCTCGCCGAACACCGTCCACGGCTGCCGTCCCATCTCGGTGAGCAGCCAGCCCATGACGTTGGCGAGGAACGGCGCGGGCAGCGCGAGCACCAGCAGCAGGTACGGCCAGCGGCCGCACCCGGTCGCCGGCAGCACGCGGCGGCCACGGGTGAGCCAGAGGCCGAGCAGCGCCAGTGCCACCGCGCCCAGCCCGAAGCCCATCATCAGCCGGAACGACCAGTAGATGACCGGCACGTTGGGCGTGTAGTCGCCGGGCCCGAACCGCTGCTCATAGCGGTCCTGGATGTCGTTGATGCCCTCCACGTGGCCGGTGGGGGAGCCGGTGGCGAGGATGCTGAGCAGGTACGGGACCTGAACGTTCAGGTGGTTGCGCCCCTCCTGCACGTCGCCCACGGCGAACAGCGAGAAGCCCGCGGCGTCCTCGTCCTCCCAGAGCGCCTCGGCCGCGGCGAGCTTCATCGGCATGTGCTCGGCGGCGAGCTTCGCCTGGTGGTCCCCCGTCCCGGTGACGGCCACCCCCGCGATCACGGTCACCCAGAGCCCGGCGCGCAGCGACTTCCGGAACAGTGGGACGTCCTCCGGCCGGCCGGAGGAGTTCCGGCGCAGCAGCCTGTACGCGCTCACCGCCACCACGAGGATCCCGGCCGCGATGAACGAGCCGGCCAGCACGTGCGGGATCGTGCCGAGCGCCGTCGGGTTGGTGAGCAGCGCGCCGATGTCGGTGAGCCGCGCCCTGCCGGTCACCGGATCGATCGTGTAGCCGACCGGATGCCGCATCCACGCGTTCGCGGTGAGGATGAAGAACGCGGACAGGTTGGAGCCGATCGCCGCGGCCCAGATCGTGGCCAGGTGCAGGCCCTTCGGGAGGCGGTCCCAGCCGAAGATCCACAGGCCGAGGAAGGTGGACTCCAGGAAGAAGGCGATTAGGGCCTCCATGGCCAGCGGGGCGCCGAAGACGTCGCCGACGAACCGGGAGTACTCGCTCCAGTTCATGCCGAACTGGAACTCCTGCACGATCCCGGTGACCACGCCCATGGCGAAGTTGATCAGAAAGAGCTTGCCGAAGAACTTGGTCATCCGGAGGTACTCGGTCTTGCCGGTGCGGTACCAGGCGGTCTGCATGCCGGCGACCAGCACGGACAGCCCGATCGTGAGCGGCACGAACAGGAAGTGGTAGACCGTCGTGATCCCGAACTGCCACCGGGCCAGATCGAGTGCGTCCATGT
>WHSL01000002.1 GCA_009380095.1 Streptosporangiales bacterium | reverse complement strand
GCGGCGGGGGGCGGGCGGCGTTCGAACGGATTGTCGGACCCTCGGCCTAGGTTGTCTCCTCGTGAACACCTCCACCGGCCACGCCGCCGCCGGGCGCCCGCCCGTCGCGGTGCAGCAGACGCTCGACGACCTCGGCACCCCGCTGTCGGAGGTCACGTTCGTGGTGGTCGACCTCGAGACCACGGGCGGCCCGCCCGGCGACTCGGCGATCACCGAGATCGGCGCGGTCAAGGTGCGCGGCGGCGAGGTGCTCGGCGAGTTCGGCACGCTGGTCGACCCCGGCGGCCCCATCCCGCCGTTCATCTCGGTGCTGACCGGCATCACCGACATCATGCTCGCCGCCGCGCCGCGCATCGAGGAGGTGCTCCCCGCGTTCCTCGAGTTCGCCCACGGCGCGGTGCTCGTGGCGCACAACGCGGGCTACGACACGGGCTTCCTCAAGGCCGCCTGCGCCGCGCAGGAGCGCCCGTGGCCCCGCTTCACCGTGATCGACACGGTCACCCTGGCCCGCCGCGCGCTCATCCGCGACGAGGTGCCCAACCACCGGCTGGCCACGCTCGCCCGGCACTTCCGGTCCGGCACCACGCCCTGCCACCGCGCGCTCGACGACGCCCGCGCCACGGTCGACGTGCTGCACGGGCTGTTCGAGCGGCTCGGCGCGTTCGGCGTGGAGTCGCTGGAGGAGCTGCGCTCGTTCTCCCGCGCCCCCACGCCCGGCCAGCGGCGCAACCGGCACCTGGCCGACGAGGTGCCGGCCGAGCCCGGGGTCTACATGTTCATCGGGCCCCGCGACGAGGTGCTCTACGTGGGCAAGAGCACGAACCTGCGGAGCCGCGTGCGGTCCTACTTCACCGCGTCCGAGACCCGCGGGCGGGTGCGCGAGATGGTGGGCATCGCCGAGCGGGTGAAGCCGATCGTCTGCTCCACCGGCCTGGAGGCCGAGGTGCGGGAGCTGCGGCTGATCGCCGAGCACAAACCGCGCTACAACCGGCGCTCCCGGTTCCCCGAGCGCTCCGTCTGGGTGAAGCTGACCGCCGAGACGTTCCCCCGGCTGTCCCTGGTCCGGCAGGTGCGCGACGACGGCGCGACGTACCTCGGCCCGTTCGCCTCGTCGCGCCCCGCGGAGCTGGCCCGTGACGCGCTGCTCGAGGCGTTCCCGCTGCGCCGCTGCACGATGCGGCTGGGCCCGTGCACCCGGGCGCCGGCGTGCGCGCTCGCCGGCATGGGCCGCTGCGGCGCCCCCTGCGAGGGCCACGAGACCCCGGAGGAGTACGCGGCGCACGCGGGCGCGGCGCGCGCGGCGATGATCGCCGATCCCGGCCCGGTGGCCGAGGCGGTGCGCGCCCGGGTGGCCCGGCTCTCCGCGCAGCTGCGCTTCGAGGAGGCCGCGACGCACCGCGACCGGCTCGCCGCGTTCGTCCGCGGCGCCACCCGGCTACAGCGGCTGACCGCGCTCGCCGGGTGCGCGCACCTCGTCGCGGCGCGCCCGGCCGGAGGCGGCCGGTGGGACCTGAGCGTGGTGCGGCACGGCCGGCTCGCCGCCGCCGGCGTGCTGCCGCCCGGTGCGCATCCGGTGCCGTTCGTGGCATCACTGGTCTCCACGGCGGAGACGGTGCGTCCCGGTCCGGGCCCCGCCCCGGCCGCGGGCGCGGAGGAGATGGAGTGCGTGTTGAAGTGGCTGTGCGCGCCCGGCGTGCGGCTGGTGGAGATCGAGGGCACGTGGAGCTGCCCGGTGCGCGGCGCCGAGCGGCTGCGCGGCTGGATCGATCGTGCCCAGGACCAGGGCCGTCCCCGGCGCTGACCTCTTTGTGCACCTGCAGCACAGGGCCGCAGGTCGCGCCGCCGGTCTCGACACGAGAGGATGGGCCACATGGCCGGAGTCCCGCTCACCGACGACTACCCCACGCGCCGCGTCCCGGCCGTCACCTACCTGCTCGTCGCGGCGAACGTGCTGGTCTACCTGCTCTCGCCGCTCTCCTCCATCGCCCGGTGGTATGGCGAGGGCCACGCCCGCATCTGCGCCGTGGAGGAGTACGTCGCCCGCTGGGCGGCGGTGCCGACCGAGCTGCTGTCCGGGTTCTCGCTGTCCGAGGCGGTGACGATCAGCGGGTCCTGCGCCATCGCGCCGTTCGACAAGTCGCCGGTGATCTCCGCGTTCTCCGCCATGTTCCTGCACGGCAGCCCGCTGCACCTGCTGGGCAACATGGTGTTCCTGTTCGTCTTCGGCCCGTTCGTGGAGGACCGTCTCGGCCGCTCCCGCTACCTGTTCGGCTATCTCGCCTTCGGCCTCGTCGCGACGTACGGCTACGCCCTCACGAGCCCGGCCTCGGCGGTGCCGCTGGTGGGGGCGTCCGGCGCGATCTCCGGCGTGCTCGGGGCGTACCTCGTGCTGCAGCCGGGGTCGCGGGTCACCACGCTGATCTTCGGCTTCATCCCGTTCCGGCTGCCCGCCTGGGTGTCCATCGGCTCCTGGTTCATCGGCCAGTACATCTGGCTGGTCAGCCAGTGGATGATGCCGGCCGCCGCGCAGGAGTCCGACGTCGCGTACGCGGCTCATGTGTACGGCTTCCTGGCCGGTGTCGCCGGGGGGTTCCTGCAACGCCGGCTCGGCCGCTCCCGCAGACTCGTGGCCCTGCGCGGCTGAGCTCCCCGGGCATTAGGGTCGGTCTCAAGCACGGCCGGCAACGAGGCCGGGAGCAGCGTACGGAGGCAGTCCAGTGATCACCGCGATCGTGCTCGTCAAGGCCGATGTCGCCCGCATCCCCGAGGTCGCCGCCGCGATCGCGGAGCTGCCCGGGGTGAGCGAGGTGTACTCGGTCACCGGTGAGTTCGACCTCGTCGTGATGGTGCGCGTGCGCCGCCACGAGCAGCTCGCCGAGGTGATCCCGGGCCGGCTGAACAAGGTGCCCGGGGTGCGGCAGAGCGACACGCACATCGCGTTCCGCGCGTACTCCCATCACGACCTGGAAACGGCCTTCGCCCTCGGCCTCGACGACGAGGACGCCGACTGACCGCACGCTGGACCGCGCGCTGGACCGCGCGCCCCGGCCGTACGGCACCGCGGCCGGCTGTCCACTCTCGGCAGAGCCCGGTGCGATGGGCCGAATCCGGTTGCCAGTAGGCCGTTTCGGCAGTTCGATGGTCTCGTTCACGCACCCCCGGCCGATGGCGCCGAACGTGCCGGTGCGCGAGGAGGACCAGGCATGGCGGATATCCGGCTGCGCGTGTCGTACGAAGACCTCGAGGGTGAGCACGACGAGGCGCTGCGGTCGCTCGCCGAGGAGGTCGCCTTCGTGCCCGGGGCGCACGCCAAGCCGGACGACGCCGGCCCCCGGCCGGACGGCGCGCGCGGTCTCGACGCCGGTTCGATCGAGACCCTGCTGATCACCATCCCGGCCGGGATCACCGCCGTCCAGTCGCTGCTGTCCGTGCTCCGGTCCTGGCAGCGCCGGCGCGGCGCATCCGGCAGGTCATCGGGCGGGCTCAAGGTCCGGCTCGGCGACGACGTGCTGGAGCTGGAGGCGGCCGACGAGGCCACGACCGCGCGGGTCGTCGAGGCCTGGCTGGCCGCGCATCCCGCCGGGGAGTAGCCATGGCCCGGAGCGCCCTGTTCATCGCCTCCTCGGCGTACGCCGACCCGGAGCTCGCCCAGTTGCCGTCGGCCACCCGTGACGCGGTCGAGCTCGGTGAGGTGTTCTCGGACCCGGTGATCGGGCAGTTCGCGGTCACGTCCCTGGAGAACCCGACGGCGCAGGAGATGCGGATCGCGCTGGACGACCTGTTCGCCGATGCCGCCTCCGGCGATCTCGTGATGCTCTACCTGTCCGGTCACGGCCTGAGGACATCCGCGGCAACCTGTACTTCGCCGCGCACGACGCCAAGCCGAGGCGCCCGCTGTCGACGGCCGTCTCCGCCCAGCTGCTCTGCTCCATGCTCAACGACAGCCGGGCCGAGGGGGCCGTCGTCTTCCCCGACTGCTGTTACGGCGGGGCGTTCGCGCGCGGCATGGTGGCGCGCGCGGCCGGCGACCCGCAGGTCGATGAGGCGTTCGTCGCCCTCGGCGCGGGCGCCCGCGCACGCGCGGTCATCACGGCGTCGAGCGCGATCGAGTACGCCTTCGAAGGCGAGCGGCTCACCGACGCGCACGTTCAGCCGTCCGGCTTCGCCGCGGCCATGCGGGACGGCATAGCGGGAGGCGACGCCGACGCCGACGGTGACGGCTGGGTCGGCCTCCGGTGGACGGGCGGCACCGTCCCGGTCCGCCTCCTGGTCGAAGGAGAACCGCCGCTCCCGGCACCGCCCGCCGGGGAACCGGAGCGGGCCCCGGCACGCGGACCGGCCGCCCCCGTTCCGGCCGATTCATCCATCGCTCCAACCACGGCCGATCCCCAGCCGCCCGCGGTATCGGCCGAACCGTCCACAGCCGAGCCCCGACCGCCCACGACCACGCCTGAACCATCCGCGACCGAGCCCAAGCCGTCCGCGACCAAGCCTGGACCCCCCCCACGACCGAGCACGAACCGCCCACAGCCGAGCTTGGATCGTCCGCGATCGAGTCCGACCCGTCTGGGGCGGGGCCCGAGGCGACGGAGGCCAGGACGACCCAGTCCGAGGCGACCGAGGTCAAGGCGGCTGAGGCCGAACACTCCGCGGGCGGGGCCGCGGCCGGTGAGGTGGGCAGGGGCGAGGGTGCACGGCCGGACAGCCCTGGCTGGTTCAGATGCTGGCCGCCGTCGTTCTCGGAGTGGGCGTCTACGAAGAGGACCCCGACATCGCCCTGCCCTTCAGCGCGCTGAGCGCCCTCGCCGGACTCGTTTACCTGGTGCGGGCGACACGATCGCTGGGCGATCAAAAGCCGCCCCGAGGCGACCACCCCTTCTGGCTGATCGCAGCCGGCACGGTGTGGCTGGTGGCGCTGTTCGTCCCGGACGGCGATTACGTGAAGTTCGACAAGGGGCTGGTCCTCGAGGTCTTCGACGACGATTCGGCGATCGCCGCGGTGGCGATGTTGCTGGCCGGCCTCGTCACGGCCGGAGCCGGGCTCCTGCGCCACCGATCGGCCCGGCCGGTCTGGCTGATCACCGCGGTCGTGTTCGCGGTGATCATGGCGATAACGGCGGGGGTGTTCATCGCGCCCACACCGATCGCGCTCTTCTCCTCCACCAGCTGGGACTACGCGGCGGCCTCGGTCCTCGCGGTGGTGTCGCTCACGTTCGCGCTGGCGTATCTGGCCGATCTCGTCCGTACGAGGCTCCGGCGCCGGCGCACGCCCGCGGAACCCTCCCCCGGCGTCGCCGGGGACACCGAGACGGGTGCGGTCAGCCCCGGAAGGTGATCTCGACGCGACGGTTCTTGGCGCGGCCGGCGGGGTTGTCCTTGCCGTCCGACTCGTTCGGCTCGACCGGGTCGGCCTCGCCGAAGCCGACCGCCACGATCCGCACCCCGGACGCCTTGGCGGCCAGCGCCTTCTTCACGGCGTTGGCCCGGGCCCGGGACAGCTTCAGGTTGAAGCCGGTCCCGCCGTGCGCGTCGGTGTACCCGGCGACCGTGACCTGCCCGCCCGAGCCGAGCCGCCCGGCCAGCTTGTCGATCCTCCGGCTCGCGGCGGAGGTGAGCTTCGCCGAGCCGAACTCGAACAGCACGTCGGAGTTGAGCGTGACCGTGGTCTTGCCGCCGGACTCCTCCTCCGTCTCCAGCGGCACGATCGACTGCTGCACCGCGAGCTCGCGCACCGACCCCGTGGTGTCCAGCGTCCGGACGCTCGCGGCGTTCAGCGTCCGGATGCTCTCGCCGATGGTCTGGTCGGTCGGCGGCCCGGGCTCGGCCGCGGCGGGCGCGGCCGACCCCACGAGGAGCGCGAGCGCCACGCCGGTGACGGCGAGGCCGGCCGGCGCCCCGCGTGGGCTCATCGCTGGACCGGGACGTCGCGGAACGAGCCCCAGTTGTTGATCTGCACGTCCACCTTGTCCACCCCGGCCTGCGGCGCGGCGAACGTGTAGCGCATCACGAGCTGCTGGTTGTTGCGGATCTTGGTGAACACGTCGTCGGGCTTGAGCTCCTGACCCGAGCTGTCCTTGACCACCATGTACCGCTTGAGGTTCACCGGGTCGATCAGTGTCACGTCGAAGCCGTGGGAGCCGTTGAGGTCGTACGGGCTGACCTCCTCGTCGTCCAGACCGCCCGCGGGCACCCGCGGGGTCACCGAGAACACCAGCTCGGCGAGCTTGCCGTTCACCTTCAGCTGGTGCACCGCGATCTCGACCTTGGCCCCGTCGGCGACCGGCGCGTCGAACGTGGCCTTGCCGATCACGTTCTTGGTGTCGGCCGTGCTCGACTGGACGTCGCCGGACTCGCCGGAGCCGGAGTCCGAGCCGCCCTCGGCCTGGCCCTCGGCCGCCTTGTCGCCGCCGAACAGGCCGCCGAGCGATCCACAACCCGTCAGCCCGCCCATGAGCAGCACGCCGGCCAGGGCGAACGTGGCCGCCCGCGCGGGCTTCGTTCCGTACGCCATGTTCCGTCTCCCCGTTCGGCCGGCGCATGACCGCCGGAAGTGAATCGCAATAATCCCGACTCCCACGTTCGCCCGCAAATCGGGCACAACGTCGGCCATCGCCGATCTGAGCAGGTCAGACACACTTCGGCGGAGGCGGCGCGTCCGGCGTCGGCCGCGTGCCCCGGCCGGCGGGCGGGCCGCCCGCCGGGGTCGCGTACCGGCTCAGTGCGCCGGGCCGCCGCTCTCCTTCGCCAGCCGCTGGCTGACGTCGATCCAGCGGTCCAGCAACGTCAGGGCATCGCCCGCGTCGACCGCGGCCACCGCCCGCTCGTACCCGCCGCGCAACGCCTCGGTGAGGTCCTCCGGCCCGTCCCCCGTGAGCCCGTCGAGGGCGACGAGCGCGGCCCCGGCGTTGAGCAGCACGGCGTCGCGCACCGGGCCCGGCGTGCCGGTCATCACGTCGCGCGCGACCCCGGCGTTGTACGCCGGGTCGCCGCCGCGCAGCTGCTCCGGCGTGGACCGCGGGATGCCGATGTCGGCCGGGTCGAAGGTGAACGGGCGGGCCTCCCCGCCGCGCACCAGGTGCACGGTGGAGGTCGTCGTGGTGGTGAGCTCGTCGAGCCCGTCGTCGCCACGGAACACCAGCGCGGACATGCCGCGCGTGGCGAAGACGCCGGCGAGCACGCCGCACATCCGCTCGTCGAAGACGCCGACGGCGGCCGCCTGCGGCCGCGCCGGGTTGGTGAGCGGGCCGAGGAAGTTGAACACGGTGGGCACGGCGAGCCCGCGGCGGGCCGAGGCGGTGTGCCGGAACGACGGGTGGAACAGCGGCGCGAAGCAGAACGTGATGCCCGCCTCATCCGCCACCCGCGCCGTGTCCTCCGGCGGCAGGTCGATCACCACGCCGAGCCGCTCCAGCAGGTCGGCCGCGCCACAGGAGGAGGAAGCCGCCCGGTTGCCGTGCTTGACGAGACGGACGCCCGCCGCGGCCGCCACGATCGCCCCCATGGTGGAGACGTTCACGGTGTGCGCGCGGTCGCCGCCGGTGCCGACGATGTCCACGATGGGGCCGGGCACCTCGATCGGCGTGGCGTGCGCGAGCATGCTCTCCGCCATGCCGGCCACCTCGGCGACCTCCTCGCCCTTGGCCCGCAGGGCCACGGCGAAGCCGGCCACCTGCACGTCGGTGGCCTCACCGTTCATGATCTCGTTCATCGCCCACGCGGTGTCATCGCTGGTCAGCGATTCCCCGGCGAGCAGCGTGGCGAGCAGATTCGACCAGGTCGTACGTGCGTCCATGACGCGTCTCCCGGAATGTGTCGGAGGTCAGAGGTCACTTCTGGCGGGGAGCCGGGAGCCCTGCCATCGCGGACGGTCCTCGGAGTCACCGGAGCGACGCATCGCCCAGCGGGGCGGCGGGACGCTGCGCCGCACCGGGAGGGTGCCGCGCACTATCGGGATCGCGCCGGTCATGGTCGCGTCACCGGGTGGCGGGCAGGCGTTCCAGCCGGCTGCGCATGAGCTCGGCCAGCGACTCGGCGAGCACGACGGGGTCGATCGGGTGGCTGACGACCGCGTCGGCACGGGACCAGGTGGCGAGCCAGCCGTCGTCGCGCCGGCCGATGATCACCATGATCGGCGGCGCGTTGTAGATCTCGTCCTTGACCTGCCGGCACATGCCCATGCCGCCGGCGGGCTGGGCCTCGCCGTCGAAGATGGCGACGTCGATGTCGCCCTTCTCGATGCGGCGGATCAGCGCCGGGTCGGTGGCGACCTCGACGAGCTCGACCTTGGGCACGTCGGCGGCGGGGCGGCGGCCGATGGCGAGCCGCACCTGCGCGCGGACGTCCGCGTCGTCGCTGTAGACGAGGACCTTCATCTGCGGCGTCTCGGTGCTGCTCATCGACATCTCGTCCCTGTGCGTGCGCGGCCGGGTCGGCGTGCGGGCGGTCAAGTGCGCATCCGATGCTACCCGCGGCCCGTACGATCGGCGCGGCGGGCGCGTTCATCCACAGATATCTTTCGCCGCGTCCGCCCCGGTCGGCGGCGCATTTTCCACAGACGCGGGGGGTCGTGCGCCAAGCACGCCCCAGTACCCGTAATAATGCTGCACGTGGCGACAGCATCCGCGATCCCGACGACACCGCACCACGCCGAGGTCAGGCGACCGAACCTCGTGAGCGTGGGCACGATCGTCTGGTTGTCTTCAGAGCTCATGTTCTTCGCGGCGCTGTTCGCGATGTACTTCACCATCCGGTCGGTGACCCAAGGCAGTGGCGGGGCCTGGCCCGACGCCCACCTGGACATCCCGTTCGCGCTGATCAACACCATCGTCCTGGTGGCGTCCAGCTTCACGTGCCAGATGGGGGTCTTCGCGGCCGAGCGCGGCAACGTCGAGCGCCTGCGCATGTGGTATGTGATCACGTTCCTCATGGGCGCCTTCTTCGTGGGCGGCCAGGCCTATGAGTACATGGGCCTGATCCACGACGGCACCACGCTGGCGTCCAGCGCGTACGGCTCGATGTTCTACCTCACGACGGGTTTCCACGGCCTGCACGTGACCGGAGGGCTGATCGCGTTCCTGTTCATGCTGGGGCGCACGTACGCCGCGAAGCGCTTCACCCATGAACAGGCCACCAGCGCCATCGTCGTGTCCTACTACTGGCACTTCGTCGACGTGGTGTGGATCGGCCTGTTCGCGACCATCTACTTCATCCAGTAACCCGGAACGGGGAATCCGTTGAATTGGATCACCGCGCGGCGACGGCATCCTCTGGCCGGATACGCCGTCGTGCTCCTCGCTCTCGCGGTCATCGGCGTGGTCTACGCCGCGCTCTCCCCGGAGACCGGCCGCGCCGAGGCCACGGTCAGCGCGAGCGTCAAGGACGTGACCGAGGGCAAGCGGCTGTTCGACCAGAGCTGCGCGAGCTGCCACGGGCTGAACGCCGAGGGCACCAAGACCGGTCCTTCGCTGATCGGCGTAGGCGCCGCGGCCGTCGACTTCCAGGTGGGCACCGGCCGCATGCCGGCCGCTAACCCGGGCGCGCAGATGCCGCGCAAGAGGCCCGTCTTCGACGACCAGCAGACGAAGGCGCTCGCCGCCTACGTGGCGTCGCTGGGCGGTGGGCCCGCGATCCCGTCGAAGGAGCAGGTGGACCCGGCGACGGGTGACGCCGCGCTCGGGCAGTCGCTCTTCATCACCAACTGCGCCCAATGCCACAACTTCGCCGGGGGCGGAGGAGCGCTCACCGGTGGGAAGAAGGCGCCCGACCTGCACGAGACCACCCCGTCCCACATTTACTCGGCCATGATCACCGGGCCGCAGGCGATGCCGGTGTTCAACGACACCACGGTCACGCCCGAGCAGAAGCGGGCGATCATCGCCTACATCGTCGAGACCCGCGAGGAGCCCAACCCCGGAGGCTTCGGCCTCGACCGGCTGGGCCCGGTCAGCGAGGGCCTCGTCGGCTGGGTCGTGGGCCTCGGCCTGATCGTGGCGGCGGCCGTCTGGATCACTGCGAAGCAGCGGGAAAATGACTGACAACGACAACACCAACGGCTCCGCCGGCGTCCCCGGCGAGGAGCCGGCGGACGGCGCCGAGACCCGCAGGCCGCGGGTCATCGGCACGCCTCCGCCCGCGGAGTCGCACCGGCTCCTGAGCACCGACACCCCCGAGACGGACGGCGACCCCTACGCCGCCGGGCCGTACCCGGGCATGGCGCACGAGCGCAGCGAGGAGCGGATCAGGAGCGGCGTGCGCTGGGCGGCGCTGTTCTTCGTGATCGCCTTCCTGGGCAGCGTCGCGTTCGTCGCGGGCTACGTGATCTTCCAGGTCGGCGACCTGTGGCAGACCAAGTGGTCCAACATGGCGCTCGGCGGTTCGCTGACCGTCATCCTGCTGGCCATCGCCTCCGGCATGACGATGTGGGTGCGGCGGGTCATGCCGCACTACGACGTCGTGGACGAGCGGCACCCGCTCCCGTCGGAACAGCCGGAGAAACAGGACTTCGGCAAGTTCTTCATGGCGGGCGCCAAGGAGAGCGGGTTCACCAGGTATCCGCTGCTCCGCCGCACGCTGATGCTGGCGATGGCCCCGCTCGGGCTGCTCCCCCTGGTCCTGCTCAGGGACCTGGGGCCGCTTCCGGAGAAGAAGCTGCGCCACACGGACTGGAAGAAGGGCACGAAGCTCGTCGTCGACGGCACGGGCGAGCCCCTGCGCGCGGCGGACTTCAGCTCCCCCGGCGGCATCATCACCGTGGTGCCCGAGGGCAAGGAGCACGACCTCGACTCCATCGCGAAGTCGACCGTGCTGCTGATCAAGCTGCGGCCCGAGGAGCTCGAGCTCACCGAGGAGCAGATGAACTGGACGTACGACGGCATCATCGCGTACTCCAAGATCTGCACCCACGTCGGCTGCCCGGCGGCGCTGTACGAGCAGTCCACGCACCGCATCCTGTGCCCGTGCCACCAGTCCACGTTCGACGCGCGGAAGGCGGCGAAGGTCACCTTCGGCCCGGCCGCGCGGCCGCTGCCCATGCTGCCCATCACGGTTGACGCGGAGGGGTATCTTGTGGCTCAGAGCGACTTCCACGAGCCGGTCGGCCCGAGCTTCTGGGAGCGGGGGTAACAGATGACCACTCCACCCACACCCAAGGCGCTAGGCGGCGTCGGGACCTACATCGACGACCGATTCCACTCGGCCCGCTTCGCCGGCGTCAACCTGCGCAAGGTCTTCCCGAACCACTGGTCGTTCATGCTCGGTGAGATCGCGCTGTACTCGTTCATCATCATCCTGCTGTCCGGCACGTTCCTGACCTTCTGGTTCAACCCGAGCATGCACGAGGTGGTGTACGACGGGTCGTACACCAAGCTGCACGGCGTGACGATGTCGCAGGCGTACGAGTCGACCCTGCGGATCAGCTTCGACGTGCGCGGCGGTCTGCTCATGCGGCAGGTCCACCACTGGGCGGCGCTGATCTTCATCGCCGCGATGTTCGTGCACATGCTGCGGGTGTTCTTCACCGGCGCGTTCCGCAAGCCGCGCGAGCTCAACTGGCTGATCGGCGCGACGCTGCTGATCCTCGGCTTCGTCGAGGGCCTGCTCGGCTACTCCCTGCCGGACGACCTGCTGTCCGGCATGGGCCTGCGGATCGCCGAGGGCGTGCTGCTGTCCATCCCGGTGGTCGGCACGTACCTGATGTTCTTCCTGTTCGGCGGCGAGTTCCCCGGGCACGACATCATCCCCCGGTTCTTTACCCTGCACGTGCTGCTCATCCCGGGCATCATGCTGGCGCTCGTCGTGGCGCACTTCATGATCCTCTGGCACCAGAAGCACACGCAGTACCCGGGCAAGGGCAAGAAGGAGTCCAACGTCATCGGCACGCCGATGTATCCGGCGTTCGCGGTCAAGGCCGGCGCGTTCTTCTTCTTCGTGTTCGGCGTCACCGCCCTGCTCGGCGCGTTCGCGCAGATCAACCCGGTGTGGCTGTACGGGCCGTTCACGCCGGCGGCGATCAGCTCCGGCTCCCAGCCTGACTTCTACATGGGCTGGCTGGAGGGCTCGCTGCGGGTCTTCCCGGCCTGGGAGATCAACGCCTTCGGGTACACGCTGGCGCTCAGCGTGCTGATCCCCGCCCTGGGCATCCCGGGGCTGGTGTTCACACCGTTGATCATCTGGCCGTTCCTGGAGCAGTGGGTCACCGGGGACAAGCGGCAGCACCACGTGGTGGACCGGCCGCGCAACGCCCCGGTGCGCACCGCGTTCGGCATGTCGGGGGTGACGCTGTACGGCCTGCTCTGGCTGGCCGGCGCGAACGACGTCATCTCCGAACGGCTCGACGTCCCGCTGTACGGCACGACCTGGTTCTTCAGGTTCGCGCTGATCCTCGGGCCGATCATCGCCTTCATCGTCACCAAGCGGATCTGCCTCGGCCTGCAGCGCCGGGACGCCGCGGCGGCGTCGCACGGGTACGAGAGCGGCATCATCAAGCAGCTGCCGAGCGGCGAGTTCATCGAGGTGCACCAGCTGCTGACGGAGGATGCCGAGACCGTGGCGGTGGCCAAGAAGGAGGTGCCGGCGCTGGCGGCGGCGGTCGACGGCGACGGCGTGCCCTCCCCGGGCAGCCGCAGCATGATGGGCCGCGTCCGCTCCCGGCTGCACAACTTCGTGGTCAAGGACGACATCCCCGTGGGCGAGCCGCACGGCAACGGCCATGGGGACGGTCACGGCGGCCGTCCCGAGCTCGGCGAGGCCGAGGCCGAGGAACGCAAGGAGCTCAGGCACTGAGCGTCTGAGGGTCCGGCCCTCAGACGCCGCACGAAGAGGCGGCCACCTCGTGGGGGTGGCCGCCTCTTCGCCTTCCATCCGAACCTCTCCACGGCGCGCTCAGCGCCGCTCAGCGGCCTCTCGTGCCGCCCGCCGCGGTCGTCTCGGGCCAGGTCAGATCCAGCCCATGTCGGTGGCGGTGCGGACGGCGGCGAGGCGGTTGGACTCGCCGAGCTTGGCCATGGAGCTGGACAGGTAGTTGCGGACCGTGCCCTCCGACAGGTGCAGCCGCGCGGCGATTTCGGCGGTCTCCGCGCCGGTGCCGACGAGCCGCATGATCTCCCGCTCCCGCTCGGTCAGCGGGTTGCCGCCGGCCGCCATGGCGCCGGCCGCGAGCTCCGCGTCGAGGTAGCGGCCGCCGGCGTGGACCTTGCGGATCGCGGCGGCCAGCTGCTCGGCGGGCGCGTCCTTGCCGACGAAGCCGCGTACCCCGGCCGCCATCGCCCGCTGCAGGTAGCCGGGCCTGCCGAAGCTGGTGAGCATGCACACCGCGCAGCGCGCCCCGCCGCGAAGCAGTTCCTCCGCCACGGTGAGCCCGTCCCGGCCCGGCATGTCGATGTCCAGGACGGCCACCTCGGGGTCGTGCGCGGCCACCGCCGCGGCGACCCCGTCGCCCCGGCCCACCTCGGCCACCACGTCGAGGTCCGCCTCCAGCCGCAGCAGCGTGGCGACGGCCCCCCGCACCAGCCGCTCGTCGTCCGCCAGCAGAATCCGGATCACCGCGCCCCCTCCCCCGCGCCGCCCGCCGCCGGACCCGGCGGAGGCTCCTCGGCCCCGGCCCGGGAGGGAGGCTCCGCCGCGCGGGGCGCGGGCAGGGTCGCGCGGAGGACGAAGCCGCCTCGGCCGTCGCGTTCCGCGCTGAGGGAGCCGCCGGCGGCCGCCAGTCGCTCCGCCAGGCCGATCAGGCCCGTGCCGTCCCCCGGCCGCTCGTCGCGGGATACCTCGTCGGGCGCGCGTCGTTGGTCATCTCGGCGATCACGGCTCCGTCGCGTTCGGTGAAGCCGACCGTGCAGTGGCGGGCGGTGCTGTGCTTGAGGACGTTCGTGGCGCCCTCGCGGACGACCCAGGCGAGCACGTCGGCGTCCGCCTCGCCGAGCCGGGACGGTGGCCGGCCGATCACGCAGCGGACCCCGGCGGCCTCCAGCACCCCCCGCACCCCGGAGAGCTCGGCGTCGAGGTCGGCGGCGCGATACCCGCGCACCGCGACCCGTACCTCGCGCAGCGCCTCCCGGGCCGCGCGGTGCACGTCGGCCATCTCCGCGCGGGCGGCCGCCGGGTCCCCGTCGGCGAGCCGCATCGCCAGCTCGCTCTTCACCGCGATCAGCGACAGGCTGTGCCCCAGCAGGTCGTGCAGGTCCCGGGAGAACCGCAGCCGCTCCTCGGTCACCGCCAGCCGGGACATGGCCTCGCGCGCGGCGTGCGCCTCCCGATGCAGGAACCAGATCCGCAGCTGGTACCGGTTGCCCCAGGCCGCGACCGCGCAGACGGCGAGGAACACCACGACGAGCCACGGCCGCGGATACCACGGGGAGCCGGGCCCGGAGGCCGCGGTGGCCGCCCACGCGCAGATCACCGCCCCGCCGGCGCAGAGCAGCGCGGTCGCCCACCGCGTACGGACCGACAGCGCCGCCACCGACACCCAGAGCGGCATGATCACGATCCACGCGGGATGCATCGGCATCAGCACGGTCAGGCCGCACGCCACGACGCCGCTCACCGCCAGGTCCGTACGGGACGCCCCGTCCCCCAGGCCGTCGCGCAGCAGCCGCCGGTAGTACCAGAGGAACACCGCGAGCCCCGCGGCCGCCGCGGCGATCCCCGGACCGGCCTCGAGCCGGCCGTCGCGCAACCGCGCGGACACCCCGAACAGCGGGATCATGGTGAGCCCGGCCCCCGCCCACAGGTAGGACCGGTACGTCACCCTGCGCGCGTGCTCGAGCCGGTGCGTCACCCGCTCCTCGAGCTCCGCCGTCGTCGTCACCATGACCCCGCCCTCTCGCCGAGTCGCAGCTTAAGCCCCGCGCTCAGCCGTGCCGGGGCTCCCAGCGGAACCAGCGCCGGGACGCCCACCAGCCGGCCAGCGCCCACAGCCCGAAGATCGCGAACGCCTCGCCGCACGCCGCCCAGGCCGCCAGGAAACCGACCGGTGCGTGCGCGCCCGCGACCGTGAAGTCGAGGCCGAAGTAGGCCGTACGGACGATCTCCACCAGCGGGCTCAGCGGCAGCAGCTCGGCGACCGTCCGGACCCATTCCGGCAGCCCGTCCAGCGGCACCATCACGCCGGAGCCCACCAGGCAGACCATCAGGATCGGCATGGAGGTGAGCTGGGCCATGTCCGCGTTCGGTGTGATCCCGGACACGCCCGCCGCCAGCAGCGCGAAGACGGCGATGCCGAACAGCAGGCCGACAACGAGCAGCAGCGGGTTGGCGGGCAGCCGGCCGCCGAGCACGGTGCTCATGAACAACACGAGCAGCCCGATCTGCGCGAGGTAGAGGCCGCCGGCCAGCAGCACGCTGCCGCCAAGGATCTCGGTGTCGCCGAGGGCGCCGGCCCGCAACCGCTTCAGCGACAGGTCCTCCCGCCGGGTGGTGAGCACCGCCACCAGGTTCGTGAAGACCGCGAAGATGAGGAAGAAGGCCAGGTAGCCGGTGCCGGCGAAGAGCCCGGACTCCACCCCGTCCCGCACCTCGCCGCGCGCGGGCAGCAGCAACGCTCCGAAGAGCAGCGGCATGCCCACCGCGGAGAACAGTCCGGTCCGGTTGCGCCACAGCAGGGACAGGTCGAGGCGGGCCATGCGGGCCGCGTACGTGATTCTCATCGGGGGTCTCCCTCCACCGTGCGCAGGAACACGTCCTCCAGCGAGGCGCTGCGCGCCTGCAGCCCGTCCAGCCGCAACCGCCGCCGCTCGGCCCAGCCGAGCAGCTCGCCCAGCGCGGCCTGCAGGCCGTGCCGGGGCACCGCGTAGACGGCGGTCGGGTGCCCGCCGTCGATCTCGACGCCCGCCGCCGTGCCGCCGAACGCCGGCAGTTCCGCGACCGTCACCTCCGGCGGGACGCGGAAGCTGATCGAGTCGCCCTGTCCGGCGATCACCTCGGCGACCGTGCCGGCGACCGCGATCCGTCCGTAGTTCATGATCGCCAGCCGGTCCGCGAGGCGCTCGGCCTCCTCCAGGTAGTGGGTGGTGAGCAGCACCGTGGTGCCGTCCGCCACGAGGTCGCGGACGACCGCCCAGATCGCGTGCCGGGCCTCCGGGTCCATGCCGGTGGTGGGCTCGTCCAGGAACAGCACCTCGGGCCGGCCGAGCAGGGCCACGCCGAGGTCGAGCCGCCGCTTCTGCCCGCCGGAGAGCTGACGGATCCGTACGTCGGCCTTGTCGCGCAGGCCGACGAGGCCGAGCGTCTCGTCCGCCGTACGGGCGCCGGGCACGAAGCCGCTCCAGTGCCGTACGGTCTCCGCCACCGTCAGGTCGCCGAAGAAGCCGCCCTCCTGCAGCATGATGCCCATCCGGGGGCGGACCTCGCGGCGCTCGCGGTACGGGTCGTGGCCGAAGACACGTACGGTCCCGTCGCCGGCCGGCCGGAACCCCTCCAGGGTCTCCAGGGTGGTGGTCTTTCCCGCGCCGTTCGTGCCGAGCAGGGCGAACAGCTCGCCCCGCCGGACCTCGAAGGAGATGCCGGCGACGGCCTCGAAGTCCCCGTACCGCTGACGGAGCCCCGTGACCCGCACGGCCGCTGTGGTTTCCATGCGCCAACCCTCGCCGGAAGCCCGCCGGCCCGGTAGAAGCCCACGTCACCACCTGTCTCCGCGGCCGTCAGGCGGTGCGCGTGACAGGTGTCATGTGACCAGGGCGAGCGCATGCATCTGAAAAGGTGGCACTGGCCAACTCGGTGCCGGATCCAGCACGATCATGGGCATGACGAACGAGATGCGGACCCGTGACTTCGCCGGCACCCCCGCCGGCGCGGTCGGGCTCGGCTGCATGGGGATGAGCTGGGCGTACAACATGTCGGAGCAGGACGACGAGGCCTCCGTCGCGCTCATCAACGAGGCGCTCGACCTCGGCGTGACGTTTCTCGACACGGCCCAGGTGTACGGGAGGGGAGACAACGAGGCCCTCGTCGGGCGGGCGCTCGGCGGGCGGCGCGGGGAGGCCCTGCTCGCCACCAAGACCGGACTGTACTTCGACCGCGAGGCGCGGCAGGTGCGGCGCGACGGCACGCCGGAGCACGTGCGCGCCTCCGCCGAGGAGAGCCTGCGCCGGCTCGGCACCGACGTGATCGACCTGTACTACCTGCACCGGGTGGACCCGGAGGTGCCGCTCGCGGAGACCTGGGGGGCGATGGCGGAGCTGGTGACGGCCGGCAAGGTACGGCACCTCGGCGGACTTCGAGAAGAACGACTTCCGGGCGAACAACCCGCGGTTCACCGAGGAGGCGCTGGCGGCCAACACGCGGATCGTGGACGTCGTACGGGCCGTGGCCGAACGGCACGGCGCCACCCCGGCGCAGGTAGCGATCGCCTGGACGCTGAGCCGGGGCGAGCACGTCGTCCCCATCCCCGGCACCAAGAAGTCGCGCTACCTTCGGGACAACGCGGGCGCGGCGGCGCTCGACCTCACCGCCGAGGACCTCGCCGAGCTCGACGCCGTACCCGCCGCCGTCGGCGGACGCTACTGAGGAGGGGCCCGGTGGGCTACCGAAGCCGCAGGATGATCCTCCGGCAGGGGTGCGACCGCGAGCGGGCGGTGGCGGCGATCCACGCGCTCGGCGCGGCCGGCCCCGTGGTGCCCACCGGGCTCCGGGATCACTTCCCGGTGCCCGGCGGGGTGACCGTGGTGCTCGACCGCGACGCGGCCTCGGACCGGCTGTTCGTCCAGGTGCTCGGGGACGCCGAGGATCGGGTGGCGGCCGTGGCGGCCGAGCTGGAGCTCGCGCTGGACCCGTGGTCGTACGCGATGCTGCTCGACCTGCACGACCGCGAGGACGCGGCGGAGGCGCGGGGCGCGGCGCTGACGCTGCTCGGCCTCGGCGCTCCGCCCGTCCCGGACGACGACTTCGTCAAGCGGGTCGCCACCGGGCTGGGCGACGCGCGAGCCGCGGTCCGCGAGGGCGCCCTCCGCGCCGCTCAGCGCTACGCCCTCGCCGCGTTCGCCCCTCGCCTCCAGGAGATGTCGGAGACCGACCCCGACCCGGATCTCCGCGATACCGCCGCCCTCATGCTCGACGCCTACGCGGAGAACGGCCTGGCCTGACCCTGACCGGTCAGTTCGCGGGGGGTTCGGCTTTGGCGGTTCCGGTGGGTGTGGGTGTGGGCGTGGGTGTGGGCTTGGAGCTGGATGCCTTCTTGGGGCCGGTGCTGATGACGCGGTCGAGCGCGCCGCCCTTCACCCAGTTCTTGAACGACATCTGCCAGAAGCCCCAGCCGTTGTTGTACTCCAGCTCCCTGTGCGTCCCGGTCACCTCGATGATGTCGCCGAGCTGGGTCCAGCCGAGGAACCAGCGGGCGTTGGACGGGCTGGCGTTCACGCACCCGTGGCTGACGTTCGCGTACCCCTGGGAGCCCACCGACCAGGGCGCCCCGTGCACGTACTCGCCGCTGTTGGAGATCCGTACGGCGCTGTACACGGTCTGCCGGTAGTAGTCCGGGCTGCCCTGCGGGATCCCCACGGTCGCGGAGTCCATCACCACCACCGGTGCGCGCTCCATGGCCAGGTGGACGCCGTTGGTGGTGGTGTACTTGTACTGCGTGGCCTTGCCCGCGCTGATCGGGATCTCGCGCAGCGTCTTGCGCCCGCTCTTCACCGTCATCATGTGCGAGTCGGTGTCCACCTCGCTGATATGCCGCGGGCCGATCTTGAAGGAGCGCTTGACGTCCTTCACCCCGTACGTGTCCTTGCCGGTCCGTACGCCGCTCAACAGGCCCCTGAAGCGCACCTTCTGCTTGGCCTTCCAATACTTGCTGGTACGGAACACGACCTGCTCGTCCGTCACCCAGTGCCAGGCGCCCTTGGCGGCCTTGCTGCTCTTCACCCGCAGCGCCCGCTCCACCGCCGCCTTGTCCCGGATCGGCCGGTCGAAGTCGACGATGATCGGCATGCCGACCCCGACGGTCTCCCCCGAGGCCGGCGTGACGTTGACGACCTCCGCCGTCTTCTCGGGCTTCAGCGTCTTGAACGAGCTCGTCGCGGTCGTGGACTGGCCCGCGGCGTTCACGGCCCTGGCCGTGACCGCGTACGTGGTGGAGGGCTCGAGGTTACCCGTGGAGCTCCAGGACGTGCGCTTCGCGTCGTACGTGCCGGCGACCTCCCGGCCGTCGTTGCGGACCACGACGTGCTTCAGCGTGCCGCCCTGGGCCCGTACGGTGATCGGGCGCTCCGGATACCGGTCCTTCTCGCCCGCGAGGGGGCTGATCGCCACCTCGGCGGGCCCCGGGACCGCCTCGTCGCCGGAGCCGACCATGCCGGACACCGTCGCGCATCCGCTCGCCGCCAGCAGTCCGCCCGCCGTGACGGCACCGGCCGCCGCCCTCGCCCATCGCCGCCGCGTGACCGCGCTGATCCCCCGCACCCTGGCCCCCGACCATGCTCGCTTCGATAATTCCGTGTCACGTCCCACCCTGAGGGTGGCCCTCACATCTCCCCGAAAAGGCGGCGCACCGCCCGAAGGGTGACATCCCCCCGATGTGCCCTGTCGATGCGGTGCGCGATCAAGAAGATACCGTGAGTTGACGGCGCATCGTGCCTGGTGGGGGCCGAAACGCCGACGGCGCGCCCCGCAGTCGATGCGGAGCGCGCCGAGGTCGCGGGGGGAACGCGTCAGTGCTGGAAGTTGCCCCGGTAGTACTCGAAGACGAAGCCGATGGCGGTGAGGATCACGGCGGCGACGCCGACCATGAACAGCCACCAGCCGATCACGAAGCCGAGTGCGGCGAGCGCCGTGGAGCCGGCCACGAACAGCGGCCACCAGCTGTGTGGGCTGAAGAAGCCGAGCTCGCCCGCCTTCTCGGCGATCTCGCCCTCGGGGTTGTCCTCCGGCTGCGCGCCGATCCGCCTGGCGGTGAAGTGCAGGTAGAAGCCGACGAGGCCGGCCATGCCCACGGAGATGCCGAGCGCCGTGGTGCCGGTCCAGTCGTGCGACCAGAACCAGTAGACGACGTCGACCGCCAGGAAGAAGGCCGCGCAGATGTAGAACAGGTAGGCCTGTGCCCTCATCGTGTCACCTCGACTCGGTGCCGGCGGGGAGCTCGCCGCCACCGTTCGCTGCCGCATGCGGATAGTGCAGGTCGAAGGCCGGCCGCTCGGAGCGGATCCGCGGAATCGACGTGAAGTTGTGCCGCGGGGGCGGGCTTGAGGTCGCCCACTCCAGCGAGTTGCCGTAGCCCCACGGGTCGTCGCCGAGCACCGGCTTGGGTCCCTTGGCCGTACGCCACACGTTCCACAGGAAGGGCAGCGTGGACGCGCCGAGCACGAAGGCTCCGGCGGAGGAGATCATGTTCAGCTCGGTGAACCCGTCGGCGGGCAGGTAGTCCGCGATCCGCCGCGGCATGCCCTCCACGCCCAGCCAGTGCTGCACGAGGAACGTGGTGTGGAAGCCGATGAACAGCGTCCAGAAGTGCAGCTTGCCGAGCGGCTCGTTCAGGAACCGCCCGGTCCACTTGGGCCACCAGAAGTAGAACCCGCCGAACATCGCGAACACCACGGTGCCGAACAGCACGTAGTGGAAGTGCGCGACCACGAAGTACGAGTCGCTCACCGGGAAGTTGATCGGCGGCGACGCCAGCAGCACGCCGGTCAGGCCGCCGAACAGGAACGTGACGAGGAAGCCGATGGAGAACAGCATCGGCGTCTCGAACGTGAGTTGGCCCCGCCACATCGTGCCGATCCAGTTGAAGAACTTCATGCCCGTGGGCACGGCGATCAGGAACGACATGAACGAGAAGAACGGCAGCAGCACCGCGCCGGTGGGGAACATGTGGTGCGCCCACACCGTCACCGAGAGCCCGGCGATGGCGATGGTGGCACCGATCAGGCCCTTGTAGCCGAAGATCGGCTTGCGGCTGAACACCGGGAGGATCTCGGTGATGATGCCGAAGAACGGCAACGCCACGATGTAGACCTCGGGATGCCCGAAGAACCAGAACAGGTGCTGCCAGAGGATCGCGCCGCCGTTGGCGGAGTCGAAGACGTGCGCGCCGAACTTGCGGTCGGCCTCCAGGCCGAGCAGCGCCGCGGTCAGCACCGGGAAGGCCAGCAGCACGAGGATGCTGGTGACCAGGATGTTCCAGGTGAAGATGGGCATCCGGAACATGGTCATGCCGGGCGCGCGCATGCACACCGTGGTGGTGATGAAGTTGACGCCGCCGAGGATCGTGCCCAGGCCGGACAGCACCAGGCCCATGATCCACAGGTCGCCGCCGATGCCGGGCGAACGGATCGCGTCGGACAGCGGCGCGTACGCGAACCAGCCGAAGCTCGCCGCCCCGCCCGGAGTGAGGAAGCCGCTGATCGTGATCAGCCCGCCGAACAGGAACAGGTAGTAGCTGAACAGGTTCAGCCGCGGGAAGGCCACGTCCGGGGAACCGATCTGCAGCGGCATGATCACGTTGCCGAACCCGACGAACAGCGGCGTCGCGAACAGCAGCAGCATGATCGTGCCGTGCATGGTGAACGCCTGGTTGAACTGCTCGGCCGTGATGATGTCAAGGCCGGGCTGAGCCAACTCGGCCCGCATCGCGAGCGCGAGCACCCCTCCCACCAGGAAGAAGGCGAACGAGGTGATGATGTACAGGTAGCCGATCACCTTGTGGTCGGTCGAGCTCATCCAGGAGACGATGATCGATCCCTGGCGCGTCGGCCGTGGCGTCGCCCCGGTGAGCGGGGCGGGCTGGCTGGTCGTGGTCACTGGGCACTCCCCGCTGCCTTCTGGTCAGCGATGAACTTGTCGTACTCGGCAGGGCTGACCACCTTGACCTTGAAGAGCATCCGCGAATGGTCGACGCCGCACAGCTCGGCGCAGCGGCCCCTGAACGTGCCCCGCTTGGTCGGGGTGATCTCGAAGTCGTTGGGGCGGCCCGGAATCACGTCGCGCTTGAAGAGGAACGCCGGCACCCAGAAGGAGTGGATGACGTCCGGCGAGGTCATGTGGAACCTGACGCTCTGCCCCTCGGGGATGACGAGCGTGGGGTCCTGGCCCGGGATGCCCACCACGGACACCCCGTGCTGGGGATAGTCGAACTGCCAGCTCCACTGGAAGGCGACCACGTTGACACGCACGTCGGGGTCGTCGGAGAACTCGTTCAGGTAATTCTGGTCCCGCGCGGTGAAGTAGAAGAGCACCGCGATGATCACGAACGGCACCGCGGTGTAGAGCACCTCGATGGGCAGGTTGTACCGCACCTGCGGAGGCAGCGCCTCGGACCGCTTGCGGTGGAAGATCACCGACCACAGGATCAGGCCCCACACCACGAAGCCCACGGCGAAGGCGGCGATCCACGACCCCTGCCACAGCGTGAGCACCCGCTCGGCCTGCTCGGTGATCGGCTCCGGCATGGCCAGCCGCGTGAACTCATTGGACGCACAGGCCGACGCGGCGGCGCCGAGCAACGCGATGCCGACGCCCGCCCGGACGGCGCGCGCCGCACGGGACCCGCGGGGGGCTCCGGGGGGTCGCCCCCCCGGGAAAACACTGCGGGCATCGGCGAAAGCGCCCGTAGGGCGATGAGCAGCATCGCGCGCCTCGGTAACCACGGATTGCCTTCCCAGCGGTCATGCCCGTTGTCAGGGCAGCCTCAACGATATTCAGCCGTGTCAGGGGAAACAGTACAGCGCGGATCACACACCACCCGGCCGGGGTCTTCGCCAGCGTGTTGGCGCCACCTTCGGGCGTCGGGTCCTGTGATCCGGCCGGTTCACCCGGCACGACGGGAAGAGCGTAGCGCCGTGCGGGGGGCGCCCGTGCCGCGGGGGCGCAACGATGGGACGATTCGTCCTTACGCTGGCATTGAGCGCCGCAGGCTGTTTGACTGGACGCTACCGGCAGTCGGCCGGTGATCACGGTGCGTGTCGGCCTGACACGCCCGGTACCCGTACGCGGAACAGGAGGGGACGCGCATGACCGACAGGCCCCTCCTGACGATCGACGCGATCGGGCGCAAGTGCCCGATCCCGATCATCATGCTCGCGGAGCGGATCCGGGAGGTCCCCGTCGGTCGCGTCGTCGCCGTCACCGCCGACGATCCGGCCGCCAAGACCGACATCCCCGCCTGGTGCCGGATGAAGCTGCAGGAGTTCGTCCGCGAGGTGCCGCTCCCCCGCGGCAGCGCGTTCCACATCCGGCGCACCTACTGAGGCGGGCGCCGGGGCGGGTCAGCGGGAGTAGAACTCCACGACGAGCTGGTCGTCGACCGGCAGCGTGATCTGTTCGCGGGCCGGCCGGTCCAGCAGCATGACCTTCAGCTCGGGCAGGTTGAACGCCAGGTACGGCGCGGTGCGCTCGTCGGCGTACGTGCCCTCGGCGGCGGCCACGAACGGCTGCAGCGACCGCGACCGCTCCCGTACGGCGACGACCTGGCCGCGGCGCACCTGGTACGACGGCACGTCCACCTTCCGGCCGTCCACGGTGATGTGGCCGTGCGTGACGTACTGCCGGGCGGCGTAGATGGACGGCGCGAGGCCGGCCCGCAGCACCACGGAGGCCAGCCGGGTCTCCAGCGCGGCGAGCAGTTCGTCGCCGGTGGCACCAGGCCGCCGCAGCGCCGCCTCGAACGTCCGGCGCAGTTGCCGCTCGGACATGTCGTAGTACCAGCGCAGCTTCTGCTTCTCCAGCAGCCGGAGCCCGTAGTCGCCGGAGGCACGGCGCACCCGGCGGCCGTGCTCGCCCGGCGGGTACGGCCGCCGCTCGAAGGCGCGCACGGCCTTGCCGGTCAGCGGCACGCCCGCGCGGCGGGACAGCCGCACCTTGGGCCCGGTGTAACGCATGTGAGTCCTCTCATCCGGATCATCGAAGCAGGCACTGCCCGGCTTGACCTGGCGGGTCGATCGTATTTAGGTAAGGCTTACCTAAACAAGTCTAGGGGTGAGCATGAGCGACGACGACCACGGTCCGGTGCGGCGGATCCGTTCCCTGGCGGCGCTGGCGGTGCCCACCGCGGCGAACCCGATGGGGGGCTCCGCCGGCGGCACCACCGTCACGGGGGCGGTCGACGCCTCGGGACGCCCGGTGCTGCTCGTACGGCCGCGGGACGCGCTGTACCCGATGCTCATGGAGACGAGGGCCGGCGGTCAGGACGTCCCGGTCTCCGTAGATATGCGAACGGTCCGTACGCTCGGTGACATTCCCACGGTGCGCGGGCGGCTGTGGTTCCAGGGCTGGGCGGCGCCGGTGCCGCCGGACGCGGCGCACGACGCGGCGCTCGCGGTGTGGGAACGGTCACCCTCGGCGGAGCTGCTCGCAGCCGTGGACGCCGCGGATCCGCGAGGTGAGCCGGCGGCGCTGCTCGCGACCGTGGAGCCGGCCATGGTGGTGTACGACACGTACGACGCCTCGGGCACCGTCGAGGGCGACGTCTACCTCGAGGCGGACCCCGGGCCGCTGGTGGAGCCCGCGGAGCGGATCATCGCGCACGTCAACGCGTGCCACCGGGACGTGCTGACCCGGGCGGTGCACGCGATCAGTGGGCCGGACACGGGCGAGGCCTGGCTGTGGGAGCTGGACGGGGGCGGGGCCACCGTCTGGGTGGAGCACGGCCCCGAGCGGCCCATGCTGATCCGTCTTCCCTGGTCGAGTGAGGCGCGCTGCCCGTGTGAGCTCGAGGGCGCGTTCAACCGGCTCCTCGCGCTCGGCGCGCCCCGTTGAGACGCCGAGGGAGGGGCATGGGCGAAAGCCCCTCCCTCGGTGACGGTCGTACGGCCGCCGGGCCGGTGTGCGCCGGATCGGTGTGCCGCGGATCGGTGTGCTGTGGTCAGTGTGCGGTGGAGAGGTGCGGGGCGACCTCGTCCGCGGCCTCGCGGCCGTACGCACCGGAGAGGCGCTCCAGGAAGGCGTCCCGCTCGATGGCGTAGCCCTGCGGCTCCATGGTCTCCAGCGCCATCGCGGCGACGAGGTTGCCGATCTGGGCGCTGCGCTCGGCGCTGAGCCGCCAGGACACGCCGGCCAGATACCCCGCGCGGAACGCGTCGCCGACCCCGGTCGGGTCGCCCTTGGTGCGCTCCGGCGCGCACGGCACCTGCACCGACGGCTCGCCCTTGCGGTCCACCCGCGCTCCCTTGGAGCCCAGCGTGGTGATCCGGGTGCCCACCCGGTCGAGGATGTCGTCGGCGCTCCAGCCGGTCTTCTGCTCGATGAGCGAGCTCTCGTACGCGTTCGTGAACAGGTACGCGGCGCCGTCCACCAGGCGCTTGATGGCCGGGCCGTCCATCCGGGCCATCTGCTGCGACGGGTCCGAGACGAACGGGAGGCCGCGCTCCCGGCACTCGTCGGTGTGCCGGAGCATCGCGTCGGGGTCGTTCGGGCTGACCAGCACCAGGTCGAGGCCGCCGAGCCGGGACGCGATCGGGCCGAGCTCGATCTCCCGCGCCTCCTGCATGGCGCCGGTGTAGAACGAGGCGATCTGGTTCAGGTCCTGGTCGGTGGTGCACAGGAAGCGGGCGGTGTGGTGCAGCGTGGAGATGCGCACGGCGGTGGTGTCCACGCCATGCCGCTCCAGCCAGGAGCGGTAGTCGTCGAAGTCGTCGCCGACCGCGCCCACGAGGACCGGGCGCAGCCCGAGGGAGCCCATGCCGTACGTGATGTTGCCCGCGACGCCGCCGCGGCGGATCTCCAGCCGGTCGACGAGGAAGGACAGCGAGACGCTCTGCAGCTGGTCGGCGATCAGCTGCTCGGAGAACTTTCCGGGGAAGCTCATCAGGTGATCGATCGCGATGGAGCCGGTCACGGCGATACGCACGGGAAAGACCTCTCGAGTCGGTTGCGCGAGTCGGTTGCGGGCGGAGGGCTCGAGGCTACTCCTGCTCCTTGTCGATGGTCCCAGGTCCCGGCCCGGCTGACGACCCACGTCGTGCACCTCCGCCTCGTCCTCGCAGCTCACAGGCGCACGAAAGGCCGCGCCCGCGAGGTGCGGGCACGGCCTTCGGGCGAGCGGCGAGCGCTTAGTGGAACGAGTCGCCACAGGCGCAGGAGCCCGTGGCGTTGGGGTTGTCGATCGTGAAGCCCTGCTTCTCGATCGAGTCCACGAAGTCGATCGTGGCGCCGCCCAGGTACGGAGCGCTCATCCGGTCGGTCACGACGTTGACTCCACCGAACTCGGCCACGACGTCCCCGTCGAGCTGCCGCTCGTCGAAGAACAGCTGGTAGCGCAGGCCGGAACAGCCGCCCGGCTGGACGGCGACCCGCAGTTGCAGGTCGTCACGGCCCTCCTGCTCGAGGAGGCTCTTGACCTTGGCGGCCGCCACGTCGCTGAGGACAATCCCCGACTGATGGGTGGTCTCGCCTGAAACCGTCATGTGCAAGCTCCTACATCCGGCCGGCCGCGGAGGGGCGACCTGGTGCTCGTGTGCTCTTGCCTGATGCCAACGGGCGGCGGGGAAGGGTCATTCCGCGCCGAACCGCTTTTCTTCTTCGTCGTTTCGCTTCGGTGATGCCGTTATCGCTTTCGTCATCACACTATGCCCCGGGCACCGGTGCGCACATCGGCCCCGGAGACCAGCGTACCCGTGCTCGGGCGCGACTCACAGTTCGGCGCCCGTGACCAGTCGGTTGCTGGGCGGCCATCCGTACCGCCCCTCGCATCCCCCGGACGCGCCGTGTCGTCGTCGGGGGTGATGAGGGTCTCATCGAGGAGGAGGAGTGAGCGCATCGCGTCGACCGCCGTACGTTCCGCGTCGGCCTGCCGGAACACGTCGTTGGATACTTCGAGGGAGAGCGGCCCTCGATAGCCTGCGTCGAGCACCTCCCGGGTGTAGCCGGTGAGGTCGAACCCGCCCTGACCGGGGAAGTTGCGGAAGTGCCGGCTCCACTGGAGCACGTCCAGCGCCATCACCAGCGCGTCCGCCAGCTGCAGGAAGAAGATCCTCTCCCCCTGGATACCGGCCAGCGTTCCCGGCCCGAGGCCACGCGAGAGGCTGTGGAAGCTGTCCAGGCAGAGGCCCAGGGCGGGATGCCCGGCGGCGGCCACGATCCGCCACGCGTGGGTGTGGTCCCGCACGTGCCCGGGTCAGACCCCTGGGGCGCCCCAGACGGGGAACCAGCGGGAGAGGTCGGGCTCGATGTTCAGGTCGCCGGCGAGCGCGCCGCGGGCCTCGAGCTCCAGGGCGTTGTCCCGGCGCTCCCCCGGCAGCGGCGCGAACGGGTAGAAGGAGCCCCGCTTGTAGAGGTAGACGAGCGCGAGCCGGCGGTCGTCCCGCTCGAAGGCCACGAGCGAGCAGAGCAGGGACGGGCCGAATCCGTTGGACTCCAGCGTGGAGTTGACCGCGTGCAGGTCGGTGACGAGCCCGCCCATGTCGTCCGGCGTGTGCCGGCAGACCAGCCAGGTGTAGCCGTAGTCGTCGGTGCTCTGCTCGACCTTGGGCCCGGAGTCCATGTCCAGCAGCGCGGTGATGTCCTGCTGGACGGCGGAGAACGCCCCGCCCTCGGCGGCGCGGAAGCTCACCGAGCCCGCGCCGGTGGCCACGAAGCCGGTGGCGGCCTGCAGCGTGATCGCGGCCGAGGGCAGCGCGAAGAGCCGGTCGAGGTCGGGCTGCTTGGGCTTGGACCGCCCGAACAGCGCGTCCAGGAACCCCATCAGGCCCCCTTGCCGAGCTGCCGGGAGATCTGGGCGAGCTGCTCCAGCCGGCGCTCCAGCGGCGGGTGGGTGGAGAACAGCGAGGAGAGGCTGAACCCGCGCGAGATCGCCGGCGCGAAGAAGAACGCGTTCATCGGCTCCGCCTTGCGCAGGTCGCGCGTGGGGATGCGCGCCATGTCCCCGCTGATCTTGGTGAGCGCGCTGGCCAGCGCCGAGGGCCGGCCGGTGAGCAGCGCGGCGGCGCGGTCGGCGGCGAGCTCACGGTAGCGCGACAGCGCTCGGGTGAGCAGGAAGCTGATCGCGTACACGATCGCGCTGATCAGCACGGTGAGCATGAAGATCAGGAAGGTGTTGTTGTCCCGGCCGCGGCCTCCGCCGAACAGCCCGAACTGCAGCCCGAACCGGGTGACGATCCCGGCGAGCAGGCCGAGGAAGGACGCGATCGTCATCACCGCGACGTCGCGGTGGGCCACGTGCGAGAGCTCGTGCGCGAGCACGCCCTCCAGCTCGTTCAGGTCCACCCGGCGGAGCAGCCCGGTGGTCACGCAGATCACCGAGGCCTTCTCGCTGCGGCCGGTGGCGAACGCGTTGGGCACGTCGGTGTCGGCGATGGCGACGCGCGGCTTCGACATGTCCGCCTGGGCGCACAGCCGGTCGATCACCGCGTGCAGGTCGGGGGCCTGCTCGGGGCTCACCTCGCGCGCGTTCATGGAGAACAGCGCGATCTTGTCGGAGGCGAAGTATTGGAACAGCCCGAAGCCGACCACGATGATCAGCAGCAGGAGCCACGGGATGCGCAGCGCGATCAGCGCTGCCATGAAGACCACGTAGACCAGCCCGAGCAGGAACATGGTCATCAGCATGCGGCTGGTCAGGCCGCGGTCCGGTTCGAACCGGGAGCCCGCCATCGATCTCACCTCGTCGTCATCGGCCGGCCGAGGGACGGGACCGCCGCCCCCCGGTCACCTCAATGTAGGCGTCCATTGGGTACGTCATAAATGAAACGCGGCCGGACGATCTTCCGTTCCGTGTCCGAACGGATACGGAACCAACGATCATCCGGCCGCGGGGGACGGCGGCGGGGCCTAGCCGGGGATCAGCCCGTCCTCGCCGAGCATCTCGCGGACCTCTTCCATGCTCGCGTCCGCCGGAGGCAGGATCAGCTCCGAGGCCTCCAGGGCGTCGTCGGGCAGCGGCTTGCCGGCCGCGCGCACCTTCTCCAGCAGCGCCTCGAGCGCGGCGCGGAAGGCCGGCTCGTCGCCGGCGTCCAGCGCGCTCTCCAGCGTGACGTCGAGGTTGTTGAGGTCACCGAGCAGGTCACCGTCGACGACGAGCTGACCTTCGCCCATGATCCGGACGATCATGCACCCTCCCCCGGCCGCTGCTGCGCCTGCCGCTGCGGCTCGGCGTCGGCCTGCGCGGCGGGCGTGCCCTCGATCTGGCGGGTGGGCGAGCCCTCGCCGAGCTCACCCCGCAGCCGCTGCATCTCCAGCTCGACGTCGTTGGTGCTGGACATGCTGTCGAGCTCGGCCTGGATGTCGTCGCGCGGCCCGGACTGGGTGACGTCGTCCAGGGCCCCGGAGGCGAGCAGCTCGTCCACCGCGCCCGCGCGCGCCTGCATCTGGGCGGTCTTGTCCTCGGCGCGCTGCACGGCCATGCCGACGTCGCCCATCTCCTCGGAGATGCCGGAGAAGGCCTCGCTGATGCGGGTCTGCGCCTCGGCGGCGGTGTACGTCGCCTTGATCGTCTCCTTGCGGGTGCGGAAGGAGTCGACCTTGGTCTGCAGACGCTGGGAGGCGAGGGTCAGCTTCTCCTCCTCCGCCTGCAGCTGCTCGTACTGCGCGCGCAGGTCCGCGATCTGGGACTGCACGCCGGAGCGGCGGGTCAGCGCCTCGCGGGCCAGATCCTCCCGTCCCTGCGAGAGGGCCTGCCGGCCCTGTCCCTCGAGCTTGGAGCCCTGCGACTCCAACTGCTGGATCTGCAGCTCGAGGCGCTTACGGGAGGTGGCGACGTCGGCCACGCCCCGGCGCACCTTCTGCAGCAGCTCCACCTGCTTTTGATAGGAGTAGTCGAGGGTCTCCCGCGGATCCTCGGCACGGTCCAGGGCTTTGTTGGCCTTGGACTTGAAAATCAGAGAAAGTCGCTTCATCACGCTCATCCGCGTGGCCGTCCCCTTCGTGCTTGCAGCATCAAGCCGGCACCCCGCTCCACGGTAACGTTCCGGACTCCCGTACGCAGGGGCGGATTCCCTTCACCCTACGCGTTAACGAGCGAGGCGGCCACGATGTTGCATCCAGGGCGGTCTACTCTCCGCACTCGCCCCCGTTGACCGGCGCGACGGGGTCGTTCGCCTAGCCGGAGGTCGCACATGGGGTCGTTCCTGCGTATTGAACGCGTGCTCGGCGACGGGCCGTTCGCCGAGATCGGCGAGCCCACGGCCGCGGCCGCGCAGGACCGCTGGATCGCGGCGGGCGGAGGGCTCGGCCAGCTCTCCTGGCACGGCGACACGCACCCCAACACGTACTACAGGGCCATCCGCCTCGGCATCTACGAAGCGGACGGGCTCCGGCTCCGGCGTCTGCTGCGACCCCGGTGGCCGGTCAACTCCGTCGCGATCCACCCGGAGCTTCCGCTGCTGGCGGTCGGGACGGGCGACTACGACGGCGGGTTCGCCTTCGAGGGCGAACTGCTCCTGATGAACCTGGACACGGGCCGGGTCACCTCCCCGCTCGACGAGCGGTGCGAGGTACGCCGGGTCGAGTGGCGCGACGCGCGGACGCTGCGGCTCGTCCTGGCTCCCCCGACGGAGGAGACACCGGCCGCGTTCACTCACGGCTACACGATCGACGTCGAACGGGATGACTGGGACACGGTCGCCGAGCGCACGATCGCGACGCTCGACGCCGGCGGCCCGATGGTGGAGACCGGCACGGACGACACGGAGGCGCGGCGCACGCTCGCCGGGTTCGCCGAGGCGTGGGCGCCGCGGCGGCAGGTGTGGGATGTGGCGGCGCTGCGGGACGGGCGGGTGCTGGCCGCGCTGGAGGGCACGGTCCTCGAGTCATGGCTGCCGTCGGGTGATCGGGAATGGACGTTGCGGCACGGGCCGGGAGGCCGGGAGATCGAGGTCGCGCCGGACGAGCGGTCGGCGTGGGTGAACGTGGCGGAGCGACTGCGGTTCGCCGAGGGACGCTGGAGACGGGTGCCCGGTCCCGTCGTGCGGATCTCCCTGGACGGCGGGGAACGGCTGGACGCGTTCGAGCCCGGTGTGCCGGTGGCCTTCGCCGCGCGGCGGGACGGGTGGCTGGCGCTGCGCGACACGGAGTACCGGGCGGAGAACCCGGAGACGGTGCTGATCGGCCCGGGCCATGGGGAGGCCGCCCGCGTCCTGGTGGGTTCGTACACCACGACCTATCACCGGTTCCGGGTCCGGCGGAGCCCGGACCTGCTGTTCCTGTGCGGCGACGTGGACCCGCCGATCCGGAAGGGGGAGACGGAGGATCCGGCCCACCGCAGGTGGGTCGTGTCCATGGAGGTCGCCGACGGGACGGTGCGCCCGCTCTTTCCCATCTCCTTGGGGCTGGTCCCCCTCCCCGAAGTGCCCGGCCGCCGCGCGTCGGTGACGGGCGGGCCCGCGGTCTCCCTCCCGGGCGGCGCGCTGGTCCATGGAGGTCACTTCGTCCTCAATTGGGGGGCCGTCGAGAACGGCGCGTTCGTGGCGCGGCGGGAACCCGACGGGACCGTGGTGTGGCTGTTCCGTACCGGGTCGTCGATCACGGGTCTGGACGGGGACGAGGAGAGGGTCTTCGCCGCGTTCAACTCCGGGGAGGTCGTCGCGCTCGACGCCGCGACCGGCGTGGAGCTGGGGCGGCGGCACCTGGCGGACACGCCGCTCTCGCTCGCCCTCGCCGGCCCGGGGCGGCTGCTGATCGGGACGGCCGAGGGCCGGATTCTCGACTGCGCGCTCATGAAGAGATGACGACGGACCCTCGTCCTGCGTGTTGACGACGGGCACGGTCACGGAGTCCGCGGCGGGTAGGCTGTGCCTCGTGTTCCGACGCCGCACCGAGACCGCCCCCGAGAACGGCCCTGTCGAGGTCGACGACCTCCGGAAGGGTCAGACCGCGCCCAAGGGCCGGCCCACGCCCAAGCGCAGCGAGGTCGAGCGCGGCCAGCGCCGGCCGATCAGCGCCCCGGCCGACCGCAAGCAGGCCTACCGCCAGTTCAAGGACCGGCAGAAGGCGGACCGCGCGCGTGCCCGCGAGGGCATGATGCGCGGCGACGAGAAATACCTCCCGGCCCGCGACCGCGGCCCCGTGCGCGCGCTCGCCCGGGACTACGTCGACTCCCGCCGCACCCTTGGCGAGTTCTTCCTGTGGCTGTCGCTGGCCATCGTGCTGCTCGCCATGCTGCCGGTGGCGCCGGTGCAGGCGGGCGCCTACTTCGTGGTGTGGCCGGCGATGATGGTCGGCATCATCGGCGAGGGCTTCTGGACGTCCCGCCGGGTCAAGGCGCTCGCGCAGGAGCGCTACCCCGGCGAGAGCCACCGCGGCATCGGCATGTACGCGGCGATGCGCGCGCTGCAGATGCGCCGGCTCCGCCTCCCCCCGCCGCGGGTCAAGCGCGGCGAGCGCATCTGATCCGGGCGGCTCTGATCCCGGGCGGACGGCGCTATCGCGGCTGCGGGGTCCGGAGCGGTGCGGCGCCCGGGTCCGGCGCCGCCCGGAGGATCGAGATGGGCTTGGTCGCGGGGGCGAGCAGGCCCACCCGGGCGGGCCATTCGTACGCCGTGACGGCGTAGCGCATGTGCGGCTGCCCCCACATGGAACGGTCGCTCATGTAGCGCATGCCGGCCTTGTCCAGGACCCGCTGGGAGACCGTATGCCTGCGGTGCACCACGGCCCGCACCAGCGGCAGCCCCAGCGGGCCGAACGCCCACTTCAGGCAGGCCACCGCCGCCTCGGTGCCGAGCCCCTGCCCCCACAGCGGGGGCGCGATCACGTACGACAGGTCGGGGTCGCCCTCGAAGATCTGCAGCCCGGCCAGGCCGGCGAAGACCTGCCGCTCCGCGCCGTCGTCGCCCATGCGGACGGCCGCCTCCAGCACCAGCAGCCCGTACCCGTGCCGGCGCCAGTGGTCGAGGTCGTTCTGGAGACGGCGCACCGCGCGGTCGGGCGGCACCGCGCCGCCGAGGAACCGCATCACCGACCCGTCCCCGAGCAGCCCGGCGACCTCCGGCGCGTCGTCGGACGTGGGCCGCCGGAGGGTGAGGCGTGGCGCGATCGGGGGCGGCGACTCCCTGATTTTCATGCTGCACCCATCGTGACGCGTCGCCGCTCATCCGTCTTGGGTCCCCGGGCCCCATTCCGGGGACGTGGCCGGAACCGGTGCACAGGTGACAAGATCGGGAGTGGCCGACGGCCGGGAGGAGGAGATCGGGTGAGCTGGACCTGGCGATTCGAGACCGCCGAGGGGCGGGAGGTGTCCGGCATGTCGCAGGAGACGTTCCCGGGACAGGGCGACGCCGAGTCCTGGATCGGCGAGAACTGGCGGGAACTGCTCGACCAGGGGGTGGACCAGGTGACGCTGCGGGACGGCACCCGGGAGGTCTACACCATGAGCCTGCACACCGAGTCGTGACCGCCGCCCCGCTGGAAGGCCTGGCTCGGCGGCCGGTGGTCGCCGCGCCGATGGCCGGAGGAGTGTCCACCCCGGAGCTCGCCGCGGCGGCCGGCGACGCCGGCGGCCTCGGCTTCCTCGCCGGGGGCTACCGCACCGCTGCGGAGCTGGCCGGCGACATCGCCAAGACCCGCGCGCTGACCTCGGCGCCCTTCGGGGTCAACCTGTTCGTGCCCGGCGACGATAGGCCCGAGCCGGAGGCGCTGCGCGCGTACGCGGAACGCATTTCCTCCGACGCGGACCTGGCCGGGGTCACGCTCGGCGAGCCGCGTGCCGATGACGACGACTGGGCCGCCAAGTTCGACGGCCTGCTGGCCGACCCGGTGCCGGTGGTGAGCTTCACGTTCGGCTGTCCCACCGCCGAGCGCATCGCCGCGCTGCGCGAGCGGGGCTCGCGGGTCTGGGTCACGGTGACCACGCCGGACGAGGCGCTCGCCGCGGATGCGGCGGGTGCGGACGCGCTCGTCGTGCAGGGCTCGGAGGCCGGCGGGCACCGGGCCGGGTTCCCGGCGGGCGGACCGGAGGAGGGCGGCGAGATCGGGCTGCTGCCGCTGATCGCGCTGGTCCGTACGGTGAGCGGGCTGCCCCTGGTGGCCGCCGGCGGGATCATGCGGGACGCGGCGGTGGCCGCCGTACGGTCCGCGGGCGCGGGCGCCGCTCAGGCGGGGACCGCGTTCCTGCTGGCGCCGGAGGCGGGCACGCATCCCGTGCACCGCGCGGCGCTGCGGCGGCCGGGCCGTACCGCACTCACCCGGGCGTTCACCGGCAAACCCGCGCGCGGACTGGTCAACGAGTTCATGCGCCGGCACTCGGCGTACGCGCCCATCGCCTATCCGCACATCCACCACATGACCCGGCCGCTGCGCGCCGCCGCGGGCAAGGCCGGCGACCCGGACGCGATGTCACTCTGGGCGGGCCAAGGCTTCCGCCTCGCCGAGGAACGCCCCGCCGCCGAGATCGTGGAGCGCCTCTCCCCCTGAGAGAGGGCGCTCCACGCGGGCGGCCACTACGGGCGCTTGCGGGGGCTGGTGGTCTTGGCGGGGTCGCGTTCCACGACGGGGTCGAGGGCCTCGTCGATTCGGCGCATGACCTCGGGGGCGAGTTTCACGCCCGCCGCCTTGACGTTGTCGGCGACCTGTTCCGGACGGGAGGCGCCGATGATGGCGGACGACACGTTCGGGTTCTGCAGCACCCACGCCACAGCGAGCTGCGCCATGGACAGCCCGAGCTCGTCGGCGATGGGGCGGAGCAGCTCGACCCGGGTGAGCACCTCGTCGCTCAGCCACCGCTTGACGTTGGTCGCGCCGCCCTTGTCGTCGGTGGCGCGGGACCCGGCGGGCGGCGGCTGCCCCGGCCGGTACTTGCCGGTGAGGACGCCCTGTGCGATCGGCGACCAGACGATCTGACCCACGCCCTCCTTCTCCGAGAGCGGCACGACCTCGGGCTCGATGACCCGCCAGAGCATGCTGTACTGCGGCTGGTTGGAGACCAGCCGGTCGAGGCCCATCTCGTCGGCGATCTTCAGCGCGGCGGCGATCTGCTCGGCGGTCCACTCGGACACGCCGATGTACAGCACCTTGCCCTGCCGTACCAGGTCGTCGAACGCCCGCAGCGTCTCCTCCAGCGGCGTCTCCACGTCGAACCGGTGGGCCTGGTAGAGGTCGACGTAGTCGGTCTGCAGCCGGCGCAGCGACCCGTTGATGCCTTCCATGATGTGCTTGCGGGAGAGTCCGCGGTCGTTCGGCCCGCCCCCGGTCGGCCAGTAGACCTTGGTGAAGATCTCCAGCGACTCCCGGCGCTGCCCGTGCAGGGCGCGGCCGAGCACCGCCTCCGCGCGGGTGCCCGCGTACACGTCCGCGGTGTCGAAGGTCGTGATGCCCGCGTCGAGCGCGGCGCGGACACACGCGAGCGCCGCGTCCTCCTCGACCTGCGATCCGTGGGTGATCCAGTTGCCGTACGAGATCTCGCTGACCATGAGGCCACTGCGGCCGAGGTGTCGGAATTCCATGATTCACATTCTTCCCGGCGCCGAAAGCGTGTCGCACATCAGGCCTTCGCCCCGGTTTCGGCGGATCGGTTACGGGATGACCAGCGCGGCGACGACGAGCGTGACGACCGTGCCGGTCTCGGCGAGGGCGCCGAGCACGTCCCCGGTGACCCCGCCGAGGCGGCGCAGCACGTGCCAGAGCAGCGGGAAGGCCGCGGCCGGTGCCGCGAGCGCGACGGCGACGAGCGCGGGCCCGCCGGCGGCGAACGCGACCCCGGCGAGCAGCAGGGTCGCCGCGAGCGCCGCCGGCAGCCGTACGGTCCCCGCGACCATCGCGCCGAGCCCGCCCGGCCGCGCCGCGGGCATTCCGCGCAGGCATGCCCAGGTGATCGCGAGCCGGCTGGACGCGTATGCGATCACCAGCGCCGACGGCACGACGGGTAGGGCCGCCAACGGTCCGGCCGACAACGCGGCCGGCGCCTCCGGTGCGGCCAGCTCAGCCACCGCCGCCACCTGGATCAGCACGACGAAGAGCATCGCGGCCACGCCGAACGGCCCGATGTCGGACCGCTTCATGATCTCCAGGGCCTGCGCGGGCGGGCGCGCGCTGCCCAGCCCGTCGGCCACGTCGGCCAGGCCGTCGAGGTGCAGCCCCCGGGTGAACAGCGCGGTCCCGCCCACCGCCAGCACCGCGGCGAGCAGGCCGCCCGCGCCGAGCTGCGCCGCTCCGGCGAACACGGCCGCGGCGACGAGCCCGGTCAGCGCCCCCATCACCGGCGCCCAGAGCATGGCGCGGCCGGCCGTACCGCGGTCCACCGGCCCGGCCCGCAGCGGCAGCACGGTGAACGTGGTGACCGCGAGCCGCAGCCCGCTCGGCCTCATCCAGGCAGTGGCGTCACGCGACCGGCGACCACCAGCGCCACCTCCTCCGACTCGGCGGCGATGGCCGCGTTGAGCCGGCCGAGCTCGTCGCGGAACAGCCGCCCGGCGGGTGTGGCCGGCACCACGCCCAGCCCGGTCTCGTCGGAGACCGCGACCACGTGCGCGACGGTGCCGCGCCACGCGCCGGCCAGCCGGGCGATCCGGTCGTGCAGCGGCGCGAGGTCGGGCCGCGCGGACTCCCAGAGCCCGAGCTCGTCCATGGTGCGCGCCAGCCAGGTGCCGAGGCCGTCGATCAGCAGCGCCTCCCCCGGGCGGCCCAGCGCCGCGGGCAGGTCGAGCGTCTCGGTGGTGCTCCACCAGTGCGGGCGGCGCCGTACGTGCGCCTGGACCCGCGCGCGCCACTCGGGGTCGCCGTCCCCCGGCTCCCCGGTGGCGACGTACCGCACGTACGGCTCGCCGGCCAGCCGCCGCTCCGCCTCGGCGGACTTGCCGGAGCGCGCGCCGCCGAGCAGCAGCACCCGGTCCGGCCGCGGCCGCGGCCGCGGCACCGTACCCACCGGCCGCAGCGGCGTACGGTCCGGCACCACCCGGACCCCCCAGTACGCGGCACGCCGGTACAGCTCGGCGGGCGAGGAGACACGGTGGTCGAGGCCGACGGCGATCACGTCGGTGTGCGGGCCCGCCGCCCCGAGCCGGCGCAGCGCCCCGAGCGTCTCGGGCGCGTCCAGCAGGTCGACGAGCGCCACGTCGTAGCCGCCGGCCGGCGGTACGGGCGCGCCCTGCGGCGGCCGCGCGGCGTAGATGAGCCGGATGGCCGGGCCGGTGAGCTCGTACCCGCCGACGAAGTTGATCATGGTGTGGCCGGGCGGCGGGGCGGAGCCGGGCGGCTCGAAGCGCCCGCCGATGCGTACCCGCAGCGGCGCCCGCGGCTCCCCCGCGGCGAGCGCGCGCCGGCAGGAGGCGCAGCGGCAGTCCGCCGCCGGCCAGCCGTCCGGCCCTCCGGTGCCCAGCAGTTCCACATCCATGGCGAGCCGCAGTCGAGCACGAGACCAGGCGATCCGTCAAAACGGCTGCCAGCTCAGCGGGCGAGGCGGGCGCCGAGGCGTTCCCGGCGGAGCATCCGGGTGGAGAGGTAGGCGAAGAGCGCCGCGAGCCCCCAGAACACCACGCCCACGACGAGGATCAGCCCGGCGCCGACGAATAGCAGCCCGGTGACCTGCCCGAGCGCGAGGAAGACCACCGGCAGCACCGCCACTCCGGAGATCTGCGACGCGCCCTGTACGGTCCCCACCCGCGCGGACACCAGCACGGCGATGCCGAGGCCCGCCGCCGCCACGGCCGGCCCGAGCCACAGCACCAGCGCCAGCCACCCGGCGGTCGGCAGCACCAGCGCGTGCGTGTACGGCCACAGGAGCACGTCCACCACGACCGTGTAGAGCAGCGCCCCGGCGAGCTCCACCGCCAGAGCCGGGATCAGCGCGGTGAGCAGCTTTGCGACCAGCAGCTCGCGGTCGGACAGCGGGGTGAGCAGGAGCCCCTCCAGCGTGCCGCGCTCCCGCTCGCCGGCGATCGCGTCGGTGGCGATCACCTGGGCCACCATCAGCGGCACGATCATCGTCAGCGGTGGCAGCAGGAAGGTCACCGCCACCACCGCGATCCGCGCGCCCGGCTGCTCGGGGAGCGCGGCCAGCACATCCGCGGGCAGCCGCGCCATGACGCCCTCGGCCTCGTCCGGCACCGTCGCGGGCAGCCGGGAGACCACGGCCGCGATCGCCGCCGGCAGCAGCACCAGGAACAGCACGGGCAGGATGATCAGCGGCAGCATCACGGCCCGGCTGCGCGCCACGATCGCCAGGTCGCGCCGGACCACGGCCCGGATCCCCCGCCGGTTCACCGCGGCCGTCCCTGGTAGAGCGCCACGTAGACCTCTTCGAGGCTCGGCTCGTACGGGTGCACCCCGTACACCCGCACCCCCGCCGCGACGAGCTCCTCGACGAGCCGGGGCAGCGCCGCGCGCGGGATCCCGGAGCCGCGCAGCCGCGCCCCCTCCACCCGCGCCCCCTCCACCCGCACGCCGTCCGCCCGCTCCAGCACGGCCGCCGCCGCGTCCACGTCGGCCGGGTCCACCTCCACCTCCACGGCGCCCGCCGCGAGCCCGGCGGTCAGCTCCGCGGGCGCGCCGGCCGCCACCACCCGCCCCCGGTCCAGCACGATCACCCGGTCGCAGAGCTGCTGCGCCTCCGCGAGATCGTGCGTGCAGAGCACCACCGTGCGCCCCTGCACCCGGGACAGCCGGCCGATCAGCTCCCGCACCATCCGTACGGCCAGCGGGTCCAGCGCGGACGACGGCTCGTCGAGCAGCAGCAGCTCCGGCTCGTGCAGCAGCACCCGGGCCAGCGCCAGCCGCTGCCGCATGCCCGCGCTGAACGCCTCCACCCGCTCGTGCGCGCGGTCCGCGAGGTCGAACTCCTCGAGCAGCCGGACGACGCGGCGGGGCAGCACGTCCGGATCAACCCCGAACACCTCGCCGGCGAAGCGCAGGTTGGCGAGCGCGGACAGGCGCAGGTCCAGCGGTGAGCACGTGGGCAGCACGCCGATCAGGGCGCGCACCGCCACCCCGTCGCGCACCGGGTCGCGGCCGAGGGTCCGTACGGTCCCCGCGCTCGCCGCGAGCAGGCCCGCGGCCACCCGCACCAGCGTCGTCTTGCCCGCCCCGTTGTGCCCGAGCAGGCCCACCACCTCGCCGGGCGCGATGTCCAGCGTGACGCCGTCCAGCGCGCGGACCCCGCCGAAGTCGCGCACCACGGCGTCGAGGCGGAGCGCGGGGGCTGGGGTCACAGAGCAGAGGTTAGAGGCTCGTACGACGACGCACCGTCCGGGTCAGGAGGAGAGCGTGGAGCTGCGGCCCGCCGAGCGGCCGCCCATCGCCTCGAGGATCTCCCCGGCGATGGCGTCCGGCGTACGGTCCGCGACGTCCACGGCGACCGTGGCCACCTCCGCGTACAGCGGCTCGCGCCCTTCGTAGAGCTTGGTCAGCGCCTCCAGCGGGTGGTCGCCCAGCCAGGGCCGCGTGGGCCCTTCCGCGACCCGCTCCGCCAGCAGCTCGAGCGGGGCCTGCAGCCACACCACGAAGCCGCCGTCGCGCAACCGCGTACGGTCCTCCGCCGCGGTCACCACGCCCGCCGCCACCGAGGCGACGAGGGGCGGCGGCGTCCGCAGCGCGATTCCGAGTGCCCGCGACTCGGCGTCCCGGAGCGCGGCGACTCCCCGCTCCGCCAGCAACCGGTCCGGGCCGAGGCCGGCCACCGACCGTACGAGGTCGTCGTTGTCCTCGTACGGCCAGCCGGTGAGCTCGGCGAGCCGGTGGCCGATGGTGGTCTTGCCCGTCCCCATCATCCCCATCAGCAGCACTCTGCGGGGTTCGGGAGGGGGTGTCCGCTGGGGGGCGCGCGCCGCCGAAACGGTCGAGGGGGGGTCGTCCGTGCCGTTGATCGACCGGCCGTGATCCATGGGGGTGGCCCTACCCGCTCGTGGGGCGGACTAGCATCGAGCGCGTGAGCACGTCGACTTCACTGCACCCGGACTCCGTTTCCACCCTCGATGTGAACGCCGTCGTGATCGGCGTCACCTCCGGGCCGTCCGGCCCGGTCCTCGCCCCCGGTGCGGAGGAGGTCGACCGAGCGCTCGGTGGCGGCCTCGCCGCCTCCCTCGGCGCGATCGGCGCCACCGGCGACGCCGAGGAGATCAACAGGCTCCCCACGAGCGGTGCGCTCAGCGCGCCGCTCGTTCTCGTGGTGGGGCTCGGCAAGGCCCCCAAGGGCGACTTCGACCCCGAGACGCTGCGCCGCGCCGCCGGCGCCGCACTGCGCGCGCTGGCCGGGCGGGACCGGGTGGCCGTCGCGCTGCCGGCCCGTACGGACGCCGAGGCCGAGGCCGTCGCGCTCGGCGCCCTGCTCGGCAACTACGCCTACCTGCGCTACCGCACGAACGGCAGCCGGCGTCCGCCGGTCGGTGAGGTCGTCTTCACGCTTCCCGCGCCGGGCGCGGAGGCCGCGCTGCGCCGGGCCGAGGCGCTGGCCGGTGCGGTGCACCTGGTCCGCGACCTGGTCAACGCCGCCCCCTGCGACCTGCACCCGGAGGACCTGGCCGCCACCGCCGAGGAGGTCGGCCGGACCGCGGGCCTCGAGGTCGAGGTGCTGGACGAGGCCGCGCTGGTGGAGGGCGGCTACGGTGGCATCGTCGGCGTCGGGCAGGGCTCGGCCAACCCGCCGCGGCTCGTCCGCATCGCGTACCGGCATCCCTCGGCCACCAAGACGCTCGCGCTGATCGGCAAGGGCATCACGTTCGACTCCGGCGGCCTGTCGCTGAAGCCGTCCACGTCCATGGAGACCATGAAGTCCGACATGGGCGGCGCCGCCGCGGTGCTCGCCGCGATGCAGGCCATCGCGGCGCTCGCGCCCGCCGTCAACGTGGTCGGATACCTGGCCATCGCGGAGAACATGCCGAGCGGCACCGCGCAGCGCCCGTCCGACGTGCTCACCATCTACGGCGGCACCACCGTCGAGGTGCTCAACACCGACGCCGAGGGCCGGCTGGTGATGGCCGACGCGCTGGTCCGCGCCACCGAGGACGAGCCGGACCTGATGATCGACGTCGCGACGCTGACCGGCGCGCAGATGGTCGCGCTGGGCAATCGGGTGTCCGCGGTGATGGGCAACACCGACGACGCGCGTACGGGCGTCACCGATGCGGCGGGCCGCGCGGGCGAGTCGGTGTGGCCGATGCCGCTCCCGCCCGAGCTGCGCAAGTCGCTCGACTCGACGGTGGCCGACATCGCGAACGTGTCCGGCGAGCGCTGGGGTGGCATGCTCGTCGCGGGCATCTTCCTGAAGGAGTTCGTGCCGGCCGACGTGGCCTGGGCGCACATCGACATCGCCGGCCCCTCCTTCAACTCGGGGGAGCCCTACGGGTACACCCCCAAGGGGGGAACAGGAGTGGCCGCGCGGACGCTGGTACAGATCGCGGAGGATCTCGCCTCCGCCGCGATCTGATCGCGGCCTCGGCTGGCACGCGGTGACGGACGGGATGACGGGGATGACAGGGCGCACGTCACACGGCGACTCGTCCCGTACGGTCCCGCGCACGGCCGCGAAGTGGAAAGATTCGTGTTGCGGGATTATCGAGGCAAGAACAGTGATTGTTGACGATCCCGCGAGATTCCGACAAGGAGTGTCCTGTGGCCAATAGCAGCGGCCCCTACGACATCGTCGTCCTGGGCGGCGGCAGCGGTGGTTACGCCTGCGCTCTGCGCGCGGCCGAGCTCGGCATGTCCGTGGCCCTGATCGAGAGGGACAAGGTCGGCGGCACCTGCCTGCACCGCGGGTGCATCCCCACCAAGGCGCTGCTGCACGCGGCGGAGCTCGCGGACCAGGCCCGGGAGTCGGAGACCTTCGGCATCCGCGCCCGTCTCGACGGCATCGACATGCCGGGCGTGCACGCGTACAAGGACAAGGTGGTCGGCCGCAACTTCAAGGGCCTGACCGGGCTGATCAAGAGCAAGGGCATCGAGGTCGTCGAGGGCGAGGGCCGGCTCACCGGGCCGACCCAGGTCACCGTCGGCGACGCGGTGTACGAGGGGCGGCACATCGTGCTCGCCACCGGCTCCCGCCCGAAGTCGCTGCCCGGCCTGGAGATCGACGGGGACAAGGTCATCTCCAGCGACCACGCGCTCACGCTCGACCACGTGCCCGAGTCGGCCGTGATCCTCGGCGGCGGCGTCATCGGCGTCGAGTTCGCCAGCGTGTGGCGCTCCTTCGGCGCCGAGGTCACGATCGTCGAGGCGCTGCCGCACCTGCTCCCGCTGGAGGAGGAGTCCAGCTCCAAGCGGCTGGAGCGCGCCTTCCGCCGCCGCGGCATCAAGTACGAGCTCGGCACGCGCTTCGAGTCCGTCACCTCCGGCGAGAAGGGCGTCACCGTCACCCTCGAGGGTGGCACGTCGCTCGAGGCCGAGGTGCTGCTCGTCGCGGTGGGCCGCGGCCCCATCTCCGAGGGCCTCGGCTACGAGGAGGCCGGCATCGAGATGGAGCGCGGCTTCGTCAAGGCCGACGAGTACTGCCGGACCAACATCCCGACGATCTCCGCGGTGGGCGACCTCATCCCCACGCTGCAGCTGGCACACGTCGGTTTCGCCGAGGGCATCCTCGTCGCCGAGCGGCTCGGCGGGCTCAACCCGCCGCCGGTCGACTACGACGGCGTGCCCCGGATCACGTACTCCGAGCCCGAAGTGGCTTCGGTGGGCCTCACCACGGCTCAGGCCCGTGAGCGTGGGTACGAGGTCAAGGAATACACCTACGACCTGGCCGGCAACGGCAAGGCGCTGATCTTGCAGACGCAGGGTGAGGTCAAGGTGATCTCCCAGGTGGACGGTCCCGTCCTGGGGGTGCACATGGTGGGCAGCCGCATCGGTGAGAACAGCGCCGAGGCACAGCTCATCTACAACTGGGAGGCGCTGCCGGCCGAGGTCGCGCAGCTCGTCCACCCGCACCCCACCCTGTCGGAGGCTGTCGGCGAGGCCCACATGGCGCTCGCGGGCAAGCCGCTGCACGCTCACAGCTGACGGACGAAGGAGTCGCTGAAGTCATGCCGGTACCCGTCACCATGCCCCAGCTCGGCGAGAGCGTCACCGAGGGCACCGTCACACGTTGGCTGAAGAAGGAGGGCGAGCACGTCGACGTCGACGAGCCGCTCCTCGAGGTGTCGACCGACAAGGTCGACACCGAGATCCCGTCGCCCGCCTCGGGCACGCTCGGCTCCATCCAGGTGGCCGAGGACGAGACGGTGGAAGTGGGCGCGCAGCTCGCCGTCATCGACGACGGCTCGGGAGGCGGCGCCGCCGCTCCGGCGGCCGAGCCCCAGGAGGCCGCTGCTCCCGCGCAGGAGGCCGAGCCGGCCCCGGCACCCGAGCCCGAGTCGGCCCCGGCTCCTGAGCCGGCCGCCGCCGCGCCCGAGCCGCAGGCCCCGGCCACGCCCGAGCCGCAGGCGCCGGCCGCGCCCCAGGCCCCGGCCACGCCTCCGGCGCCCCAGCCCGCGCCGGCCGCGCAGGCTCCTCAGACACCGCAGGCTCCGCCGGCTCCCCCGGCCTCCGCTCCGGCCCCGCAGCCCGAGCCCGTCCAGGCCCAGGCGCCGGCTCCGCAGCCCGCGGCTCCGTCGGCTCCTTCGGAGCCGAGTACGGCTCCGGCCAACGGGCAGGCGCCCACGGCCGAGGGCCCGTACGTGACGCCGCTGGTCCGCAAGCTCGCCGCCGAGCACGGCGTCGACCTCGCGCAGATCCAGGGCACCGGCGTGGGCGGCCGCATCCGCAAGCAGGACGTGCTGGAGACGGCGCGGGCCAAGCGCGAGGCGGACCAGGCGGCGGCCCAGCAGGCCCCGGCCGCGCCCGCGGCTCCCGCGGCGCAGGCTCCGGCGGCGCCCGCCGCACCGGCTGCGCAGGCCCCGGCGGCTCCGGCCCAGGCCGAGCAGGCCGCTCCGCGGCAGGAGATCGTGCCCTCGCCGCTGCGCGGCACCACCGAGAAGATGTCCCGGCTGCGCCGGATCATCGCCACCCGGATGGTGGAGTCGCTGCAGACCTCGGCGCAGCTCACCACGGTGGTCGAGGTGGACGTCACCAAGATCGCCCGGCTGCGGGACCAGGTGAAGGACGAGTTCGTCCGGCGCGAGGGCGTCAAGCTGTCCTTCATGCCCTTCTTCGCCCAGGCCACGGTCGAGGCGCTGAAGGTGCACCCGAAGCTGAACGCGGTGATCAACAACGAGACCGACGAGGTCACCTACCACGAGACCGAGAACCTCGGCATCGCGGTGGACACCGAGCGCGGCCTGCTCACCCCGTCCATCAAGAACGCGGGCGACCTCAACCTGGCCGGCCTGGCCCGGAAGATCGCCGACCTGGCGGAGCGCAGCCGCACCAACAAGATCATGCCCGACGACCTGGCAGGCGGCACCTTCACGCTGACCAACACCGGCAGCCGCGGCGCCCTCTTCGACACGCCGATCCTCCAGCAGCCCCAAGTGGGCATGCTGGGCACCGGCGCGGTCGTCAAGCGCCCGGTCGTCGTCGAGGACCCACAGCTCGGCGAGGTCATCACGGTGCGCTCCATGGTCTACCTGGCCCTCACCTACGACCACCGCCTGATCGACGGCGCCGACGCCGCCCGCTTCCTGAGCACCATCAAGCACCGCCTCGAAGAAGGCAACTTCGAATCCGAACTAGGCCTCTGAGGACCCTCCAGCGGTCTTCACGGACCCCGTCGCCCCATCGGGCGACGGGGTCCCTCTCATGTTGGGTACTTAACGTCTAGGTACGGCATTCTGAGAACATGAATGTCCGGAGCCGGGAAAGCGACCCCGGAACCGATCACCAGGAGCTGATGGCCGTGAGTGAAGGCGCGCTTCCTCTCGAAAACACGTACGAGGGCAGCATCGACCTGCGAAGCTATGCAGATCAGCTGCTCGAGACCACCAGGGTCGAGTACGTGGACGAGGGAGTCCTGCTGGTCATGACGCCGCCCGGTTATGAGCACCGCATGATCGTCAGGTCGATCGTCCGCACTCTCACCCTCGCATTCCACTTGTCGCTGACCAAGATCGACTGGGTGATCAGTGCCGGTGACTTCCAGTGGAATCTGCCCGACGACACACGCCGCTTCTACGTCCCAGACGTGATCGTTGCCAGGCCCGAGGCGGAGACCAACGCCGAGCAGCAGGAAAACCTTGCCCTGGTCGTCGATGTAACGTCGCCCAAGTCACCGGACACCGTGCTCAACGATCGCGAGACCAAGCCCAAGCAGTACGCGAAGGCCGGAGTTCCGCTCTACCTCCTGGTCGACCAGGAGCTTGGCACCTGGACCCTCTACGCCCTGGCGGAAGGCTGGCGGCGCTACCAGATCGCCGCTGACGGCCATTATGGCGAGGACGTCCCGCTGCCCGAACCGCTGAGGTTCTCCATCCCGACCGGCGACTGGCCGCATTACAAGGGCTAACCTGTGCCCGCCCCGTGGTTAGGGTGGGGCATGCGCATCGCGATCTCCGGCGCCACCGGCTTCATCGGCTCGGCCCTGTCCCGCAAGCTGACCGCCACCGGCCACGACGTACACCACCTGGTCCGCCGCGACCCCCGCAACAGCGCCGAGATCGAATGGCACCCAAAGTCAGGCCACCTGGACCCGACCGCGCTGACCGGCATGGACGCGGTAGTCCACCTGGCCGGCGCCGGCATCGGCGACCGCCCCTGGACCGCCGCCTACCGCCGCGAACTGAACGACAGCCGCGAACTGGGCACCCGAACGGTCGCAACAGCCCTCGCCGCGATGGACCAGCCTCCCCGAGTCCTGGTCTCCGCCTCCGCCGTCGGCTACTACGGCGACACCGGCGACCACTCCGTTGACGAGACGGCCCTCCGCGGGAAGGGCTTCCTGGCCGAACTGGTGGAGGCCTGGGAGGCCGCAGCCGAACCCGCCAAAGAGGCGGGCATCCGCGTCGTACACCCCAGATCAGGGCTGGTGATGGCACCGACCGGCGGTATCGCGGGCAAGCTGCGCCCGCTGTTCCGCCTGGGGCTGGGCGCCCGCCTCGGCAACGGCCTGCAGTGGATGAGCTGGATCTCCCTGCACGACGAGGTCGCGGCGCTGATCAAGGTGATCGAGGACGACACGCTCTCCGGCCCGGTCAACCTGGTCGCACCGCAGCCGGTGCGCAACGCCGACTTCACCCGGATCTTCGCCCGCGCGCTGAACCGCCCCGCGCCGCTGATGGTGCCCGCCCCGGTGCTCCGGCTCGCCCTCCGCGACCTCGCCGACGAGGCGCTGCTGGCCGGTCAGCGGGTGCGGCCGGCCAAGCTGCGGGCGGCGGGCTTCCCGTACCGGCACGATACGCTCGCCGCGGCGCTGAAGGGCTGATCCGAGGGACGGAGACCGTAAGTGAGCGTGCCCCGTGAACCGCAGATCCTCGCCATCGGTGGCGGCAGCTGGATCCCCGACGAGCGCGGGCCGATGCTGCCCTCCCCGCTGCTGCGGCACGCCGTGACGCTCACCGGAAGGGCCCGGCCCAAGCTGTGCTTCGTGACCACCGCGGTGGGCGACGGCGAGAACTACGTGGCCCGCATGTACGGCGCCTTCACCCGGCTCGACGCCGAGGTCAGCCACCTCGCGCTGTTCCCCATGCCGAGCTTCGAGGACAGCCGCGCGCACCTGTTGGCGCAGGATCTGATCTACGTGTCCGGGGGCAGCGTGGTCAACCTGCTCGCGGTGTGGCGGGCGCACGGGCTTGAGGACACGTTCCGCAAGGCGTGGGAGTCGGGGGTGGTGCTGGCCGGACAGAGCGCCGGCGCGCTGTGCTGGCACTCCGGCGGCAACACCGACTCCTTCGGCCCCCGGTTGCGCACCATCACGGACGGGCTCGGCCTGCTCCCGTACTCCTGCGGCGTGCACTACGACTCCGACGCGCAGCGCCGCGACCTGCTGCACCGCGACGTCGCGGACGGCACCCTCCCCGAGGGCTACGCCGCCGACGAGGGCGTGGCCCTGAACTACGTGGGCACCGAGTTCCACGAGGCGGTGGCGAACCCCGGCTCCGGGTCGGCGTACCACGTGGTTCGCACGGCCGAGGGCGAGGTCACCGAGACGCGGATCAGGCCGCGGGTGCTCGCGGCCTGACGCGGAGGCGTACGCTGGCTCGCGTGAGTGAGCTTCGATTCTCCTGGCTTGGCGAGCGCGTCGACTACGTGCAGGCGTGGGACCTGCAGCGATCGGTGCAGGCGCGCCGGCTCGCCGACGAGCTGCCCGACACCTGCCTGCTGCTCGAGCACGCCCCGGTCTACACCGCCGGCAAGCGCACGGAACCGCTCGACCGCCCCATCGGCGACCCGGGCGCCCCCGTCATCGACGTGGACCGCGGCGGCAAGATCACCTGGCACGGCCCCGGCCAACTCACCGGCTACCCGATCGTCAAGCTCGCCGACCCCATCGACGTGGTGGCCTACGTCCGCACCATCGAAGAGGCCCTGATCCGCATCTGCGCCGACTTCGGCGTCGAGACCACCCGCGTCGAAGGCCGCAGCGGCGTCTGGCTCCCACCCGACCCGGCGCGCGGCCTCCCCGAACGCAAGATCGGCGCCATCGGCATCCGGGTCGCACGCGGCATTACGATGCACGGCCTCGAGTTGCGCTGCAACTGCGACATGACCTGGTACGACCGCATCGTCCCCTGCGGCATCCGGGACGCCGGCACCACCTCGCTCAGCCTGGAGGCCGGCCGCGAGATCACGGTCGCGGACGTGCTGCCGTCGGCCCGGAAACACCTGGCGGACGTGCTCGGCGCCGAGACGATCTCCGAGGTGCCGTCCGCCGAGCTGTTCCCCGAACACCAGCCGGCCTGACCCGGGGAGCCGGGACGCCGAAGCGTCCCGGCACCGGCTCAGCCCATGGTCTTGAAGACGGCGTGCCCGGACGAGGCGGCGGCGCCGAACAGCTTCACCAGGTCCTGGTAAGCAGGCTTCAACACCTTGTCCAGCACCTTCTTGGTGGGCTGCGAAGCCCACGCGTCGGCGCCCTGCACACCCGCGACATCCATCGCCTTGGGGTCGAACCGCCCGGTGAGCTTGTCGAACGGGGTGGCGGCCAAGTGCTCGGCGACCTCCTTGACCCGCGCGGGGTCGAGGTAGAGCACGTCACAGCCGATCCTGTCCCGCACCCCGTCGTCCACGGTGAGCAGCACACCCCCGCACACGAGGTCGGCCGCAGGACGCTGACCCTCCCAAGGGTCCCCGTTCAGCAGGTAGTGAATACCCTGCCAGGATTCACCCACGTCGACGGCCGAATCGCCGGCCTTCTTCCACCACTCGCCGGCCCCGAAGAGCCGCCCGAGCGTGTCCGGGCACTCGGCGTCGCCGACGGGCGCGTCGTCGGGCGCCGCCGCGAGGTACCGCATCGCCAGTCCCATAAACTCCCACACTCCTGGACGGCCGCGAGCACAGATTCCGGCCACCCTAGAGGTCCCACCATCGGAAACGAAACCGATTCGCCGGAACGACACCAGATCGTGTGCGCGGCTGCACATTCGGGGCGGTCCACGGGCCGCTCACGGGGTCGTAGGCTGGGTTCCGTGGCAGTCGAACCGGACGGACGCAGACTTCTCCGACTCGAGGTGCGCAACGCGCAGACCCCGATCGAGAAGAAGCCCCCGTGGATCAAGACCCGCCTGCGCACCGGCCCGGAGTACACGGCGCTGAAGTCCCTGGTGCGCTCCGAGGGTCTGCACACCGTCTGCGAAGAGGCGGGGTGCCCCAACATCTTCGAGTGCTGGGAGGACCGCGAGGCCACGTTCCTGATCGGCGGCGACCAGTGCACGCGCCGCTGTGACTTCTGCCAGATCGACACCGGCAAGCCCGCCGACTACGACACCGACGAGCCGCGCCGGGTCGCCGAGTCCGTCGCCACCATGGGCCTGCGGTACGCGACCGTCACCGGCGTCGCCCGGGACGACCTGCCCGACGGCGGGGCCTGGCTGTACGCGGAGACCGCGCGGCTGATCCACGAGCGGGTGCCCGGCTGCGGCGTGGAGCTGCTCGTGCCGGACTTCAACAACGAGGCCGAGCAGCTCGCCGAGGTCTTCTCCGCCCGGCCCGAGGTGTTCGCGCACAACGTGGAGACCGTGCCGCGCATCTTCAAGCGCATCCGCCCCGCGTTCCGGTACGAGCGCTCGCTTGCGGTGCTCACCGCGGGCCGCGCGGCCGGGCTGGTCACCAAGTCCAACCTGATCCTCGGCCTCGGCGAGGAGCGGCACGAGGTCAGCGAGGCCCTGCGGGACCTGCACGAGGCCGGCACCGACCTGGTCACCATCACCCAGTACCTGCGACCGTCCGCGCGGCACCACCCGGTGGAGCGCTGGGTGAGGCCGGAGGAGTTCGTGGAGCTGCGCGAGGAGGCCGAGGAGATCGGCTTCGCCGGCGTCATGTCCGGCCCCCTGGTCCGTTCCTCCTACCGCGCCGGCCGCCTCTACCGCCAGGCCATGGAGGCCCGTACGGCCGCGGAGAGCACCACCGCCTGACCCAGGCCGGTCCGGCCGGTCCCGGCCGGACCGCCACGGCCCCACCGGGACACGTGGCACGGTTCGTGGGTGAGCCTGACCGAGCTGGAGCAGCGCCTCGTGGAGGCCGCCACCGAGGGCGACGAACTCCAGTGCCGGGGCGGGGAGATCCGCGCGAACGTCATCCGCTCCCTCCTCGTGGGCCAGTGGACCGACGAGCCTCTCGACCCGCACGGCATCCAGGTCGCCGACGCCCGGATCACGGGCAGCCTCGACCTCGACGGCATGGACACCAAGACCCAACTCCGCTTCTCCCGATGCCGCTTCACCGAGCGGATCACCGCGCAAAGGGCACACCTGCGACTCCTTGCTCTGGAGTGCTGCGAGTTGAGCCTGCGCCGTGCACGGCTCCGCGGCGATGACACCGTCGCCGTGGATCTGCGGTGGGCGTCGGCGGCGCGCGTCTGGTTCGACTCCGCGATGCTCCGCCAGGGTGGCGACGCGGAGCGGCCGGACACGTGGCGGCCGGGCGGCACCATTCATCTCGAAGGGTTCGTCTACACCGCCCTCGACTCCCGGGAGGCCGGTGCCGCGGACACGCTCCTGGAGTGGATCCGCCACTCCACGCCCAGCTATGCCCCGCAGCCGTACCGGCAGCTCGCCGCCTACCATCGCTCACTCGGCCACGAGACCGAGGCCCGCGGAACCCAGATGCCGCAACAGCACGACGCGTTGCGGCGCGGCGCGATCACCGGTGCGGTGCCGCGGCTCGGGCAGCGACTGTTCGGGCTGCTGCTCGGGTACGGCTACCGCACGTGGCGGGCGCTGGCCGCCCTCGTCGTGGTCGTCGCGCTGGCCTGCGGCACCGGCGTCGCCGCCGGCCACACCCCGGCGGACGGCGGCGCACCCGCGGCGGCACGCCCGGACGGCACCGCGTGCTCGATCGTCGAGCAGATCGGCGTCGGCCTGCACCGTGGCCTGCCGGTGATCAGTACCGGTATCAGCGACCGCTGTGACCTCAGGACCACCAGCCTGCCCGGGCAGCTCTACACGGTCGCCGGGTGGGTCGTACAGGTGGCCGCGTGGGCCCTGGCCACGCTGGTGGTGGCCGGGTACACCGGGCTCATCCGGAAGCGGGAATGAGCCCGGTGCCGCGGGTCACCAGTTGGGGTCCATGCCCGGCATGTTCGGCGGGAGCGCGACGCCCGGCGGGCGCATGATGTAGGCGATGCCGCCGCTGGACGAGCTGCGCAGCCAGACGTTCTCGAAGTTCGCCCGCGGATAGACGTGGCGCACCGCCGCGTTGTCCGCCGAGGCCGGGTCATTGACGATCACGTCGCCGGTCTCGGTGAAACCGACGATCAGGAACAGGTGGCCGTCGGTGCCGTACCCGGCGCCGGGCAGCTCGTTCTTCTTGAACGACTGCGAGGTCACCACGGGGATGCCGGCCTTGATGAAGCGCTCCAGCTCGGTGACCGTACGGAGCCGCGTGACGAAGCCCTCCATGCCGTACCAGCCCGCGTACGCGACGTTGAACGGCCAGTTGCCCGCGCCCTCGTAGTCGAAGTCGTAGGTGTGCCGGGCGGCGTGGTCGACCTGCGGGTCCGGGTCGTCCGGGTTCACCCAGGACATGTCCTCCGCCGGCGGCGCGTGCTTCCAGTAGTCCAGCACCATCGCCGTCGAGGTCGGGCTGCACCAGGCCTCGCCGCCGTTGCCGTACTCGGGGTAGTGCCCGTCGTGCACGTGCTGGGACAGCGGCGGCACCGCCAGCTCCACGCCCCACGCCTCGCCGCCCGGGCTCACCGGCACGGTCTTGCGCTCGGGTACGAGCGAGGCCATCGCCCCGGTGGACCGCAGCACCGGCGCCGCCTGCGTCCCCGGCGCGCGGTACAGCGTCACCCGCAGCTGGTAGCCGGTGAAGGCCACGCCCTCCCGGGCGACCAGCGTGTCCACGGCGACGGTCGCGTCGTCGTCGCCCTGCGCGGGCACCGAGGTGCGGTGGATGTCCTCGTCGCCGGCGGCCCAGCGGCCCATCACGTACCACTTGGTGTCCGCGCCGGCCGCGGTCTTCGTCCGCGCCTCGACCCGCAGCCAGGTGTTCCTCGGCGTGTCCGCGGTCCAGGACGCGATCAGCTCGCTCGCGTCGAAGCCGATCGACTGCTCCGGCCCGGTCCAGCGGGCGTACTCCCAGGTCCGGGTGCCGTGGCCGAACGGGTCCGTATAGTCCACGCTGCCGGCGGCGGTGCCGAACGTGATGGCGCCCGTTCCGGTGGGCTGGACGCCCTCCGGCGTGCCGCGCGCGAAGTCGGTGTCGGTGGTCCACTCGTGGTGGACGACCTTGGCCGGAGGAGCCGCGGGCTTCGCGGCTCCGTACGCGGACAGCGGCATCGCGGCCAGCACGGCGAGCACCCCCAAGGCGGTGGCACGGGCGGCCGTCGCGGGCCGCCACCGGAGCCTCGTCATCGTTGCCTCCCGGAACAGGTGTGGGACGGGAAAGCAATGCCTGCCGGACGCTAAGGTTCGGGGCGAACGCTGTCAACGATCCACGGCCGTGGCGTACGGCCGGTGGCCGGACCTGGATATCCTGATACTTATGGCGAAGAAGCCCACCGATACCTCCGAAGACCGTCCGGGCCGCATCAAGCAGCTCCGGATGGTCGCCCGCGTCGTCCATCAGAACAACCCCAAGGCGCTGCCGCTGGCGGCTCTCGTCGGCGTGGCGGTTCTGGCGGTCTTCGTCGTGGTGGGCGTGCTGACCGGCGACTTGTGGCTGTGGCTGCCGCCCGGAATCATGATCGGCTTCCTCGCCGGCTTCGTGCTGTTCAGCCGCAGCGCGCAGAGCATCCAGTACAAGATGCTCGAAGGCCAGACCGGCGCGGCCGCCGCGATCCTGGAGAACATGCGGGGCAACTGGCAGGTCGCCCCCGCGGTCGCGGTCAACCGCAACATGGACATCGTGCACCGCGTGGTCGGCCGGCCGGGCGTGGTGCTGGTCGGCGAGGGCAGCCCGCACGGGCTGGCGCCGCTGCTCGCCGCGGAGAAGAAGCGGGTCGCGCGCGTCGCCGAGGTCTTGATCTACGACCTGCAGGTCGGCAACGGCGAGGGCCAGGTGCCGCTGAACAAGCTGCAGAACAAGGTCATGAAGCTCCCCCGCAACCTCAAGAAGCCCGCGGTCGCCGAGCTCACCTACCGCCTCAAGGCCCTCCCCTCCGGCCCCCAGATGCCCAAGGGCCCCATGCCCAAGGGCATGCGCATGCCCAAGGGACCCAAACCCCGCATGCGCTGACCCGCCCTCCCCTCCCCTCCCCTCCCGTCCCTGGCCCTCCGCGGCCCGGGCGCGCGCCACGCACGGACGCTCGGCGACGTTCCCGTCACGACCACGGCGGGGGGCCGATTGCGGCCGACTTGGGCGAGGCCCTCTTCCGGCCAGCTTCCCGGCCGGACGGCTCTGCCATGGGACAGTGCCACAGAACCTGGACCCAGCGCTCCACCCCTCGTACGACGACTCCAGGGAGAGCCGCCATGGCCACAGATCCGGCGCCCGACAGCGCCGCGCCTGAGGGCCAGCCCGAGTCCGATGGTTACCACGACAGCGCCGTACCTGAGGATCAGGCCGAGTCCGACGGTTACCACGACAGCGCCGTACCTGAGGACTGACCCGAGGCTGGGAACCAACGGCCAGCCGGGGCGGCGAGGGCCGTTCACGCCGCACGGCGGCGCCTCGTAAAGAAGGGCCGCCGACCGCACCTTCCGGCGAGGAAGGAACGGCCGACGGCCCACAGACGGCCCGGGAGAGCGAAAATCAGCTCTGACCTACGGCGGTCCTAGCAGTCGTAGTAGAGCTCGAACTCGTGCGGGTGCGGGCGGAGGCGGATCGGGTCGACCTCGTTCTCGCGCTTGTACGCGATCCAGGTCTCGATCAGGTCCGGCGTGAACACGCCGCCCTCGAGCAGGTAGTCGTGGTCGGCCTCGAGCGCCTCGAGCGCCTCGGGGAGGCTGCCCGGCACGGTCGGGATGGAGCGGGCCTCCTCGGGCGGCAGCTCGTAGAGGTCCTTGTCCACCGGCTCCGGCGGCTCGATCTTGTTCTTGATGCCGTCCAGGCCGGCCATCAGCATGGCGGCGAAGGCCAGGTACGGGTTGCAGGACGGGTCCGGCACGCGGTACTCGAGGCGCTTGGCCTTCGGGTTGCTCCCGGTGATCGGGATGCGCACCGCGGCGGAGCGGTTCCGCTGCGAGTAGACCAGGTTCACCGGGGCCTCGAAGCCGGGCACCAGGCGGTGGAAGGAGTTCACCGTCGGGTTCGTGAAGGCCAGCAGAGAGGCGGCGTGCTTGAGCAGGCCACCGATGTAGTACCGCCCCATGTCGGACAGGCCCGCGTAGCCGACCTCGTCGTAGAACAGCGGCGAGCCGTCCTTCCAGAGGCTCTGGTGGCAGTGCATGCCGGAACCGTTGTCACCGAAGACCGGCTTCGGCATGAACGTCACCGACTTGCCCGCGGCCTGCGCCACGTTCTTGGTGATGTACTTGTACAGCATCAGGTTGTCGGCGGTCTTCAGCAGCGTGCCGAAGCGGAAGTCGATCTCCGCCTGGCCGGAGGTGCCGACCTCGTGGTGCTGGATCTCCACCGTGACGCCGGCGTCGATGAGCGCGCGCACCATGCGCGACCGGAGGTCGCTGTAGTGGTCGGTGGGCTCGACCGGGAAGTAGCCGCCCTTGTAGCGGGGCCGGTAGCCGAGGTTGCCGCCCTCGGTCTTGCTGCCGGTGTTCCAGGCGCCCTCGACGGAGTCGATGTAGTAGTACGACTCGTTCGGCGCGGTGGCGAACCGCACGTCGTCGAAGATGTAGAACTCGGCCTCGGGCCCGAAGAACACGGTGTCGGCGACCCCGCTGCCGCGCAGGAAGTCCTCGGCCTTCTTCGCGACGTTCCGCGGGTCACGGCTGTACGGCTCGCCGGTCAGCGGGTCGTGCACGAAGAACGTCAGGTTCAGCGTCTTGAACTCGCGGAACTGGTCGATGACCGCGGTCGTGGGGTCGGGCAGCAGCAACATGTCCGACTCGTGGATGGCCTGGAAACCGCGGATCGAGGACCCGTCGAACATCAGGCCGTCCGTGAAGACCTCCTCGCCGAAGTTCTCGACGGGGAGGGTGAAGTGGTGCGTCGTCCCCGGCAGGTCGCAGAACCTGACGTCGACGAACTGCACGCCTTCGTCCTTGATGTAGGTAAGGACTTCTTCTGCGCTCGTGAACAAACCAACCTCCGTGGGGGCGCGACTCTGCCCTTGAAGCTACGGGGAGGCCGTTTCCTGACCATGTCTCGTATGTTTCACGCGTGTTACGGCGTCCCGCCGGGCGAAACCGCGTGATCCGTATGCGTTTCCGCTGCTCAGATCGGGCCCCCTTGCGCTTCGTAACGATACCGCCACAGCACTCCGCGCGTCCCGCCGCCGCCCGGCGCGCCCCCGCGGCCGCCCGCGGGTAGCTTGGTGTCATGTCGCAACGCCGCTGGCTCGGGTCCGTCTTCACCGGTCTCCCGCTGGACTCCGACGCCGAGCCCGGCTACCCGGGGGAGGCGCTCGGCCTGCCGAAGGAGGGGCCGGGCTCCGCCGCGGGCTTCGGCCGCCGCCTCGGCGCGGTGCTCGTCGACTGGGCGCTCGCGCTGACCATCGCCCAGGGCCTGATCCGCGGCGACGAGTGGCTCACCCTCGGCGTCTTCGCCCTGATGTACGTGGTGCTCCTGCCCACCCTCGGCCACACGATCGGCCAGCGCCTGTTCCGCCTCCGCGTCACCACGCTCACCGGCGGACGCCCCGGCCTGCTCTGGACGCTGGCCCGTACGGCCCTGCTCTGCCTCGCCGTCCCCGCCCTCTTCATCGACCACGACAACCGCGGCCTGCACGACCGGGCCTCCGCGACCCTCGTCGTCCGTACCTGACGGTCCCGATCGCGGTGACCGTGAGAGCGAGCGCGGTCAGGCCGGTGAGCAGGCCCCAGGCCGAGGTGAAGCCGCCGGTGTGATCCTCGAGCAGGCCGAGCACGGGCGGCGTCACCACGATGGCGACCTGGTTGGCGGACATGGCGAGGCCGAGGGCGATCAACGTAGGCCGGACGGTGATATGCGACCAGTTGCCGGTCATGTCCTAAAGCGGCCATCGATCAGCCGTAGAAGACGCGTTCCATGACGGTGCGGGCGCGGCGGGTGACGCGGCGGTGCTCCTCGAGGAGTTCCTCGCGGGAGCCGAAGCCGAGGACGCGCGCCACCGCGGAGGCGTCGCGGAGGTCGGTGGGGATGGAGTCCGCGGCCTTGCCCCGGACCAGAACGATCGCGCCGCGGATCCGGGTGGCGAGTCGCCAGGCCTCGGTCAGGACCTCGGCGTCGGAGGCGTCGAGCAGCCCGGCTTCGGTGGCGGCGGTGAGCGCGGCGAGCGTGCGCGTGGTGCGCAACGCGGGGACCGCCGATGCGTGGCGCAGCTGCAACAGCTGGGCCACCCACTCCACGTCGGAAAGCCCGCCCGGCCCCAGCTTGGTGTGCATGCCGGGGTCGGCCCCGCGCGGCAGCCGCTCCGCCTCCATCCGCGCCTTGAGCCGCCGGATCTCCAGCAGCGCGGACGCGTCGACACCCCCCTCCGGCCACCGCAGCGGGTCGATCAGCTCACGGAACCGCTCCCCCGTCGCCGCGTCCCCCGCGACCGGCGCGGCGCGCAGCAGCGCCTGCGCCTCCCACGGCGAGGACCAGCGCCGGTAGTACCCCGCGTACGACGCCAACGTACGGACCAGCGCGCCCGCCCGCCCCTCCGGCCGCAACCCGGCGTCCACGACCAGCGGCGGCTCGGGCGCGGGCCGGGACAGCAGCCCGCGCAGCTCCTCGGCGACCGCGTGCGCCGCGTCCGCCGCCACCCGCTCCTCGGCCCCGGGCAGCGGGTCGTGCACGAACACCACGTCGGCGTCGCTGCCGTACCCCAGCTCCCCTCCGCCGAAGCGGCCCATCGCGACGACGGCGAACCGGGTCGGCATCTCCCCGCGCGCCGCCTCCACCGTACGGACCGCCACCGACAGCGCCGTCTCCAGCGTGGCGGCCGCGATGTCGGTGAGCGCGGTGCCGACCTGGTCGACGTCGAGCCGCCCGAGCAGGTCGGCGGTGGCCGCCCGGAACAGCTCGCGGCGGCGCAGCCCGCGCAGCGCCTCGACCGCCGCCTCCGCGGAGTCGTGCCGCTGCAGCAGCGCCTTCGCCTCGGTGCGCAGCGCCTCCCGCGGCCGCGGCGCGAGGTCCGCGTCGTCGGCGAGCATCCCCACCGCCTCCGGCGCCCGCAGCAGCAGGTCGGTGGCGTACCGGCTGGAGGCGAGCACGTACGCCATCCGCTCCGCCACGTCCACGTGGTCGCGGAGCAGCCGCAGGTACCAGGGCGTCGAGCCGAGCGCCTCGCTGACCCGGCGGAAGCCGAGCAGCCCGGCGTCCGGGTCCGGCCCGTCGGCGAACCAGCCGAGCATCACCGGCAGCAGCGTGCGCTGGATCGCGGCGCGCCGGGAGACCCCGGAGGCGAGCGCCTCGATGTGCCGCAGCGCGCCGGCGGGGTCGGTGTAGCCGAGCGCCTCCAGCCGGGCCCGCGCCTGGTCCGGGGTGAGCCGCGCGCCCGCCTCGGGAAGCCGTGCGACGGCCTGCAGCAGCGGCCGGTAGAACAGCTTCTCGTGGATCCGCCGCACCTCGCGGGCGTGCCGCCGCCACAGCGCGGTGAACTCCTTGACCGGGTCGCCGCGCAGCCCGAGCGCGCGCCCGATGCGCCGCAGGCCGGCGTCGTTGTCGGGCACGAGGTGCGTACGGCGCAGCCGGTACAGCTGCAGCAGATGCTCCACCCGGCGCAGGAACCGGTACGCCTCCGCGAGCTCGGCCGCGTCCTGCCGGCCCACGTATCCGCCCCGGGACAGCGCCTCCAGCGCGGCCAGCGTGTTCGCGCTGCGCAGCAGGACGCGCGGCGGCGGGTCCTCGGTGGTCCGCCCGTGCACGAGCTGCAGCAGCTGCACCGCGAACTCCACGTCGCGCAGCCCGCCGGGCCCCAGCTTGAGCTGCCGCTCCGCCTGGTCGCCCGGGATGTGCTCGATCACCCGGCGGCGCATGGCCTGGACGTCCTCGACGAAGTGGTCGCGGCCCGCCGCGCGCCAGACCAGCGGCGCGATGCCGTGCATGTACGCCTCGCCGAGCTCCACGTCCCCTGCCACCGGGCGCGCTTTCAGCAGCGCCTGGAACTCCCAGGTCTTCGCCCACCGCTGGTAGTACGCGAGGTGGCTGGCCAGCGTCCGCACCAGCGGCCCGTTCCGGCCCTCCGGGCGCAGCCCCGGGTCCACCTGCCAGAGCGAGCCCTCGGGCGTGCTGGCGGAGGCCGCCCGCATGGTGGCCGCCGCGAGCCGGGTCGCCGTACGGAGGGCCGCGTCCTCGTCGCCGCCCGGCTCGGGCTCCGCCACGAAGATCACGTCCACGTCGCTGACGTAGTTGAGCTCCCGCCCGCCCGCCTTGCCCATGGCGATGATGGACAGCCGGGCCGGCGCGGCGCCGGCCGGCAGCTCGGAACGGGCGATCGCGAGCGCCGCCTCCAGCGCGGCGGCGGCCAGGTCGGCGAGCTCCGCCGCGACCTCCTCCACCCCGGCGGCGCCGGTCAGGTCGCGCCCGGCGAGCCGCAGCACCCGGCGCCGGTACGCGCGCCGCAGCGCGTCGAGCGCCTCGCCGTCGCGGGCCACCGGGGCGGGCCCGAGCGGGTCGGCGCCGACCGCGTGTACCAGCGAGGCGCGCAGTTCGTCGGGGTCGGGCGCGTACAGCGCGTCTGGCCCGAGCAGCTCCCGCCAGTCGTACGGGTGCCGGGCCAGGTGGTCGCCGAGCGCGGCGCTGGCGCCGAGTACGGCGAGCAGCCGGTCCCGCAGCCCGTTGTCCGAACGGAGCGCCGCGCGCAGGTCGGCGGCCCCCTCGCCGGCCCGCTCCAGCAGCGTGGCGAGGGAGCCGAGGGCGAGGTCGGGGTCCGCGGTCTCGGTGATCGCGCCGAGCAGCTCCTGGTCGTCACCGAGCCCCGCCTCGGCGACGAGCCGCCCGGCCCGCGTGCCGTCGGCGAACCCGCGCCGCGCGTACTCCCCCGCGGTGGTGCTGAACCTGCGCGTCTCCCTCACGACTGACCAACGTACCGAGCGGGCGGCGCGGCGTCGCCAACGAGCGCTGCCGTCCGGGGAGCATGTCACGTCCGGGCGGGGAACGTTGTCATGAGGGAGGGAGGTGTCGGTGGATGAGCATCTTGGTGACCGGCGGTACCGGGGTCGTCGGCGGGCAGGTCGTGTCGGAGCTGCTGACGCGCGGTGCGGAGGAGGTGCGGGTGCTGTCGCGGAAGGCGGCGCCCGCGGTACCGGAGGGCGCGACCGCGGCGCGCGGCGACCTGACCACCGGAGCGGGCCTGGCCGAGGCGGTGACCGGCGTCGACACGGTCGTGCACTGCGCGACGAACGCCGGGGTCCGGGACACCTGGGCGGACGTCGCCGGAACGCGGCGGCTCGGTGACGCTGGAGAGCGCCGTGCACGCGTACCTGAAGGCGGCGGGGCTGAACCGGCGGGTGCTCGTCGTGCCCATGCCCGGCCGCGCGATCGCCGGTTTCCGCGCGGGCGGCAACCTATTGCACGAGGGGGAGCGGACCGGAGGTACCTTCGCGGAGTACCTCGCCGCGCACGTGCGGCCCGGCGATCCCGTACGGCTCCCGTACAACCTGGGGGGCCGCTGACCGGAAAGGCAGGACGTTGACCTCTCGCATCCTCGTCATCGAGCACGGTTCGGACGGCGGCCCCGGCAGGTTCGGGCCCTGGCTGGCCGATGCGGGGGTGGAGGCGGTGATCGTGCGCCCGTACGCGGGCGAGCTGCTCCCCAAGGACCTCGAGCACGACGGGCTGATCGTGCTCGGCGGGGCGATGGGCGCCACCGACGACGAGCGCGCCCCCTGGCTGCCCGGGGCCCGCGCGCTGCTGCGGCAGGCGGTGGCGGCCGGGGTGCCCACGCTCGGCATCTGCCTCGGCGCGCAGCTGCTCGCGGTGGCCTGCGGCGGCGAGGTGGCGCGCGGCGCGGCCGGCCCTGAGCTCGGCGCCTGCCCGGTGACGGTGGCGGCGGACGGTGACGCGCTGCTCGGCGGGCTGTCCGGGACGCCCCGGTTCGTCCAGTGGCACTTTGACGTGATCACCGTGCCGCCGCCGGGCGCGGTGCCGCTGGCGTCCAGCGCGATGTACCCGGTTCAGGCGTTCCGGCTCGGTGACGTGGCGTGGGGCGTGCAGTTCCACCCCGAGGTCACGCAGACCGACATGGCCACCTGGGCGGCGAGCGACGCGGTCGTCATGCGCGAGCGCGGTCAGGAGCCGCGCGAGGTGCTCGCCGACGCGATCGCCCGCGAGGACGAGCTCGCCGTCAACGGCCACGCCGTGGCCGCCGCCTTCGCCGCGGTCGTCCGCGCCTGCCAGGCCACCCCGGCCGCCGCCCCGGAGCGCGCCTGAGCGGTCACATCCACTTCACGCCGTGGTCCTCGTGCTCGCGCACCCGGAAGGCGATCATCCGGCGCAGCAGCTCGTCCGGCACGGGCCCCGCACGGGCCCGCCGTACGGAAGCCTGATCGGCCCGTCGGCGGCGAAGTCGGCCGGCTCGGCGTCGAACGCCTCCCGGGTGCTCCCGGTGACCGCGACGCCCGCGTGGTTCTTGTGGCCATTGAACATGAACAAGATCGTCCCGGACGGGTGCGCCCATGCGGGATGCCCCCACTTGATCGCCTCGGTCGCCTGCGGGGCCGCCTCGGCCGCCAGTGCGCGCAGCCGTTCGAGCAGCTCACGCCGCTGCCCGGCGAAGCCCTCGAGGTACTCGTCGATCGTCTTCGGCCTGCCTATGCCGACGAGTCTGGCACGCCCGGTCAGAGCACGGGGAGGTAGTGGCTCAGCTCGTACGGGGTGACCTGGCGGCGGTAGTCCTCCCACTCGGACTTCTTGTTGCGGAGGAAGAAGTCGAAGACGTGCTCGCCGAGCGCCTCGGCGACGAGCTCGCTGCCCTCCATGGCCTTGATGGCCTCGTCCAGGCTCTGCGGCAGCGGGCGGATGCCGAGCGCGCGGCGTTCCGCGTCGGTGAGCGACCACACGTCGTCGTCGGCGCCGGGCGGCAGCTCGTACCCCTGCTCGATGCCCTTGAGGCCCGCGGCCAGGATCACCGCGAACGACAGGTACGGGTTGCACGCCGAGTCCAGCGAGCGGAACTCGATGCGCGTGGAGTTGGACTTGGTGGGCTTGTACATCGGCACCCGGACCAGCGCGGACCGGTTGTTGTGACCCCAGCACACGTACGCCGGGGCCTCGCCGCCGGCGCCGGCCGTGCCCGCCGGGGCGCCCCACAGCCGCTTGTAGGAGTTCACCCACTGGTTGCACACCGCGGTGATCTCCGAGGCGTGGTGCAGCAGCCCGGCGATGAACGCGCGGCCGGTCTTGGAGAGCTGGTACTGCCCGCCCGGCTCATAGAACGCGTTGCGGTCGCCCTCGAACAGCGACATGTGGGTGTGCATGCCCGAGCCCGGGTACGCGGTGAACGGCTTCGGCATGAACGTCGCGTACACCCCCTGCTCCAGCGCCACCTCCTTCATGACCAGGCGGAACGTCATGAGGTTGTCGGCGGTGGTGAGCGCGTCGGCGTACCGCAGGTCGATCTCCTGCTGGCCGGGCCCGCCCTCGTGGTGGCTGAACTCCACCGAGATGCCCATGCCCTCGAGCATCACGATGGCGTTGCGGCGGAAGTCGTGCGCCGTGCTGTGCGGGGTGTGGTCGAAGTACCCGCCGTCGTCGATGGGCTCCGGCGGACGGCCGGAGGAGGGGTTCTCCTTCAGCAGGAAGAACTCCACCTCGGGGTGGGTGTAGAACGTGAAGCCCTGGTCCGACGCCTTGCTGAGCTGGCGCTTCAGCACGTAACGCGGGTCGGCGTAGCTGGGCGAGCCGTCCGGCATCAGGATGTCGCAGAACATCCGCGCCACGCCCGGCGCCTCGCTGCGCCAGGGCAGCACCTGGAACGTGGACGGGTCGGGCTTGGCCAGCATGTCGGCCTCGTACACCCTGGCGAAGCCCTCGATGGCCGACCCGTCGAAGCCGATGCCCTCGGCGAACGCGCCCTCCAGCTCGGCCGGCGCCACGGCCACCGACTTGAGGTAGCCGAGCACGTCGGTGAACCACAGGCGCACGAACCGGATGTCCCGCTCTTCGAGCGTGCGGAGCACGAATTCCTGCTGCCTGTCCACGGCCCACCTTCCTCCACCGCCGGGCCTCGCCGCCGGCGCACGTCCTCACTACCAGTGTCACTCCGACCTGTTTCCGGCAGGTTACGAGACACACGCGCCGAATGACGCATCGCCACGGGCGAAACCCGGCGGGCCTCGGCGTGGCGGCGAGAAACGTTCGCCTTCGCGCAGGGCCTCGGCCAGGATCGGGTCGTGTCGGCGGCCGGTTTCCTGCGCTCCCGGGTGGGCGGGCTTCCCCCGGTCGTTCTGGCTGCTCTGGGCGGGCAGCCTGGTGAACCGGCTGGGCACGATGGTGCAGCCGTTCCTCGCGCTCTACCTGACCGGTGCGCGCGGGCTCTCGCTGGCGGCCACCGGCGGCGATGATCGCGGTGCTCGGCTTCGCGTACGAGCTGCCGCTCATCATCGCCGCCGCGTTCCTGTTCGGGATCGCCCTCGACCTGTACCGTCCGGCCGCCTCGGCCCTGCTCGCCGACCTGGTGCCGCCGGAGGAGATCCTCGGCGTCCGTGACGTGCTGGGACGCGAGCTGAACGGCGTGCCCGTACTGCTGGTGCTCGCGCTGGCGCTCAGCCTGTTCACCGACACCTTCCTGACCGGTACGAACCTCGACGACCTGGGCCGCCAGGTGTCGATCTACGCGATCATCGCGATCGGCCGGCTGCTGGTGATCATCACCGGCGGTATCGACCTGTCCGTGGGGTCGGTGGTGGGCCTGTCCGGCATCATCGCCGCGATGGCGGTGTGCGAGACCACCGGCGGCGGATCGGTGCTGCTCGCCGTGGTGCTCGCGCTGCTCGCCGGGGCGGCCAGCGGCACGGTCGCGGGACTGCTGGTGGCGTTCGGCATCGCCAACCTGATCTGGATCACCCTGATCGTCGCGGTGGTGGTGGCGTTCGCGCTGCGCCGTACCGTCTGGGGCCGGTACGTCTACGCGATCGGCTCCAGCAAGGAGTCCGCCCGGCTGGCCGGGGTGCCGGTCCGTACCGTGCAGGTCAGCGTGTACGCGCTGTCCGGCACGCTGGCCGCGCTGGGCGGCGTGCTGCTCGCCTCCCGGCTGAGCAACGGCGTGCCCACCGCGGGCACCGGGTACGAGCTGCAGGCCATCGCCGCCTGCGCGATCGGCGGGGCAGCCTGTTCGGCGCGCGCGGCGCCGCGCTCGGCACCCTGCTCGGCGCGCTGATCGTGGGGATGCTCAACAACGGGGGCACACTCCTCGGGGTGGACCCGTTCTACCTGCAGATCGCGATCGGCGGTGCGCTGGCGCCGCTGCTCGCCGAGGCGGACGGCTGGATCGCCGGGACCGGGCCGATCACCGAGGCGCACCTGGCCGCCGCGCCGCGCCTGCGGGTCATCGCCCGGTACGGCGTGGGCGTCGACGCGGTCGACCTGGCGGCCGCCGCGCGGCGCGGGCTGACCGTGACCAACACGCCCGGCGCCAACACCGAAGCGGTGGTCGACCTCGCCCTGGCGCTGCCGCTCGGCGCGGTGCGCGGGGTCGGTGAGGGCGACCGCCGGGTCCGCTCCGGCGACTGGACCCCGGTACGCGGCCGAGAGCCGGCCGCCCTCCACATCGGCATCGCCGGCCTAGGTCGCATCGGCCAGGCCTTCGCCCGCCGCGCCCTCGCCCTCGGCTGCCAAGTCTCCGCCTACGACCCCTACGCCAACGACACCACCTTCACCGACCTCGCCGCCCCCCATCCCGAAAACCCCACCCAAGCGGTCGACCCCGGCACCCACCCGCCCGGACACCCCGCCCAAGCGGTCGACCCCGGCACCCACCAGCAGGAACACGCCACTCAAGGGGCCGAGCCCGGAGCCCACCCGCCCGGACATCAAGCTCAGGGGGCCGGGTCCGGCGTTCGCCGGGCGGATCTCGCCGAGCTGGCCGCGTGTGATGCCGTGTCGTTGCACGCGCCCGGCGGGGCCAGGTTGATCGACGCCGCCTGGCTGGAGCTGGCCGCGCCGGGGCTGGTCCTGGTCAACACCGCGCGTGCCGATCTCGTCGATGATGATGCCGTGGCGGCGGCGCTGCGCGAGGGGCGGCTGGGTGCGTACGCGGCGGACGCGCTGGCGGCCGAATCTGGCGGCGACGACGGCCCGTTGCTCGACCCCGGGCTGGCCGGCCGCGTCACCGTCACTCCGCACATCGGCGCGCAGACCGTCCAGGCCATCGACCGCATGGGCGCCGCCGACGTCCTCGCCGTCCTCGACGGCCGCCCGCCCCAGCACCCCGTCGGCCGGGAGACCGCATGAAGGCCGGGCCGGGCAGCCCGCCGGGGAACAGCCACGCCGAGGCCGAGCCGGGCAGCCCGCCGGAGACCAGCCACGCCGAGGCCGAGCCGGGCAGCCCGCTGGGGAGCAGTTGGGCCCGCGGAAGGCGGCTCCACTCCCCAGCCGACTCCCCAACCGATTCCCCTGGCCGGGGGCCGGTGGAGGATGGCTGCGGGGAAGGATGTCTTGGGGGGCGAAACCGGGGTGGGCTCCCTGGGAGCCTTCCCCATCATGGGACGATCCCCCACGCCTGCCGGGTGTGGAGCCTTTCGAGTCTGGAGATGTTGTGACCCCTGCTGGTCTTGACGAGCTTCGCGAAACCACTGTGATCGCGGTGTTGCGGGCGCCTGACGCGGAGGCCGCGGCGGCCGGGGTGGACGCCCTGGTCAGGGGCGGGATCAAGGGCATCGAGATCACGTACTCGACGCCCGACGCGGCCGCGGTGATCGCCGAGGTGACGCGCCGGCACGGGGAGGCCGTGCTCGTCGGCGCAGGCACCGTGACCGCGCCCGGGCAGGCCGCGGAGGCCGCCGCCGCCGGCGCGCGGTTCCTCGTCTCCCCCGGCACCCGCCCCGCCCTCGCCGCGGAGATGCGGGAGACCGGCGCCACCGTGATGCTCGGCGCGCTCACCCCCAGCGAGGTCATGCTGGCGGTGGAGCTCGGCGCGGACGTGGTGAAGGTGTTCCCGGCCTCGCTCGGCGGCCCCGCGTACCTGAAGTCGCTGCGCGGCCCGTTCCCGGACGTCCCGCTGATGCCCACCGGCGGCGTGTCCGCGGACAACATCGGACAGTGGCTGGCGGCGGGCGCCGTCGCGGTGGGCGCGGGCGGCGAGCTGTGCTCCGGCGCCGACCTCGCCGCGGGCGCGTACGACACCATCGAGCGGAAGGCGCGCACGTTCATGGCGGGGGTGGGGCGATGAGGCTGGGATTCGTCGGCGTCGACACGGCACACTCCTCGATCCGGCGGGTCTTCCCGCGCTGGGCCGAGGTGCTGGGCCTGGACGAGGACGGGCTGATCGGGTACGACATTCCGCTCGGCGCGCCGGACGCCGCGTACCTCAAGGTGGTCGAGGAGATCCGCGACGACCCCTCCATCGCCGGCGCGCTCGTCACCACGCACAAGATCCGGGTGTTCGAGGCGGCCGGGCATCTGTTCGACTCCCTCGATGTCTTCGCGCGCGAGTGCGGCGAGGTCTCGTCCATCGCCAAGCGTGACGGCGCGCTCGCCGGGCACGCCAAGGACCCGCTGACCGCGCGGCTCGCGCTGGAGGAGTTCGTCCCCCCGCAGCACTTCGCGGACACCGGCGGCGAGGTCGTCTGCCTCGGTGCGGGCGGTGCCGGCACCGCCATCACGTGGTATCTGGCGGGCCGCGCCGACCGTCCGCAGCGGATCGTCGTCACCGACACCGACCCCCGCCGGCTCGATCACGTAAGGGAGGTGCACGCGCGCGGCGGCCTCCCCGCCGAGATCTTCTCCTACGTCGTGGTGGACGGACCGGCGGACGGCCTCGTCGCCTCCGCGCCACCCGGCAGCCTGATCGTGAACGCCACCGGCATGGGCAAGGACCGGCCGGGCTCGCCGCTCGGTGCGGAGGCCGACTTCCCCGAGCGCGCGCTCGCCTGGGAGCTCAACTACCGCGGCTCACTCGAGTTCCTGCACACGGCGGAGGCGCGACGGGCCGAACGCGGCCTGACCGTGGTCGACGGCTGGCGGTACTTCATCCACGGCTGGAGCCAGGTCATCGCCGAGGTCTTCGCCATCGACATGGGCCCGGACCGGGTCGCGGAGCTCGCCCGCGTCGCCGCGGAGGTGCGGTGAGCCTCATCCGTACGGTGCTCGGCGACATCGCGCCGGCGGTGCTCGGCCCGGCCGACTGTCATGAGCACCTGTTCCAGGTCAGCCCGCTGCTGCCGGGTGACGAGCTGGACGAGGAGGCGCTCAGCGGCGAGGAGGCGGCGATGCTGCACGAGGCGGGGATCGCCGCCATGGTCGACGCCACGCCGATCGGGCTGGGCCGCGACCCCGCCGCGGTGGCGCGCATCTCGGCCCGTACCGGGCTCCCCGCCACGGACACTCCGGAGCCCCCGCGGCCCGCGGCCGGGCCGGGCCGGGCGGGGCGGCGGTGCGGGCCGGGATCGTGAAGACCGGCATCGGGTACTGGTCCATCTCCGGCTTCGAGCGCAGGGCGCTGGCCGCCGCGGCCGAGGCGCAGATCGCGACCGGCGCCCCGGTCATGGTGCATCTCGAGCACGGAAGCGCCGGATTCGAGGTGCTGGGCCTGCTCGGCCGGGCCGGGGTGCCGGCGCACCGGGTGGTGCTCGCGCACGTCGACCGCAACCCCGATCCGGGGCTGCACGCGGAGCTCGCGGCGGCCGGTGCGTACCTGGAGTACGACGGCATGGCGCGGCCCGCGAGTGGCCGGACGCGACGCTGATCGACTGCCTCGCCGCGGCGGCGGAGCAGGGCGCCTCGGACCGGCTGCTGCTCGGCGGCGACGTGGCGCGGCGCAGCCGCTATGTGGCGTACGGGGGGATGCCCGGGCTGGCCTACCTGCCGCGGCGGTTCGTCCCCCGGCTGGAACGCGCCTGCGGGGCCGAGCCGGTCCGGCGGGTGCTGGTGGACAACCCGGCGAGGGTCTTGACGTGGGGAGACGTGTGAAGGGTCCGCTCGGCAGCGAGCACGACGCGGTGATCTTCGACTGTGACGGAGTGCTCGCGGACTCCGACGACGCGTGGGAGCGCGCCGAGGCCGGCCTGGCGGCCGCGTACGGGCTTCCCTTCGACGCCGCGATCCGCGCCGCCACGCACGGCCTCACCCCCCGCGACTCGGTCCGCCTGCTCACCGCGGGCCGCCCCGAGCTGCCCGCGCGCTCGCCGCGGGCTGCCCGGTGGTGGGCGTGGTCCGCCCCGGCCGCCCGCCGCTGCACGGCACCCGGGGCAGCGTCCCGGACCTGGCGGCCGTCGCGGCCTGATCCGGCCCCGGCCTCGCGCGCCCCCACCCGGCATGCGCGATGCTGGGTGTCGGCGGGGGCGCGGAGGGTACCGAAGACTCCACTCACGAGCCTCTAAAGTGAACAAGGTGGCACAGATGCGCATCGCGCTTGCTCAGGTCAACGCGACCGTGGGGGACCTCGAGGGCAACGCCGAGCTGATCGTGGACTACACGCGGCGGGCCGCCCAGGCGGGCGCCCACCTCGTGGCCTTCCCCGAGATGGCCCTCACCGGATACCCGGTGGAGGACCTCGCGCTGCGCTCCTCGTTCGTGGAGGCGTCCCGGCGGACGCTGAGCGAGGTGGCCACCCGGCTCGCCGGCCTCGGCCTCGGCGAGCAGGTCGTGATCGTCGGCTACCTGGACCGCGTCGAGCGGGCCGCGCCCCGGGTGGGCCTGCCGGCGGGCGCCCCACAGGACGCGGTGGCGGTGCTCACCGGCGGTCGCGTCGTGGCGCACTCGGCCAAGCACCACCTGCCCAACTACGGCGTGTTCGACGAGTACCGCTACTTCGTGCCCGGCGACACGCTGCCGGTCGTACGGGTGCACGGCGTCGACGTGGCGGTCGTGGTGTGCGAGGACCTCTGGCAGGAGGGCGGGCCGGTCACCGTCGCCGGGCAGGCCGGGGCGGGGCTGGTGGTCTCGGTCAACGCCTCACCGTACGAGCGCAACAAGGACGACGTACGGCTCGAGCTGTGCGCGCGCCGTGCCCGCGAGGCCGGCGCGCCGCTGGCGTACGTGAACCTCGTCGGCGGGCAGGACGAGCTGGTCTTCGACGGGGACTCGCTGGTCGTCGACGCCGCGGGTGCGGTGGTCGCGCGGGGGCCGCAGTTCGTCGAGCACCTCCTGGTCGCCGACCTGGAGGTCGCGGCGGCGGGCGCGCCGCCGGAGCCCGGCCCGTACGACGCGGGCGACGGCACGCGCATCGCCGTGGAGCACGCGGAACTGTCCCCGGTGCCGCTGCCGCCGTACGAACCGCGGCCCGCGGAGGAGGCCCCGCGCCTCGACGACCTGGCCGAGGTGTACGCGGCGGTGGTGCTCGGCACCCGCGACTACATGCGCAAGAACGGCTTCGGCAGCGTCATCCTCGGGCTGTCCGGCGGCATCGACTCCGCGCTGGCCGCCACCGTCGCGGCGGACGCGGCCGGGCCGGAGAACGTGCACGTGGTGCTGCTGCCCGGCCGCTACTCCAGCGACCACTCCATCAGCGACGCGGAGGAGCTCGTCCGGCGGCAGGGGCTGAACTCTCGTACGGTGCCGATCGCGCCGATCGTGGCGGCGTACGAGAAGGAGCTCGACCTGCACGGCCTGGCCGCGGAGAACCTGCAGGCCCGGGTGCGCGGCACGATCTGGATGGGCCTCTCCAACGAGCACGGCCACCTGGTGCTGACCACCGGCAACAAGAGCGAGATCGCCACCGGCTACTCAACCCTGTACGGCGACTCGGCGGGCGGCTTCGCGCCGCTGAAGGACGTGCCCAAGACGCTCGTCTGGGCGCTCGCCACCTGGCGCAACGCCCAGGCGGCCGCGCGCGGCGAGACGCCGCCGGTGCCGGAGAACTCGATCAGCAAGCCGCCGAGCGCGGAGCTGGCGCCCGGGCAGATGGACACCGACTCGCTGCCGCCGTACGAGGTGCTCGACGCGCTGCTCGACGACTACGTGGAGAAGGACATGGGGGCGGCCGAGCTGGTCGCCGCCGGGCACGACCCGGCGCTGGTGCAGCGGGTGATCCGGCTCGTCGACCTGGCCGAGTACAAGCGCCGCCAGTACCCGCCCGGCCCGAAGATCACGCCGAAGAACTTCGGCCGCGACCGCCGCCTCCCCATCACGAGCCGCTGGCGCGAAACCACCTGACCACCTGACCGCGGGGCCACCTGATAACAGGGCCACGCGAGCCGTGAAGGCCGCGGGCCGCGCGGTCGCGAAGGCGACGGCGACGCAGGCCGCGTGGGACACATAGGCCGCGGAGGCTCAGGCGCGGGGCCCGCCGAGGCCGTCGAGCGCCAGGTCGACGATGCGCCGGGCGGCGGACTCGGGGACCTGCTCACCGAGCGGGCACTCCCGGACCGTCATCATCATCGCGCCGGACAACAGCACCGCCGCCGCGTCCACGTCCAGATCGGCGCGGAGCTCACCACTGGCGACGCCGCGCCGCAGCACCCCACGCAGCACCTCACGCCGCGGCTCGACCACATCGGCGTGAAACCGCTCGACCAGATGCGGGTAGCGGTCCCCCTCCCCCATCACCAGCCCGATGGCGCACCGGCTGCGCATGTCACCGGCGGTGGCCCGGGTGGCGTTCAGCTGGGCGACGAGATCCTCGCGCACCGACTCCTCCAAGGGCTCCGGGGCCGGGGCCTTCAGCGAGGCGAGGGCATCGATGATCAGGTCGTCCTTGCCGGACCAGCGCCGGTAGATGGTGGTCTTGCCGACGCCGGCGCGCGCGGCCACCGCCTCGATGGACAGCCCCGCCACCCCGGTCTCGCCGAGCAGGTCGAGGGTGGCGTCCAGGATCGCCTGCGCGGCGCGCTCGCTGCGCGGCCGCCCCGGCGGTCGAGCGGGCACACGCGTTCCCGAAGAGCGGCCGGACGACCGCCGGCCGAACTCCACCTTCGCCGTTTCGTCGCTCATGGTGCCCTCATCTCACACCTTCGCGGGCTCCCGCCGCGAGCCGGGCTCCGCGTCCGAGGCCGCGGCGCGCCGCCGGCCGGGCAGCCAGATCAGCACGACCACCACCCCGAGCGCGGCGATCACCCCCGCGCAGACCGCGGTGATGTGCATGGCGGCGACGTACGCCTCCCGGGCCGGCTCGACCAGCGCGCGGCCGGCCGCACCGAGCCGGCCGGCCAGCGCCATCGTGCCCTCGATCGACTCCCCCGCGTGCTCGCGGAGCGGCGCGGGGACCGCGGACAGCGAGTCCGCCATGCTGCCGCGGTAGCTGATCGAGACCACGGATCCGAGCACCGCGACCCCGATGGCGGTGGACACCTGGCGGACGATGTTCTGCACCGCCGAGGCGGCCCCGGCCTTCTCCCGGGGGACCGCCGACATTATCGACTCGGTCGTCGGCGGCATGGTCATCGCCATCCCCACACCCATCACGAAGAACGCGACCTCCAGCCACCAGATCGGCGAGTCGACCTGGGTGACGACGGCATAGGAGAGCAGCGCGAGGGAGACCATGCTCAGCCCCGTCCCGCAGACGGCCCGCGCGCCGAACCGCCGGACCAGCGAGGAGCTGATCGGCGAGACCGTGAGCTGGGCGACCGCCACGGGGATGCTGAGCAGCCCGGCCTCCAGCGGGGTGTAGCCGCGCACGCTCTGCAGGTAAAAGGTCATGATGAACAGCGAGCCGGCCATCGCGAAGAAGATCAGGCCGACCGCCCCGGCCGACGCGGCGAACCGCGGGTCGCGGAAGAGCCGGACGTCCAGGGACGGATGGTCGCTGCGCGCCTCGTGCACGAAGAACGCCACCAGGATGGCGGCACCGCCCAGCAGCGGCAGATACACCTCCGGGTGGGCGACCGAGGAGCGCTGGCCGGCCTCGATGATGCCGTAGACGAAGGACACCAGCCCGGCGATGGACAGCAGCACGCCGAGCGGGTCGAGCCGGCCCGGCCGGGGGTTGCGCGACTCGGGGACGATGAAGACCATCGCGATCAGGCCGATCACGATGATCGGCACGTTGATCAGGAAGACCGATCCCCACCAGAAGCGGGTGAGCAGCGCGCCGCCCACGATCGGCCCGATGGCGATGGCCAGGCCGACCGAGCCGGCCCAGATCCCGATGGCCCGGCCGCGCTCCCGCTCGTCGAAGACGTTGGTGATGATCGACAGGGTCTGCGGCATGACCGCGGCGCCGCCCACACCCATGAACGCCCGCGCCCAGATGAGCTGCTCGGGCGTCTGCGCGTACGCCGAGATCAGCGAGGCGAGCCCGAACAGGGTGAGGCCGAGCATGAGGATGCGCTTGCGGCCCACCCGGTCGCCGATGACGCCCCAGGTGAAGAGCAGACCGGCGAAGACCAGGGTGTAGGAGTTGATCGCCCACTCCAGCTCACTGTGCGTGGCGCCGAGGCCTTGGTGCGGGTCGGCGATGGTCCGCATCGCCACGTTGAGCACCGTGTTGTCGAGCACCACGACGAGCAGTGAGACCACCAGGACGCCGAGGATGTACCAGCGTCTGGGGTGCGGAGACGGTTCTGCCATGGCCCTCAGCCTACGCACGGCAGGTATCGATACGCAACCGTATCGTTTCGAATTAGGCCCGTGGTGGCGGGAGCCGGCCGATCCCCAGGCCAGTGCCTGGATGACATAGGCCGCCGATTCCGTTGCACGCATGGGGTGTTTCACGCCGGGCACGCGTGCGATCATCCGTATGAGTCCGGGGACGCCACCGTGGCGCCTCGAGACGGGAGGTTCCTGATGAGCACTTCTGCTCCCATGCCCACAGGCGGCTCCAGTGGCACGCTGTACGGCGGCTCGTCCGGCCGGCGCGTGACCGTACGGGACATCGCCGCCGCCAAGCAGCGCGGTGAGCGGTGGCCCATGCTGACCGCCTACGACGCGCTCACCGCGAAGGTCTTCGACGACGCCGGCATCCCGGTGATGCTGGTGGGCGACTCGGCCGCCATGGTGGTGTACGGCTACGACTCGACCGTCCCGGTCACCATGGACGAGCTGGTCCCGCTGACCGCCGCCGTGGTCCGCGCCACGTCGCGCGCGATGATCGTCGCCGACCTGCCGTTCGGCGCGTATCAGGCGGGCCCGGCGCAGGCCTTGGACTCCGCCGCCCGGTTCATGAAGGAGTCGCGCGCGCACGCGATCAAGCTGGAGGGCGGGCACCGTACGGCGCCGCAGGTCGAGGCGCTGGTCAACGCCGGGATCCCGGTGATGGCGCACATCGGCCTGACCCCGCAGTCGGTCAACGTGCTCGGCGGGTTCCGGGTGCAGGGCCGCAGCGAGGAGGCGGCCGCCCGGCTCGTCGACGACGCCAAGGAACTGGAGCACGCCGGCGCGTTCTCGGTGGTGCTGGAGTGCGTGCCGTCGGAGGTGGCGGAGCGGATCACCGCCTCGCTGAGCATCCCGACGATCGGCATCGGCGCGGGCCCGCAGTGCGACGCGCAGGTGCTGGTCTGGCAGGACATGGCGGGCCTCACCCCGCGCACGGCCAAGTTCGTGAAGAAGTACGCGGATCTGAACACGGTCATCGGCGACGCGGCGAAGGCGTACGCCGAGGACGTCGTGAACGGCACCTTCCCCGGTCCGGAGCACGAGTACCACTGACCGGCCCGCCCGGGCGGGCGCAGTTTGGCCGGACAATGGCGGATGAACCACGGCGTTTCCGGCGGTCCGTACGGACTGCCGGACGCACCGTTGGCGTGTCTCCGCCGTGTCGGGGCGTGCGCGTGTGAGTCTGACCGCATGCGGATGATCTGTGCGTTCGCACTGGTCAGCGGCTTGATGCTGGCCGGTTGCGGGAACAGCGGTCCGACGGCGGCGGAGGTCAGCGACGCCACGGCCAAGGCGGGCACCAAGGCCCTTCAGTTCTCCGGACACCTTCCGAAGGGGCCGTTGCGCTGCGCGACCCCGGCCGCCCCGAGCGGCACGATGACCGTACGGTGCACCGGCACGACCAAGGACGGTGAGCCGATCACCGTCGCGGCCCGGCTCTCCAAGCTGACCGCCGAGCGTCCCACGGAGGAGCTCGCGATCAGCGTGGACGGCGAGGAGGTCCTGCGGCGCTGGTGCGTCACCACGTGCCCGCAGCCGACATCGACGGGAACGGGCAAGCCGCGCTGAGCGACTGGCCGGGGGCGCTGGACAGGGGTTCGGCGCAAGCGTCTAGAATGCGATTCGGTTCTCCCCGACCTCGGCCGAGCACAGGAGGCGCGATGCAGCTCTCGATGCCGCTGCACTACGCAGGCGACCCGAAGACGACCGTCGACAAGATCGCCGACCTGGAGAAGGCCGGGCTCGGTGGCGTCTGGATCGCGGAGGCGTACGGGTTCGACGCGGCCACCATGATGGGGTATGTCGCCGCCAAGACCGAGCGGGTCACCATCGGCTCGGGCATCCTGCAGATCTACACGCGCACGCCGACCCTGATGGCGCAGACCGCGGCGGGCCTGGACTACCTCTCCGGCGGGCGCGCCATCCTGGGCCTCGGCGCCAGCGGCCCGCAGGTCATCGAGGGCTGGCACGGAGTGCCGTACCACAAGCCGCTGGCCCGGACGCGGGAGATCATCGACATCTGCCGCACGGTCTGGAAGCGGGAGGAGAAGCTCACCCACGACGGGATCTACCAGATCCCGCTGCCCCCGGAGAAGGGCACCGGGCTGGGCAAGCCTCTCAAGATCATCAATCACCCGGTACGCGACCGTATCCCGATCTACGCGGCGTCGCTGGGCGAGAAGAACGTCGAGCTGACCGCCGAGATCGCCGACGGCTGGATCCCGATCTTCTTCATGCCGGAGCGGTTCCGCGAGGTGTGGGGTGCCGCGCTGGACGCGGGCAAGGCCAAGCGCTCCCCCGAGCTGGGCGAGCTGCAGATCAGCGCCGGCGGCATGCTCGCCATCGGCGAGGGCGAGGACACCAAGAAGCTGCTCGACTTCGTCCGCCCCAACGTGGCCCTGTACGTGGGCGGCATGGGCGCCCGCGACAAGAACTTCTACAACACGCTGGCCCGCCGCTACGGCTACGAGAAGGAGGCGGCGCTGATCCAGGACCTCTACCTGGACGGTAAGAAGGACGAGGCAGCCGCCGCGGTGCCGCAGGAGCTGATCGAGCACACCAACCTCGTCGGGCCGGAGAGCTGGGTCCGCGAGCGCGTCCTGGCCCTGCGGGACGCGGGTGTCACCCACCTCAACGTGACCCCGGTCGGCGGCGACGCCGTGGCGATGATCGAGAAGGTCAAGAGCTGGATCTCCTGAGCGGAGCCGGCCGGCCCGGCGCGGGTCGCCCGGCGTGGGCCGCCGTGTCGTGCGGGGCCGGTCAGCGCAGCGGGGCCCGTAGGGCGGCGTCGAGCCGGTCGCGGGCCTCGCGCAGTGAGGGTCCGTACCAGGTGAGGTCGCGGCCGCTCACCAGGGCCGCGGGGAGGCCGGGGAAGGACTCCGGGCCGTCGCCGGCGTGGAACGCGTACGGCTCGTCGGGCAGGACGACGAGGTCCGCGCCCGCCGCGCGGAGTTCGTCCAGCGGGACCTTCGGGTAGCGCTCGGCGGCGTCGCCGTACAGGTTGGCCACGCCGAGGCGGGCCAGCACGTCCCCGGCGAACGTACCGTGGCCGAGCACCATCCATGGGCGGCGCCAGATCGGCACGATCGCTCGGGCGCGGGCGGACGGCGGTGTCGCGAGCACGTCCGCCCAGGCCTCCCGGGCCTCGTCGAGCCAGCGGGGGCGGTCCAGGCCGCAGGCCGCGAGCATCCGGGTGAGCGAGCCGAACGCCTCGGGGAGGGTGCGGATCACGGTCACGTACACCGGCACGCCCGCGTCCCGCAGCGCGGCGAGGTCCTGCTCGCGGTTCTCCTCGAAGTTCACCAGCACCAGGTCCGGCCGGAGCTCGATGATCTTCGGCACGTCCGGGCTCTTGGTGCCGCGGACCCGTACGACCTCGAGGTCCGGCGGGTGTGTGCACCAGTCCGTCGCGGCGGCGAGCAGCCCCGGCGCCGTCACCGCCACGGCCTCGGTCAGCGACGGGACCAGCGACACCACGCGGCGTACCCGCGGAGGCGCCGCGACCTCGAGGCCGAGATCGTCGATCACACGTCGGTGATGCGCAGCCCGGCGTGCGCCTTGTAGCGGCGGTTGATGGAGATCAGGTTGGCGGTGAACGCCTCCACCTGGTGCGCGTTGCGCAGCCGCCCGCCGTGGATCCCGCGCATTCCGGGGATGCGCGCGGCGAGCGCCTGGACCAGGTCGGTGGCCTCGCGGTCGTCGCCCAGTACCAGCACGTCCAGGTCCATCTCGGCGACCTCGAGGTCCGCCAACAGCACGTGCGACACGTGGTGGAACGCCCCCACCACCCGGCTCTCCGGCAGCACGTCGGCGGCCTGCTGCGCCGCGCTGCCCTCCTCGACGGGCAGCGCGTACGCGCCGCGCTTGTCGAAGCCGAGCGGGTTCACGCAGTCGACCACGATCTTGCCGGCCAGCTCGGTACGGAGCCCGATCAGCGTGTCCCGGTGCCCGTCCCACGGCACCGCCACGATCACCACGTCGCCCGCCTGGGCCGCGGCCGCGTTGTCCATGCCGGTGACCGGCAGCCCCTCCGGGAACTCCTCGGCCACGATCTGCGCGGCCCGCTCCGCGCTGCGCGAGCCGATGATCACCTTGTTGCCGGCCGTCGCCAGCCGCAGCCCCAGCCCCTTGCCCTGCGGGCCGGTCCCGCCGAGGATCGCCACGGTCAGCGACGCGACGTCCGGGGCCTGCGCGTTGTCCACACCATCTGCCATGTTTCGCATCCTGCCACCCGGCGTCATGATCATCGACGGCGGCCCGCCGGGTGCCGGGCGTCCCCTGTTTCGGGCGCGGCCTTGCCTACGCGTCGCCGGGCAGGGTGAGGATCTCGTGGCCGTCCTCGGTGACCAGCAGGGTGTGCTCGAACTGGGCGGTGCGCCTGCGGTCGCGGGTCACCGCGGTCCAGCCGTCCGGCCACAGGTCGTACTCGACGGTGCCGAGCGTGAGCATCGGCTCGATCGTGAACGTCATGCCGGGCTCCAGTACGACGTCGAGGTTCGGGTCGTCGTAGTGCGGCACGATCAGTCCGGAGTGGAACGTGGTGCCGATGCCGTGGCCGGTGAAGTCGCGCACGACGCCGTAGCCGAAGCGCTTCGCGTACGACTCGATGACGCGGCCCACCACGTTCAGCGCTCGGCCGGGGGCGACCGCCTTGATGGCGCGCATGGTGGCCTCGCGGGTGCGCTCCACCAGCAGCCGCGACTCCTCGTCCACGTCGCCGGCGAGGAATGTCGCGTTGGTGTCGCCGTGCACGCCGCCGATGAAGGCGGTGATGTCGATGTTCACGATGTCGCCATCGTGGATCACCGTGTCGTCCGGGATGCCGTGGCAGATGACCTCGTTGAGGGAGGTGCAGAGCGACTTCGGGTAGCCGCGGTAGCCCAGCGTGCTGGGGTACGCCCCGTGCGCGACCAGGTACTCGTGCCCGACGCGGTCCAGCTCGTCGGTGGTGACGCCGGGGCGCACGTGCCCGCCGACCTCGCGCAGCGCCCGCGCGGCGAGCTCCCCCGCGACCCGCATCCGCTCGATGATCTCCGGAGACTTCACCTCGGGCTCGCCGGTGCGCGGCCGCTTCTTCCCCACGTACTCCGGTCGTTCGATGGAAGATGGCACATCGCGCATGGGTGAGATCCGGCCGGGCCGCAGGAGGGTGGACATGTATCGGGAGTCTACCGGCGGGTCCGCGGGGGCAAGATGGGAGTCGAACGCCGGGAGGTCCGCGATGAACCGTGAGGAGAACGCGATGGAGCGGGAGAACGACGCGGGGTGGTGGTTCTGCCTGCGTCATCAGACCGTGGAGCACGGGCCCGGCTGTCCCGACCGGGAGCGGATGGGGCCGTACGCGACCGCCGAGGAGGCGTCGAGGGCACTGAGCACCGCCGCCGCGCGCAACGAAGCCTGGGACGCCCAGGACAAAGAGGACGACTGACCCCCACCCCCGTTGATGCCCCGGCCTCCGGGGTCCCCTTGATGTCTCCGCCCGTGGCTCCCTCGGTGCCTCGGCCGGGGCTGCCTCGGCGCCTCGGCCTGAGGCTCCCCAGTGTTTCG